>NZ_BCSQ01000035.1 GCF_001570945.1 Janibacter anophelis NBRC 107843
CTAGCGCCCCGGTAGGTCAGGATGGTCGCAGCGCGCGCGCCTCAGATCTGGTGCTGCCCGTTGCCGCCGAGGGGGAGCGGGGGACCGGCGATGCCCTCGCGGTCGAAGGCCTCCTTGACCCGACGACGGATCTCGCGCTGGATGCCCCAGTTCTCATTGGGGGTGGACGTGGCGAAGACCCGCACCGTCACCGTGCCGGCCGTGATCGTCTCCACGCCGAGCACGGACGGGGTCTCGCGCAGGACCTCGCCCCAGTGCTCATCGTCCTTCATCCGGGAGACGGCATCGGTGATGATCCCGATGACCCGGTCGACGTCCTCCTGGTAGGAGAAGGGCAGGTCGACCATGACCGTCGACCAGCCCTGGCTGCGGTTGCCGATCCGGATGATCTCGCCGTTGCGCACGTACCAGACCACCCCGTCGAGGTCGCGCAGCCGCGTCACCCGCAGCGTGATCTCCTCGACTGTGCCGACGGCCTCACCGGTGTCGATGAAGTCGCCGACCCCGTACTGGTCCTCGAGGATCATGAAGATGCCCGAGAGGTAGTCCCGCACGAGCGCCTGCGCACCGAAACCGAGGGCCACACCACCGACACCGGCGGACGCGAGCAGCGGGGCCAGCGGGATGCCGAGCAGCGCCATCACCGTCAGCGCGGTCACCGTCGCGATGGCGATGGTCGCGATGCTGCGCAGGAGCGACCCCATCGTCAGGGTGCGCTGCCGGTACCGCTCGCTCGCGACCAGCGCCGGCTTGCCCTGGGCACGCTTGTGGTCGCGCTTCTCCCGGGACGCCTCGCTGCGCGCGATCGACGCCTCGACGGCCTTGGTGATGGCCCGGTGGGCCAGCCACCGCGCGACCACCGCCACGACGAGCGTGACGACGATCTTCAGCGGCGCACCGAGGAGCCAGTCGAGAGTCGACTCCCACGTGAGGTCGAGGGCGAGCAACTGGGACATGTCGATCATCCGACCGAGTCTGCGTCACGCTCCTGAGCGGCAACTGCACGCACGACCGCGTCCCGGCTCTCGGCGACGGTGCGCCGCAGGCCCGCCGGGGCCTCCGGGTGCTCGTCGAGCCATGCCTGGGTGGCGGCGAGCAGCTCCTGACCGGCGAGCGCCATCGGGTAGAAGCCGATGACGATGCCCTCCGCGATGGCGTGCGTCCGCGCGGCCCACACCTCCTCGAGCATCCCGTGGTACCGCTCGACGAAGGGGGTGAGCAGCGCCGGGTCGTTGGTCCGGCCGAAGCCGAGCCCGTGCGCGTCGACGACCGAGTTGGGGGTGTCCGTCGCGACGACACCGGCCTGCCACGCGGCCTCCTTGGCCTCGGGCGTCGGGATGCTCGCGGCGGCACGCGCCGCCCGCTCGCGACCGGTGGCCGTGTTGTCCCCCTTCGCCTCCTGCGCGATGGCGTCGGCGTCGGCCTCGCCGGCAGCCGCGAGCCCGGTGAGCAGCGTCCAGCGCATGTCGGTGTCGACGGCCAGCCCCTCGAGCGACGCGCTGCCGTCGAGCAGCCCGGCGACGAAGGACGTGTCGTCGCCCGGGGCGAGCAGCCCGCAGTGCCCGGTGACGAGCTGCAGCTGGGCGTCGCTGCCGGGGGCCGCGCGGCGCGCCAGGTCGGCGAGGTGCGCGACGACCTGACGACGTGCCTCCTCGCGGTGCGCAGGGGCGCTGTACGTCATGACCGCGGTCGTCACCTGGCCGATGAGGGCCCGCAGCAGCACCGAGTCCGACAGCCCATCGAGGACAGGCAGGACGAGCTCGACGTAGGCGCGCGCAGCCATCTCGCCGTCGCGCGTCATGTCCCACGCAGAGGCCAAGGCCAGCGACGCCGGCAGCGACTCGGCGAAAGCCGTCGGGTGGGCGAGCAGCGTTGCGAGGGAACGCTCGTCGAGACGCAGCTTGGCGTAGGTGAGGTCGTCGTCGTTGAGCAGCAGCAGGTCGGGCTGGCGCTGGCCGACGAGCTGCGGAAGGGGGGTCCGCTCGCCCTCGACGTCGACCTCGATGCGCTCACGACGCTGCAGCGTGCCGTCGACGAGGTCGTACAGGCCCACAGCGAGACGGTGCGGCCGCACCGTCTCGAAGCCCTCGGCGAAGGTCTGCTCGATCACGGCGTCGACGTAGTTGCCGCGGTCGTCGACCTCGACGAGCGGACGCAGGGTGTTGACGCCCGCGGTCTCGAGCCACAGCTTCGACCACGCGCGCAGGTCGCGGCCCGACGTCGCCTCGAGCTCGTCGAGCAGGTCGTCGAGCGTCGTGTTGCCCCAGGCGTGCTGGGCGAAGTACGCCCGCAGGCCGTCGCGGAAGGGCTCACGACCGACATAGGCGACGAGCTGCTTGAGGACGGACGCCCCCTTCGCGTACGTGATCCCGTCGAAGTTGACCTCCACGTCGTCGAGGTCGCGGATCGGGGCGACGATCGGGTGCGTGGAGCTCAGCTGGTCCTGGCGGTAGGCCCAGGCCTTCTCGTGGGTGCAGAAGGTCGTCCACGCGTCGGTCCACTCGGTGGCCTCGGCCTGGCAGGTGGTGGAGGCCCACTCGGCGAAGGACTCGTTGAGCCACAGGTCGTTCCACCACTTCATCGTCACGAGGTTGCCGAACCACATGTGGGCCAGCTCGTGCAGCACGGTGAGGGCGCGACGCTCGACGAGGGCGTCCGGCACCTTGGAGCGGAAGACGTACATCTCGTGGAAGGTCACGCAGCCCGCGTTCTCCATCGCGCCCATGTTGTACTCCGGCGTGAAGACCTGGTCGTACTTGGTGAACGGGTAGGCGCGGTCGAACTCCTCCTCGAAGAAGGCGAACCCCGCCTTGGTCAGCGCGAAGAGGTTGTCGGCGTCGAGGTACTGCGTGAGCGACTTGCGGCAGAAGATGCCCAGGGGCACCTCCTTGTCCCGCGAGGTGAGCGAGTCGCGCACGACGTCGTAGGGGCCGGCGACGAGCGCGGTGATGTAGCTGCTCATCCGCTCCGTCGGCGCGAACGCCCATGTCGCCACCCCGTCCCGGCCGTCGACCGGCGTCGGCTCCGGGGTGGGGGAGTTGCCGATGACCTGCCAGTGCGCGGGCGCGGTGACGGTCAGGGTGAAGCTCGCCTTGAGGTCGGGCTGCTCGAAGACCGGGTACATGCGGCGGCTGTCGGGCACCTCGAACTGCGTGTACAGGTAGACCTCGCCGTCGACCGGGTCGACGAAGCGGTGCAGCCCCTCGCCGGTGTTCATGTACCGACCCGTCGCGCGGATCGTCACCGTGTTGTCCTCGGCGAGGCCGTCGAGCTGGACCCGGTGGTCGGCGAAGATCGCGGCGGCGTCGAGCTCGGTGCCGTTGAGGACGACCGACTCCACGGACTCCCCGATGAAGTCGACGAAGGTGGCGGCGCCCCCCTTCGCCGTGAAGTGGATGGTGCTCGTCGTGGCGAAGGTCGTGTCCGAGGTCGTCAGGTCGAGGGTGATCTCGTGGCGGTCGACGGTGACGACGGCCGCCCGAGCGGCGGCCTCCTCACGGGTGAGGTTCTTCCCGGGCACGTGCTGCTCCTTCGCATCGGTCGTTTTCGCTCATGCTGTCACAGGGCGTCGTGGGCGTCTGCGACGATGGAGCCATGACGCAGACACCCGTGGAGATGTGGTTCGACCCGCTGTGCCCGTGGGCCTGGATGACCAGCCGTTGGCTCATGGAGGTCGAGCAGGTCAGGGACATCGAGGTCACCTGGTCGCAGATGAGCCTGAGCGTGCTCAACGAGGGGCGTGACCTGCCCGAGGAGTACCGCGAGATGATGGACCGCGGCTGGGCCCCCGTCCGGGTCATCGCCGCCGCGCGCACGGCGCACGGCGACGAGGTCACCAAGCCGCTCTACGACGCGATCGGCACCCGCCTGCACCTGCAGGGCGAAAAGGACTTCCGCGCCGCCACGGCCGCCGCGCTCGCCGAGGTCGGACTGCCCGCCGAGCTCATCGAGGCCGCCGACACCGACGAGCACGACGCCTTCCTGCGCGAGAGCCACGACCGCGCGATCGACCTCGTCGGCGACGACGTGGGCACCCCGGTGATCTCGGTCGAGGGCGTCGCCTTCTTCGGCCCCGTCGTCTCGCCCGCGCCGAAGGGGGAGGCCGCCGGCAAGCTCTTCGACGGCTGTGTCCTCGTGGCCGGCACCGACGGCTTCTTCGAGCTCAAGCGCACCCGCACCCGCGAACCCATCTTCGACTGAGAGGCACTTCCTTGCGCGTCCACATCGGTGGCGACCACGCCGCCTTCGAGCTCCACCAGGAGCTGCTCACCTTCCTCGCCGACGAGGGCCACGAGGTCGTCGACCACGGCCCCTTCGAGTACGACGCCGTCGACGACTACCCGGTCTTCGTCATCCGCGCCGCGCAGGCCGTCGCTGCCGACCCGGGCAGCCGCGGCATCGTCCTCGGCGGCTCCGGCAACGGCGAGCAGATGGCGGCCAACAAGGTCGCGGGCATCCGAGCAGCCCTGTGCTACAACGCAGAGCTCGCCCGGCTGGCCCGTGAGCACAACGACGCGCAGATCATCTCCATGGGTGGGCGGATGCAGCCGGTCGAGGAGTCCAAGGAGATGGTGCGCGTCTTCCTCGAGACCGAGTTCACCGGCGAGGAGCGCCACCAGCGCCGCATCGACATGGTGAGCGCCTTCGAGGCCGACGGGACGGTCCCGCCGCTGCCCTGAGCGGCGTGATCAATACCACCCGGGGAGGGGTCTGCGGGGACTTCGAGGGTCTCGCCTTGGTCACAGACCCTTCCCAGGTGGGCAAGTTCGTGCATATCGTGCGGTCAGCGACACCACGAGGTGACGTGACGACCGACGGGGGAGAGCACGCTTGTCAGCCATCCTGCCCAGCCGGTTCCCCTCGTGGGCCGAGCGACGCTGGCTGCCGCGCACCATGCCCGCACTCGAGGGCGGCGCGCTGCTCGCCGTCGTCATCGTGGCCGTCGCGGCGCTGGCCGGGGCCCACCACCTGTGGCCGACGGCTGTCCCCGTCGTCTCCCTCGTGCCGCCGTGCCTCGTCGTCACGATGCTCTGCCCCATCGGTGAGGTGCGTGTCGTCTTCGGCCTCGTGCTCGCCTACGTCGGCTTCTCCTCGCTGGCGACCGACGAGGGCATCACCCGCAACCTGCCACTGCTCATCTCGCTCGCGCTGATGTACGCGCTCGCGGCATCCCGCTCGCACCACGGGGCGGCGGCCTTCGCCGGCAACCGGATGCTCGGCGACCTGCGCACCCGACTGCTCAAGATGGGCGACATCCCGACCCTGCCGCGGGGGTGGCACGCCGAGCGTTCCTTCGCCACTGCCCACGGCAATGCCTTCGCCGGCGACTTCAACGTCACCTCGCGCAGCCGCTGCGGCAGCACCCTCGAGGTCGTCCTCTCCGATGTCAGCGGCAAGGGGCAGGAGGCCGGCACCCGCGCGCTCGTCCTGGCCGGCGCCCTGGGTGGTGTCATCGGGTCGACCGAGCCCGAGCACGTGCTGCCCATGGCCAACGACTTCCTCGAGCGCGACGGCTGGGACGAGGGCTTCGCCACGGCGGTGCACGTGTGCCTCGACATGACGACGGGGGAGGCCACGGTGGCCTCCGCGGGGCACCCGCCGGCCATGCACTACGACGCCGGCTGCGGGCGGTGGTCGGCGCTCGACGAGGTCCGTGGGCCGGCCCTGGGTCTGACACCCCACGCCGAGTACCCGCAGGTGCGCACGGTGCTCCAGCGCGGCGACGCCCTGCTCATCTACACCGACGGCATCATCGAGTCCCGCGCCCGTGACCTCGACGACGGCATCGACTGGATGCTGGGTGTGGCCGAGGCCCGGGGGGCACACGGCTTCTCCGGCCTGGTCAAGCGCCTGGTCGCCGACGGCCGGGCCGGGGAGGACGACGACCGCGCGGCCGTGCTCATCTGGCGCGACTGAGCGGACGTATCCTGTCGGCCGTGACCCCCTCAGAGCCCCACCCGCACAAACTGCCGATGACCGACACCCCGCTCACCGCGGACGGTCGGCACCGGGCGACGGTGCGCACCTTCACCCCGCGCTGGCGCATGTCACCGCGGGTCGAGGCGCTCATGGAGGAGCTGCTGCCGCGCTACGCGGTGCCGACGGTGCCGCTCGACCCGGTCGCGGTCTTCGGCGCGGACCTGCCGGTGGTCCTCGAGATCGGGTCCGGCTACGGCGAGGCCGCGGTGGCCTACGCCCAGCAGCATCCGCACCACGGCGTCATCGCCGCGGAGGTCCACGTGCCGGGCGTCGCCACGATGATGGACCGTGCGGAGGAGGAGGGCCTCGACAACCTGCGCACCCACCGCGGTGACGCGATCGAGTACCTCTTGGAGTGCGTCGGGCCCGACCAGCTCGAGGCCGTGCACCTGTTCTTCCCCGACCCGTGGCCCAAGGCCCGTCACGCCAAGCGCCGCTTCGTCCAGCAGGACACGCTCGACATGGTCCTGCACCGTCTGCGCCCCGGTGGGCACCTGCTCGTGGCAACCGACCACGCGGCCTACGCCGAGCACGTGCGCGAGCAGCTCGCGGCCCACCCCGACGTCGCGGTCGTCGAGGGCGAGCGACCCGCCTGGCGGCCCAGCGCCGGCTTCGAGGACAAGGGCCGGGCCGCCGGCCGGGAGATCCACGAATTCCGGATCACCCAGCGCGGCTGACCCGGGCCTCGTCGCACCCGCGGCCGGCGGTCAGGGTCACCAACGGTGGGCCACGTCGATGACCAGTCGGGCGTCGTCCCCGGGACCGTCGAGCACGAAGACCCGCATGGGCAGCCGCGCCCGGGTGCCCAGACCGATCGTCGTCTGCCCCTCGAAGCTGCCGGCCCACGCCACTTGGCGGAAGGTCGAGTAGCCCGAGGTGTTGACCAGCTCACGTCGGTTGGCCGGCTCGTACGTCGGGCCGTAGTCCTCGTCGTACGCGGGCGTGCGCACCACGATCTGCACGTCGGCGCCACCCCGGAGCGGGACGACCCTGCCGCTGCCGTCCTCGTGCACGGAGCCGACGTAGCGCACGTCGTAGGAGACCGCACGCCGTGGGCTGTCGATGTCGATGACCAGTCGGTCGTAGCAGCCGTGCCGGCCGGAGCGCACGTCGTCGATGGTGCCCAGGCTGTACCCCGAGCCACTCACCTTCGGCAGTGATCCCCACCGGATGCCGCAGTACGGCGTGGCCGTGGATGCGGGGGTCGCCGCCGGCGCGCTCAGCAGCAGTGCCCCTGCCGCCGCGACCGCACCGAGACCGGCACGTCCCCAGACTCGTCGTGCTCCCATGATCCCGTCCCCTTCGTCCCGGGCTCTCGCCCGCCGGATGGCGTCGTCGTCGACGTCACACCAAGACAGACGCGCGAAGGGAGGAGGAGGTTGCCTCGGCAGGGAAGGCCGAGCGAAGGAATTCGGAGCGGGTGACGGGAATCGAACCCGCGTAGCCAGTTTGGAAGACTGGGGCTCTACCATTGAGCTACACCCGCGTGCTCGCCGATCAGCCGGTGCGGCCGGGCGGTTGAGCAGGGGCTAGCCTAGACCCCGCTCGCGACCCGTACACAATCGGGGCCGCGCGGGGTATGGCGCAGGTTGGTAGCGCGTCCGCTTTGGGAGCGGAAGGTCGTCGGTTCGAATCCGGCTACCCCGACACGTCGAACCGTCCGGTGATCGGCTGGCAGGCTGTGCCCGTGATCTCGGACCTGGACCCGGCCAGCTACCTGGCCCTCGTCACCGCACTGGCGGTGCTGTGCCAGGTGCTCGCGTGGGCGGTCCGCATCCCCTCGATCCTCGTCCTGCTGCTCGTCGGCTTCGGGCTCGGCCAGCTGGTGACCCCCGACGAGGTCCTCGGGCGGGACGTCCTCTTCGGTGGGGTGGGGCTGGCCGTCGGCATCATCCTCTTCGAGGGCAGCCTGTCGCTGCGGCTGCACGACATCCGCGACCTGCGCCGGCCGATCCTGCGACTGTGCTCGGTGACCGTCGCGCTCGCCTGGTTGCTCATCACCCTGACCGGCTGGTTCCTCGGGTTCCCGCTCGAGGTCGCGCTGCTCGTCGGGGCGATCCTCGTCGTGACCGGCCCGACCGTCATCGCACCGATCCTGCGCCAGCTGCGCCCGACCCGCCGGGTCTCGGCGCTGCTGCGTTGGGAGGGCATCGTCGTCGACCCGATCGGGGCGGTGCTGGCGGTCCTCGTCTTTCAGGCCGTGCTCGCCGGGGCCGCGTCCGACCCCTTGGTCGCCGTGCTGCGGACCCTCGCGACGACGATCGTCGTCGCGACCGTCATCGCGCTCGTCCTGGGCTTGGTGCTCGAGGTGGCGATCAAGCGTCGCTGGGTGCCGGACTTCCTCCATGGCGCCGTCTTCCTCGCCGCGGCCGTCGGTGCGCTCGCCCTGTCCAACCTCATCCAGGCCGAGAGCGGGCTGCTCACGGTCACCCTCCTCGGGATCTTCCTCGCCAACCGGCCCAACCTGCACCTCGAGCACGTCACGGAGTTCAAGGAGCACCTGCAGGTGCTGCTCGTCGGCATGCTCTTCGTCATCCTCGCCGGCCGCGTCACCCCGGATCAGGTCGTCGACATCGCCCCGACCGCAGGGCTGTTCGTCCTCGCGCTCGTCCTCGTCGTGCGGCCGGTGAGCGTCGCGCTCGGACTGCTCCGGTCGGGCGTGACGACGCAGGAGCGACGGCTGCTCACCTTCATGGCGCCGCGCGGCATCGTCGCGGCCGCGGTGACGAGCGTCTTCGCCCTCGAGCTGTCCCACGCCGCCGAGGGCGTCGCCGACCCGGAGCACGCCGCCGAGCTCGAGCTGCTCGCCCACGAGGCCGAGCGGATGGTGCCCCTCGTCTTCATCGTCATCGTCGCGACCGTGGCCGTGTACGGGCTCGGTGTCGGCCGCCTCGCCGAGCGGCTCGGGCTCGCCTCGACATCGCCGCAGGGCGTGGTCTTCGCCGGGGCCCCGGAGTGGGCCGTCCGGGTCGCGGCGGTCCTCGACGAGCTCGGTGTTCCCGTGCTGCTCATCTCCGACGACCGGGCGGAGATCTCCCGTGCCCGGATGGCCGGCGTGCGGGTGGAGCGGGCCAACATCCTCAGCGACTACGCCGTGCGCGACCTCGACCTGGCGGGGATGAAGACGCTCGTCGCCGTCACCGATGGTGACGAGCGCAATGCCACGGCCGCCCGCGAGTTCGCCCACGTCCTCGGCCGCGCGCACACCTTCCAGCTGCAGCCGGCCCCGGTGGAGGGCTTGGGCAGCGACCGCACGCTGACCGCCTCACACCTGACGGCACGCACCCCCTTCGCCCCGGCGCCGACCCACGAGGAGCTCGACGAGCGCGCCGGCCGGATGCAGGTGAAGCGGACCTCCCTGACCGAGCAGTTCACCCACGAGGACTTCGTGCAGATGCATGGGGGAGCGGCGATCGCGCTCTTCACCGTGCGCGGTGACCGGGTCGAGGTCGTGACCGACAAGACGCAGGTCGACGGGGACCTGACCCTCGTCTCACTGGTGCCCGAGGACTGACCTCGGCCCTCAGGCCAGCAGCCGCTCGCGGAAGAGGTCCAGGACGCGGTCCAGGGCAGCCCGGGTCGGCGTCCCCTCCCGGTCGACGAGGTGCTCGGTGAGCACCGAGTGCGGGGGACCGATCCCGTCCGGGTTGGCCGCGTCGTCGTCGAGCTCGATGGCGACGAAGGCGTCGCCCAGCCGACGACGCAGCGTCTCGAAGCGCGCGCCGGGCGAGACGCGGTCCCCGCGGAACCGCGTCCCGACGACCTGCAGGCCGGCGCCGCACCGCTGCTCGACCACCGCCAGGTCCTCGTCGGAGATGTCGGTGACCTCCGCCCTTCGCCGTCCGAGGGGAAGGGGGAGGGAGGGCTGCGAGAGGACCGGCGCCACGACGACCTCGTCCGTCGCCATCGCGAGGGCGAAGCCTCCGGTGAGGCACATGCCGACGGCACCGACGCCCGGGCCACCGCACCGTTCGTGCTCGTGCCGGGCCAGGGCCCGCAGCCACGGGATGACCGGCGAGGTGCGGCCCACGGCGAAGAGGGTGAACTCGCGGCTGACGCAGATCTGCCCGGCCACGCGCGCCCCGTGGGTGACCATGCCGAGCCGGCCGTGGGCGTCGGGGTGGACGTCCCGCCCGGAGGTGCCGAAGAGCTCCGGCAGGACCACAGTGCAGCCCAGGTCCCGGACCCTCCGCGCGAAGCGCGCCACCTCGGGGGTGATGCCCGGGAACTCGGCGATGACGATGACGGCGGGTCCGCTGCCCGAGCGCACCACGGTGTGGTCGACGCCGTCGGCGTGGAAGCCCTCGCGCGTGAAGTCCTCGAGCGGGTCGTCGGCCATGCCGGTCAGCCGCCCACGGCGGACGCCAGGCCGGAACGGCCGCCCTCGCGGTCGAGGCTGCGCTCGAGCTTCGTCGCGATCCGGCGCGAGGGCCACACGTGCCACACCATCGACATCAGGGCCCAGAAACCGGAGACGATGTAGACCCATGCCGTGCCCTCGACGAAGGCCCAGGCCAGCGCGAGGATCGCCGGGGCCTCCGTGATCGCGAAGCGCAGGATCATCGTCTGCTGCATCGCCACGAGCCCCTCGTCGAGCGCGCGCGACGGCTCCGCACCGGGCGCGATCGCCGGGGTCCGGTAGCCGATCATCTCCGCGACGCCGAAGGCGAGCAGGTTGAGCAGGAAGAGGACGCCGGCGACGACGGGGGAGGGGTAGTCCTCCAGGCCGAGGACGAGGACGAGGACGACCGCGAAGACCGGCAGCGCGCTGATGACGGCGAAGGCGAGGACCCGTTGGGCCTGGAGTCGGGACTGGACGGAGGTCGGCGGCGCGGTGCTCATCAGGCCAACGTAGCCGCGCATTCGGCCGTGGGGCGGTCAGCGGATAGAGTGGCCCCTCGTGTCGCGATATCACGGGACACGCCCCCCTTCGTCGTCCAGATCGTGTGGAGTGCCTGCAGTGAAGAGTGCCGTCGAGAACCTCAGCCCGACCCGGGTCAAGCTGACCGTCGAGGTCCCGAGCGAGGAGCTCCAGCCGCACGTCGACGCGGCCCTGAAGTCCATCGGGAGCCAGATCCAGGTCCCCGGGTTCCGCCAGGGCAAGGTGCCCGCTCGCATCATCGAGCAGCGCGTCGGCAAGGGTGCCGTCATCCAGGAGGCCGTCAACGAGGCGCTCCCCGAGTTCTTCGGCAAGGCCGTCGACGAGACCGGCGTCAGCCCGATCGGTCAGCCCGAGGTCGACATCACCGAGGTGCCGATGGCCGACGGTGAGGAGCTGAAGTTCACCGTCGAGGTCGACGTGCGCCCCGAGATCACCCTGCCCGACTACGACGGCATCGAGATCCAGGTCGACAACCTCGAGGTCACCGACGCCGACGTCGAGGCCAAGCTCACCGAGCTGCGCGAGCGCTTCGGCACCCTCGTCGGTGTCGACCGCGCGGTCGAGTCCGGCGACTTCGTCTCCATCGACCTCAAGGCCGACCTCGACGGCGAGCCCGTCGATGCGGTCGAGGGCGTCTCCTACGAGGTCGGCTCCGGCAACATGCTCGAGGGCCTCGACGACGCGCTCGTCGGCATGTCCCAGGGCGAGACCAAGGACTTCCAGGCCCCGCTCGCCGGTGGCGACCAGGCCGGTCAGACCGCCGACTGCACCGTGACCGTCCAGTCGGTCAAGGTCCGCGAGCTGCCCGAGGTCGACGACGACTTCGCCCAGATGGCCAGCGAGTTCGACACCGCCGACGAGCTGCGTGCGGACCTGGCCAAGCAGGCCGAGCAGGCCAAGAAGTTCGAGCAGGGCATCCAGGCCCGCGACAAGGTCCTCGACCACCTGCTCGACAACACCGAGATCCCGCTGCCCGAGAGCATCATCGAGGCCGAGATCCACCAGCACCTCGAGCAGGAGGGGCGCCTCGAGGACGACGAGCACCGCGCGGAGGTCGACGAGTCGACCCGCAAGACGCTCACGACCCAGTTCCTCCTCGACTCCCTCGCGGAGGCCGAGCAGGTCGAGGTCGGCCAGAACGAGCTCATCGAGTACCTCGTCATGCAGTCGCAGCAGTACGGCATGGACCCCAACCAGTTCGCCCAGCTGCTCGACCAGCAGGGTCAGGTCCAGGGCATGATCGCCGAGGTCGCCCGCCGCAAGGCGCTCGCCGCCGCGCTCGACAAGGCCAAGATCGTCGACGCCGACGGCAACGCGATCGACCTCGACGACATCGTCCCCGAGTCCGAGCGTCCCGGTGACGTCGAGGAGCTCGACGACGACGCGGTCGAGACCACCGAGTCCGAGGCCGAGACCACCGAGGCTCCCGAGGCGGAGACCGTCGAGGCCGACAAGGCCTGACCCGCACCACCCCGACGAAGGGGGGATCGTCACCGCGCGGTGACGATCCCCCCTTCGCGTCGTCCCAGAGCACCGACCACACCCGAGGAGGCCACGTGCAGCACGCGACCACCGCCCGCACCGCCGTGCTGGCGACCTTCGCCGTCAGCGGGTTCGCCTTCGCCTCGTGGGTCTCGCGCATCCCCGCGCTCCGCGAGCAGCTCGAGCTGACCCCTGGGTCGCTGGGGCGCACCCTGCTCGTCGGCGCGCTCGGCTCGGTGGTCTCGCTGCCCTTCGCCGGACGGGTGATCACCGCGGTCGGCGCGACCCGCACGGTGATGCTCGGGGTGGTCGTCGCGGCGCTGGGGTTGCTCGGCCTCGGTCTGGCCGTCGACGTCGCCGCGGACGTGACCGCCACGGCCGTCGCGATCTTCGTCATCGCGGTCGGCATCTCGCTGTGGGACGTCGCGATGAACCACGAGGGTGCCGCCGTCGAGCAGGCCCTCGGCCGCACGATCATGCCCGTCTTCCACGCCCTCTTCTCCGGCGGCACGGTGCTGGGGGCGCTCGTCGCCGCCGGTCTGGTCCGGCTCGACGTCCCCGTGCTCGCCCACCTCGCGGGGGCCGCGGCGCTGGCCCTCGTCCTCGGGCTGTGGGCGCCGCGCGGATTCCTGCCCCGCGCGCAGGAGGTCTCCGACGGGGCAGCCGTGGCTGAGCCGCACGGCAGCGCCTGGCTCGAGCCGCGCACCCTCGTCATCGGGCTCGTCGTGCTCGTCGCGGCGCTGACGGAGGGCACGGCCAACGACTGGATCGCCCTGGCCGTCACCGAGGGCCACGACCAGCCCGAGGAGATCGGGGTGCTGGCCTTCGCGACCTTCCTCGCCGCCATGACGGCCGGTCGGCTGCTCGGGGTGCGGCTGCTCGACCGCTACGGCCGGGTGCCGGTGCTGCGGGTGCTCTTCGCCCTCGCGGTCGCCGGCTCGCTGCTCGTCGTCCTCGGCACCACGGCGATGGCCTTCGTCGGGGTCGTGCTGTGGGGGATCGGCGCCAGCCTCGGATTCCCGACCGGGATGAGCGCCGCCGCCGACGACCCCGCCCGCGCCGCAGCGCGCCTGTCGGTCGTCTCGACGATCGGCTACCTCGCCTTCATCGTCGGCCCGCCGCTGCTCGGGATGATCGGTGACCGCACGGGCGTGCTGCGCTCGCTGCTCGTCGTCGGGCTGCTCGCCCTGCCGGCGCTGCTCGCCGTCCCCGCGGTCCGGGAACCGGCACGCCGGACCTGAACCCGCATTACCCTAGGCGGATGCGCGTTGAACGAGTGTTCAGCGAAGATCTCGAGGAGGACGCATGACCGACGGAGCCTTCATCTCCCCCTTCGTCGTCGAGGACCCCGAGGCCCTGGCGGCGACGGAGCGCGCCCAGCGGACGCTGACCGAGAGCATCCGGACGCTCACCGACGCCTGCCTGCGCACCCGGGTCACCGACGACGAGCTCGTCGCGGTCGCCGAGCAGGTCGACGTCCTCACCCGACGCCTGCTCGCCACGGCCCAGGACGAGCCCCTCGGGCTCGAGACCGACAGCGACGGCCGCCTGCGCGACCACGGCAACGCCATGCTCGGCATGCGCAACCCCCACGCCCCGCCGTTGCGGCTCACGATGGACGACGAAGGGGGCGCCAACGCCACCTTCACCCTCGGCGCCGCGTACGAGGGCCCTCCCGGGTGCGTCCACGGCGGCATCGTCGCGGCCGTCCTCGACCAGGTCCTCGGGGCCGTGCCCGCGCGACTGGGCCTGCCGGGCATGACCGCGACGCTCGACACCACCTACCGCCGTCCGACGCCGCTCGGCCAGGAGCTGACCTGCCGCGGCTGGGTCGTGGAGCGTGACGGGTGGAAGGTGCGCGCCGCCGGCGAGATCCGTGACGGCAAGGACCGGGTGACGGCCGAGGCGCAGGCGCTCTTCGTCGTGCCGCGCTGGGCGAGGGAGCACCTGGCCTCCACGCCCACCGGCGACGCGGCGGGCCTGGCCGGTGACGGGGGAGCGCAGGTCGAGCCGACGTCGTAGCGTTGGGGCATGAGCCAGCCCGACCCGTCGGAGGCCCTCGAGGTCGACGCCCCCGGTGAGCCCAACTTCGCCGACATCTTCTTCCCCGCCCGGCCCCGGGCGCTGCGCACCCGCGCGCGGCTGCGGCCGCAGGGGGCGCCGTCGGCGGCGCAGGTGCGCTCCGGTGAGCCCGTCGGCGCCAACCCCGTCTACGTCGAGTGGCTGCGCGGGCAGTCGATGCTGCAGGACGCCAAGGACATCGCCGGGCAGTTCAGCGGCCTGGGCTCGATGTGGCAGAACCCCTACGCCCGCCCCGATCCCCGCGCGGCGGTGCAGACCGCGTCCGTGTGGTTCACCGCCTACCCGATCTCGATGATCACCCGGCCGGGGCGCTCCTTCCTCGCCGCGCTCGCCGACCCGCACCTGTGGCGCACCTTCGAGCGGATCGGCATCCACGCCCTGCACACCGGTCCGGTCAAGCGCGCCGGAGGACTGCGCGGATGGACGCCGACGCCGAGCGTCGACGGCCACTTCGACCGGGTGGCCACGCAGATCGACGAGCTCTTCGGCAGCGAGGACGACTACCGCGAGATGTGCCGGATCGCCGCGGAGCACGAGGGCACGGTCATCGACGACATCGTCCCCGGTCACACGGGCAAGGGGGCCGACTTCCGACTCGCCGAGCTGGGGGTCGACGACTACCCCGGGATCTACCACATGGTCGCCATCCCGCCGGACGAGTGGCACCTGCTGCCCGACGTGCCCGAGGGGCGTGACTCGGTCAACCTCGACGAGGCGGCCGAGGCGGCCCTGGCCGACGCCGGCCACATCGTCGGCGAGCTGCAGCGCGTGATCTTCCACGTCCCGGGGCTCAAGGACACCAACTGGTCGGCGACCTCACCGGTGACCGGACCCGACGGCGTGACCCGACGCTGGGTCTACCTGCACTACTTCAAGGAGGGCCAGCCGTCGATCAACTGGCTCGACCCCACCTTCGCCGGGATGCGTCTGGTCATCGGCGACGCGCTGCACAGCCTCGGTGACCTCGGGTCCGGCGGGCTGCGGCTGGACGCCAACGGGTTCCTCGGCGTCGAGCGCACCCACGAGGTCGGCCCGGCGTGGTCGGAGGGGCACCCGCTCTCGCAGGCGGCCAACCAGCTCATCGGTTCGATGGTGCGCAAGGTCGGCGGCTTCACCTTCCAGGAGCTCAACCTCTCGATCGAGGACATCCGTGACACCGCGGTCGGCGGCCCCGACCTGTCCTACGACTTCGTCAACCGGCCCGCCTACCACCACGCGCTCGCGACGGGCGACACCGAGTTCCTCCGGCTCACGCTGCGACAGGCGATGGAGCTCGGCGTCGACGCCGCGGGCCTGGTCCACGCGCTGCAGAACCACGACGAGCTGACCTACGAGCTCGTCCACTTCGCCAGCCGGCACCGCGACGACGAGTTCACCTTCCGCGGGGAGATGACGAAGGGGGAGCAGCTCGCCGAGACGATCCGGCGGGAGCTCACCGAGGCCCTCACGGGCGACGCCGCGCCCTACAACCTCGTCTTCACGACGAACGGCATCGCCTCGACGACCGCGTCGGTCGTCACCGCCGCCCTCGGGCTGCGCGACCTCGACGCCCTGACCGAGGCCGACGTCGAGCGGGTGCGTCGGGCGCACCTGCTGCTCGCGATGTTCAACGCGCTGCAGCCGGGGGTCTTCGCCCTCTCGGGGTGGGACCTCGTCGGGGCGCTGCCCGTCCCGGCCCAGCAGATCGAGTCGCTGCTCGTCGAGGGCGACACCCGGTGGATCCACCGACCGGCCTACGACCTGCTCGACGCCGACCCGACGGCGACGACCTCGGCGTCGGGGATGCCCCGGGCCCGGACCCTCTACGGCGCCATCGACGCACAGCTGGAGGACCCGCGCTCCTTCGTCTCGCGGCTGAAGGACGTGCTGCACCTGCGCGGATACTTCGCCATCGCGACGACCCGGCAGGTCGACGTGCCCGACGTCGCGCACCCCGCGATGCTCGTCATGGTCCACGAGTACGAGCAGGTGCCCGGGCAGCTGCAGGTGACGGTGCTCAACTTCTCCGGCGAGCCGATCAGCGGGACCGTCATCAGCGAGGCGCTCGTGCCCGGCTCACGCCTGATGGACATGGGTGACGGGTCCACCGTCGGCGAGGTCGACCAGCTGCACGGGTTCTTCGTCGAGCTCGAGGGCTTCGCCGGGCTGGCGCTCATGGTGACGCCGCCGCAGGGGTGAGCCGCCCCCCTTCGTCCCACGTGTTGCGCTCAGGGCGAACACTGGTGGGAGGCGGGAAACATGCGCGGGGAGCGGGCGTTAGGGTCAGTGAAAGTCGTGAACCACGAGAGCAACCGCCGTACGGCGGAGAAGCGAGTGAGCGTGAGCAACAGCAGCGAGATCGTCGCAGCCGGCCCGCAGGGCGGGATGGGTCTCGACGACCACATCTACCAGCGCCTCCTCAAGGAGCGCATCATCTTCCTCGGCTCGGACGTGCGTGACGACAACGCCAACGCCATCTGCGCCCAGATGCTCCTCCTCGCCGCCGAGGACCCGGAGAAGGACATCTGGCTCTACATCAACAGCCCGGGCGGCTCGATCTCCGCGGGCATGGCGATCTACGACACGATGAAGTGGATCCCCAACGACGTCGCGACCGTCGCGATGGGTCTGGCCGCCTCCATGGGCCAGTTCCTGCTGTCGGCCGGCACCCACGGCAAGCGGTACGCGACGCCGCACGCCCGCGTGATGATGCACCAGCCGTCCGGTGGCATCGGCGGTACGGCCTCCGACATCAAGATCCAGGCCGAGCAGATGCTCTTCGTCAAGACGCAGATGGCCGAGCTCATCGCCGAGCACACCGGCCAGACCGTCGAGCAGATCCACAAGGACTCCGACCGGGACCGCTGGTTCGGTGCCGCGGAGGCCAAGGAGTACGGCTTCGTCGACCACGTCTTCGAGCGCTCCGACCAGGCCGGCCGCGGGGACGACAACCCCGTCAGCGACTGAGCCCCGACCCGCGAGCCACAGGAGAGACCCCCATGAACTTCGACGCACAGCTGCGCACCCACCAGCCGGGCTCGGCCCCCCTGCGCCCCGGGCCGTCCAACCGCTACGTCCTGCCGAACTTCGAGGAGCGCACCTCGTACGGCATGAAGCGGATGGACCCCTACACCAAGCTCTTCGAGGACCGGATCATCTTCCTCGGCGTGCAGGTCGACGACGCGTCCGCCGACGACATCATCGCCCAGCTCCTCGTGCTGGAGTCGATGGAGCCCGAGCGCGACATCCTCATGTACATCAACAGCCCGGGCGGTTCGTTCACCGCCATGACGGCGATCTACGACACGATGCAGTACATCCGCCCCGACATCCAGACCTTCGTCATCGGCCAGGCCGCCTCCGCGGCCGCGGTGCTCCTGGGTGCCGGTGCGCCGGGCAAGCGCTTCGCGCTGCCCAACGCGCGGGTGCTCATCCACCAGCCGGCGCTCGCCGGCGGCGAGTACGGGCAGGCCTCGGACATCGAGATCCAGGCCAACGAGGTGCTGCGCATGCGCACCTGGCTCGAGGAGACCTGGGCCAAGCACTCGGGCAAGAGCCCCGAGGAGGTCCGCGAGGACATCGAGCGCGACAAGATCCTCTCGGCGCAGGAGGCCAAGGACTACGGCCTCATCGACGAGGTGCTCACCCCGCGCAAGGCCTCGCTGGAGGACTGAGCGCGACCACGACGCAGGGCCCCGGGATCCCCGGGGCCCTGCGTCGTGCTCCGGGGGCTTCGTCGCCCGGCGCGTGGAACCGATCGGTGACGCGCTGCGTCCGATGAGCATGAGACGCCTGCTGATGACGCTGCTGACCTGCCTGCTGGTCCTGCCCGTGGCCGTGCTCACCGCGCCGGCCGCCCACGCCTGCTCGTGCACCGGGGGCTCTCCGGCCGAGCAGCTCGCCGCCGCCGACCTGGTCGTCGAGGGCCGGGTGACCGCCGTGACGGAGGCCGGACGCGAGCGGACCTACACGCTGTCGGTCACGCGCTCGTGGAAGGGCTCTCAGAACGATGTCGTCACGGTCCGCACCAAGCGTGACGAGGCCGAGTGCGGGACCACGCTCTCGGACGACCCCCAGATCGTGCTGGCCCGCGCCTCCGGCGAGACCTGGACGACGGGCCTGTGCGACGGGCGGGTCGTCACCGGCGACGGCCGACTCGGGCCGATCACCGCGCAGCAGGTCGAGTCCGAGCTGGGTCAGGGCACACCGGCGGGCGTGGACGTCAGCGAACCGCCCCCGTCCGACGAGGTCGTGACCGAGAGCGGGTTCGGCGTGCTGCCGTGGCTCCTCGGTGGCGCCGCCGTGCTCCTGGGAGGTCTCGCCGTGCTGGTCCGGCGGCGGGGCCACCACGGTGGCCGCTGACCCGTTGCGCTGACCTGTTCCGCTGTCAGCGGAACGGCGCGACGCGCCCCCTTCGCTCGGTGTCCAATGGAGGAGGAGAGGTACCTGTTTGGGTACCGTCGAGGCACGCGGCCCGAGTGGCCGACCCGGGATCGAGAGGACACCTGACGTGGCACGAGTCGGAGAGAGCGGCGACCTGCTCAAGTGCTCCTTCTGCGGCAAGTCGCAGAAGCAGGTGAAGAAGCTCATCGCCGGCCCCGGGGTCTACATCTGCGACGAGTGCATCGACCTGTGCAACGAGATCATCGAGGAGGAGCTCACCGACGGCGGTGACCTCGGCCTCGACGAGCTGCCCAAGCCGCGCGAGATCTACGACTTCCTCGAGACGTACATCATCGGTCAGGACAAGGCGAAGAAGGCGCTGGCCGTCGCCGTCTACAACCACTACAAGCGCATCCAGGCCGACGAGGGCGCCGCCGCCAAGCGCGACGAGGACCACGTCGACATCGCCAAGTCCAACATCCTGCTCATCGGCCCGACCGGCTGCGGCAAGACCTACCTCGCCCAGACCCTGGCCCGGATGCTCAACGTCCCCTTCGCCATCGCGGACGCGACCGCCCTGACCGAGGCCGGCTACGTCGGCGAGGACGTCGAAAACATCCTCCTCAAGCTCATCCAGGCCGCCGACTACGACACGAAGAAGGCCGAGCAGGGGATCATCTACATCGACGAGATCGACAAGGTGGCCCGCAAGTCGGAGAACCCCTCGATCACGCGCGACGTCTCCGGCGAGGGTGTCCAGCAGGCCCTGCTGAAGATCCTCGAGGGCACGACGGCGTCGGTGCCCCCGCAGGGCGGGCGCAAGCACCCGCACCAGGAGTTCATCCAGATCGACACGACCAACGTGCTCTTCATCGTCGGGGGTGCCTTCGCCGGACTGGAGAAGATCATCGAGTCCCGCGTCGGCAAGAAGGGGCTGGGCTTCGGCTCCGAGCTGCACAAGGCGAGCGACCTCGCCGAGGCGATCACCGACGTCATGCCCGAGGACCTGATGAAGTTCGGCCTCATCCCCGAGTTCATCGGACGCCTGCCGATCATCACGACGGTCAACCCCCTCGACCGCGATGCCCTGGTCCAGATCCTCTCCGAGCCGAAGAACGCGCTCGTCAAGCAGTACCGCAAGATGTTCGCCATCGACGGGGTCGAGCTGGAGTTCACCGACGACGCGCTCGAGGCGATCGCCGACTCGGCCATCTCCCGCGCCACCGGCGCCCGCGGCCTGCGCGCGATCCTCGAGGAGGTGCTCCTCCCCGTCATGTTCGACACCCCGAGCGACGCCGGCATCAAGCAGATCGTCGTCACCGCCGAGACGGTGCGCGACAACGTGCTGCCGACGATCGTGCGGCACGAGGAGAGCGGCAAGCGCAAGCACAAGCGCTCCGCCTGACGGGTGTCCCCGGGCGGCGACGGCTGACAGGATGGGAGCGTGAGCGCGCCCTTCCGCCTCGTGCAGGGCTCGTCCGGGCCACGCCAGCAGAGCCCGACGACCTGCGGCTCGGCGTGCGCGACCGTCGCGCGGATGCTCGTCGACGCCCCCTTCGCCCGGTGGATCACCGCGGGTGAGGGCTCACCCGTCCCCGGTGCCGAAGGGGACAGCCCGGCCGAGCGCTTCGCCGCGTGGGAGCGCACCGTCCACGCCCGCACCAACGGGTGGTGGGGTCCGCGCGGCAGCCTCGCGCTCGGCTGGCCACGGCTGCTCGGCACGCCGCCCTGGGGCCTGAAGCACGAGCTCGAGCACGGCGCTGCGCGCGCCGGCACCCGCTACCGGATGCTGTCGGTGCGCGCCCACTCGCAGGAGTCCCTGCGCGCCCGCTACCGCCGCCTGATCGACCTCGTCGTCGAAGGGGAGCCGGCGGTGCTCTACGTCGGCAACCGCTGGCTGCCGCGCCACGTCACGCTCGTGCTGCCCGGGGACCGGCGCAGCACCCTGCACGTGTACGAGCCGGCGAGCGGCACGGTGCTACTGCTCGACGAGGACGCCTTCGCGCAGCGCCGCCTTGCCCTGGGTGGCTGGTCGGTGCCGTGGATCCTCGTGCAGCCGACCGGCCACCGGCGGGTGGCCGCGGGTCAGCTCTTCGGCGGCTTGACGAAGGGGATGAGCTCGACGTCCGTCAGCGTCACCTCGTCGCCGACGGCGTAGTCGAAGCTGCCGGTGAGCCGGCCCGCCGCGCGCAGGTCGGCCTCGCCCGCCCGCACGAGCTCGGCCGTGGCCGCCGGCGCCACGAGGGTCGCCGCGGTGATCTCGCTGCGCATGCCGACCTTGGCGTCGGACTTGGCCTTGCGCACCTGGCTCAGCGCCTCGCCGACCGCGCCGAGCACGGTGGCGTCACCGCCGTCGGGCAGCTCGTCGACGGTCGGCCAGCTGGCGCGGTGCACCGAGCCCGACTTCCACCAGGACCAGACCTCCTCGGTGGCGTAGGGCAGCACCGGGGCGAGCAGGCGCAGCAGCGCATCGAGCGCCAGCCGCAGCGCCGCGCGGGCGGAGGCGGTGCCCTCCGGGTCCTGGCCCTCGCCACCGTGGGCGCGGTCCTTGACGAGCTCGATGTAGTCGTCGCAGAAGGTCCAGAAGAAGGTCTCGGTCACCGACAGACTGCGGGTGTAGTCCCACGCCTCGAAGCCGGCGGTGGCCTCGGCGACCACCTGGCGCAGCGCCGCGAGCATCGACTGGTCGAGCGGGTTGGTGACGGCGGCGCGCAGATCCCCGTCCACCTCGCCGAAGCCGAGCGCGAACTTGCTCGCGTTGAGCAGCTTGATGGCCAGGCGGCGGCCGATCTTCATCTGCCCGGTGTCGTAGGCGGCGTCGGTGCCCAGGCGCCCGGAGGCAGCCCAATAGCGCACCGCGTCGGCGCTGTGCTCGACGACGACGTCCTCGGGCGTGACGACATTGCCCTTGGACTTGCTCATCTTCTTGCGGTCGGGGTCGAGGATCCACCCGGAGATCGCCGCGTTCTTCCACGGCACGGTGCCGTGCTCGAAGTGCGCGCGCACCACGGTCGCGAAGAGCCAGGTGCGGATGATGTCGTGGGCCTGCGGGCGCACGTCCATCGGGAAGACCTTGTCGAAGAGGTCGCTCTCACCGCGCTCGGAGGCCAGCCAGTCACCGGCGATCTGCGGCGACAGCGACGACGTCGCCCAGGTGTCCATGACGTCGGGGTCGCCGGTGAACCCGCCCGGCTGGTCGCGCTGGTCCTCGGTGTAGCCCTGCGGCACCTGCGTCATCGGGTCGATCGGGAGCTGCTCCTCGCCCGGCACGAGCGGGGTGTCGTACTGCGGCTGCCCGTCGCCGTCGAGCGCGTACCAGACGGGGATCGGGATGCCGAAGAAGCGCTGCCGCGAGATGAGCCAGTCGCCGTTGAGCCCCGCGACCCAGTTGGTGTAACGCGAGCGCATGAAGCCCGGGTGGAAGTCGATCTCGCCGCCGCGGTCCTGCAGGGCCTGGTTGAGCTCGGCGTCGCGGCCACCGTTGCGGATGTACCACTGGCGCGAGGTGACGATCTCCAGCGGCTTCTCGCCGCGCTCGTAGAAGTTGGCCTTGCGCTGGGTCTTCTGCGGCTCACCGTCGAGGTCCCCGGAGGCGCGCAGCGCCTCGACGACGACCTCGCGGGCCGAGTGGACCGTCTTGCCGGACATGTCCGCGAAGACCGCGGCACCCCCTTCGCTCACGATCCACTCCGGCGTCTCGCTGAGGATCCGGCCGGCGCGGGTGACGATCGAGCGGGTGGGCAGCTGCAGCTCGCGCCACCAGATGACGTCCGTGAGGTCACCGAAGGTGCAGCACATCGCGATGCCCGCGCCCTTGTCCATCTCGGCGCCCGGGTGGGCCACGACGGGCACCTCGACGCCGAAGAGCGGGGAGGTGACGGTCTGCCCGAAGAGGCCCTGGTAGCGCTCGTCGTCCGGGTGGGCGATGAGGGCGACGCACGCCGGCAGCAGCTCGGGACGCGTCGTCTCGATGTGCACCGGACCGTCGGCACCGTGGAAGGCGACGCGGTGGTAGGCGCCCGGGTAGTCGCGCGCCTCGAGCTCGGCCTGGGCGACCGCGGTCTGGAAGGTGACGTCCCACAGGCCCGGCGCCTCGGCGGTGTAGGCCTCGCCGCGGGCGAGGTTGCGCAGGAAGGCGGTCTGCGCGGTCGCCCGGGAGCGGTCGTCGATCGTGCGGTACTGGATGTTCCAGTCGAGACTGAAGCCGAGGCGGCGGAAGAGGGACTCGAAGGCCTCCTCGTCCTTGACCGTCAGCTCGTCGCACAGCTCGATGAAGTTCTGCCGGTTGATCGGGACCTGATCGGCGGCCTTGATGCTCTTGGTCGTGCCCTCGAAGGGGGGCGTGAAGTCCGGGTCGTACGGCAGCGAGGAGTCACCGCGCACGCCGTAGTAGTTCTGCACCCGCTTCTCCGTCGGCAGGCCGTTGTCGTCCCAGCCGATCGGGTAGAAGACGTTGTACCCCTGCATCCGCTTGTAGCGGGCCATGCAGTCGGTGTGCGTGTAGCTGAAGACGTGCCCCATGTGCAGAGAGCCGCTCGCCGTGGGCGGCGGGGTGTCGATGGAGAAGACCTGCTCCTTGGCGCCTGCGCGGTCGAAGGCGTAGGTGTCCTGCTCGCGCCATACGGCGCCCCACCGGTCCTCGAGGCCGTCCAGCGAAGGACGGTCCGGGATTCGGGCGGCGTCGGGGGCGGGGGAGTGCGCGGTCATGGGCCAGATCTTCCCATTGCCGGGTGTGACCGGACCAATCGGGCACGACCTGACGGGTCTCCCTACGAGACCGTAGGCTGAGCGGCATGCGTCGTCCTGAACCGCTCTACCGTGCCGTGATCATCCTCGGCCGGCTCATCTTCCTCGTCAACGGCTACCGCTTCACGATCAAGGGGGAACGCAACGTGCCGAAGAAGGGCGGTGCGGTCATGGCGATCAACCACACCGGCTACATCGACTTCGTCCTCGCCGGGCTGGGTGCGCGCAAGAGCCAGCGGTGGGTCCGCTTCATGGCGAAGAAGTCCATCTGGCAGCACAAGCTCGCGGCCTTCTTCATGACCGGCCTCAAGCACATCCCGGTGGACCGGCACGCGGGCGCGGGTGCCTTCGTCGAGGCCGTCGACAAGCTCAAGGCCGGCGAGGTCGTCGGGGTCTACCCCGAAGCGACGATGTCGCGGTCCTTCGAGATCAAGGAGCTGAAGTCGGGCTCGGCGCGGATGGCCCAGGAGGCCGGGGTGCCGATCCTGCCGACGATCGTCTGGGGCGCGCACCGCATCTGGACCAAGGACGTGCCCAAGCGGCTCGGCCGGACGAAGTTCCCGATCCACATCACCATCGGCGACCCGATCGTCGTCGGCCCCGACGACGACGTCGCCGAGGTGACCCAGCACCTGCGCGAGGTCATGAAGCAGCTGCTCGACGAGACGATCGCGGCCTACCCGCCGCTCACCGGCGACGAGCTGCGCTACCACCCCGCGCGCCTCGGCGGCACCGCGCCAACCTACGAGGACGCGTACGCCAAGGACCACCACGACATGACGCGGGTCAAGGACCAGTTCACGAAGGACTGAGGCACCAGCGACCGGGCGAAGGGGGAGCCTCGCCTCACGCGGTGAGTGCGAGGTCCCGCCCGGCGAGCCGGGCGTAGGCGCCGCCCTGCCGCAGCAGGGCACCGTGGTCGCCGCGCTCCACGACCCGGCCGGAGGCCAGGACGAGGATCTGGTCGGCGGACTCGATGGTGCTGAGCCGGTGGGCGATGGTGATCGTCGTGCGGCCGCGCGCCAGGGCGTCGAGCGCGGTCTGCAGCTCCCGCTCGGTGTCGTTGTCGAGCGCACTCGTCGCCTCGTCGAGCACGAGGACCGCCGGGTCGCGCAGCAGGGTGCGGGCGATGGCGATGCGCTGCTTCTCCCCGCCGGAGAACCGGTGCCCGCGGGCGCCGACGACCGTGTCGAGTCCGTCGGGCAGCGCCGCGACGAGGTCCGCGGCCTGGGCGGTCGCGAGGGCCTGCCACAGCCGGGCGTCGTCGGCGTCGGGGTCTGCGAGCAGCAGGTTGGCGCGGATCGTGTCGTGCGCCAGGTAGGTCTCCTGGGTGACGATGCCGACGACCCGGGTGAGGACCTGCGGGTCGAGGTCGCGCAGGTCGACGCCGTCGATGGTGATCCGTCCGCAGGTCGGGTCGGCGAGGCGCACGAGCAGTGACGCGAGGGTCGACTTGCCGCTGCCGGTCGCGCC
Organism: Janibacter anophelis NBRC 107843; assembly: GCF_001570945.1. GTDB lineage: Bacteria > Actinomycetota > Actinomycetes > Actinomycetales > Dermatophilaceae > Janibacter > Janibacter anophelis. The sequence goes on from NZ_BCSQ01000035.1 coordinate 25,007, forward strand.
GACGAGCGCGAGGTGCGAGCCGGCGGGGACGGTCACGTCGACGTCCTCGAGGGCGAGCCGGTCGGTGTCGGGGTAGCCGTAGGAGACGCCCTCGATGCGCACGTCACCGCGCACGGTGCGCGGGTCGAGCTCGACCGGCTGCGCCGGCGGCACGACCTCGGCCTGCAGGTCGAGGTAGCCGAAGACCCGGCTGAAGAGGGCCATCGAGGCGACCCAGGAGGCGCCGACGTTGAGCAGGCCCATGATCGGCCGGAAGATGCCCGCCTGCAGGGTGGTGAAGGCGATGATCGTGCCGATCGTCATGCCGCCGCCCGTCGCGGGCAGCCCGGCGACCAGGTAGATCAGCGCCGGGATCGCGGCGAAGACGATCGACATCGTCGCCATCCGCCAGCGCCCGGCGAGCTCGGAGCGCACCTCGAGGCCGACGAGGTCGGTCGAGGTCTCGGTGAAGGCGCGCGCGCCGCGCTCGGCGGTGCCGAGGGTCTTGGACAGCAGCGCCCCGCTCACGGACAGCTCCTCGCTCACCTGCGCCTGCAGGTCGGCGAGGCGGCGCTGCCGGCGGGCGGTGATCTCCCGCCGCGCGAGGGCCACCTTGCGGGTGGTCCAGATCGCGGGCGGCAGGACGAGGAGGGAGAAGAGGGACAGCCGCCAGCTGAGGGCGACCATGGCGACGGCGGTGGCGACGGCGGTCGTGAGGTTGGAGGCGATCGAGACGGCGGTGCTCGTGACGATCGACTGCATGCCGGCGACGTCCTGGGTGATGCGCGACTGGATCTCGCCGGAGCGGGTCCGGGTGAAGAAGCTCATCGCCTGGCGCTGCAGGTGGGTGAAGACGTCGGTGCGCAGCCGGTGCATGACGGCCTGGCCGACGCGCGTGGAGATCCACGTCTGCTGCACGCCGATGAGGGCGGTCGCGATCGTCACGAGCAGCATCCCGCCGACGGTGAGCAGGAGCAGGCGCACGTCCTGGTGGGGGAGCGCGTCGTCGATGACGATGCGCAGGAGGAAGGGGGAGGCCATCGAGATCAGCGAGCTGGCGACGATGAGGGCCACGACCGCGGCGACCTGCCAGCGGTGGGGGCGGAAGTAGGAGATGACCCGGCGCGCGCTCACGGGGCTCTCGGCGAGCTGGGCGCGGTCACGCGGGTCGATGCGGTGGGGGCGGTTCTTCGGGGTGTCCACGCGGGCCCCTTTCGTTCGATGCGTTCGTGATGCTGAGGTTACCTCACTATGAGGGAAGGGGGCAACGTGGCTATCGTGGGCCGCATGAGTGGGCGTGTGGTCGGGCAGGACCGGGAGGACCTCGGGGAGCAGCTCCTGCGGGTGGCCCGCGGGCTGCGCCGGGCGTGGATGGTCGACCTCTCGGACCACGACCTCTCACCTCATGAGATGCGGGCGCTGCGGGTGGCGGCGGAGCGCGACGCGGCACCGCGGTTGCGCGACCTCGCCGAGGCCCTGCGCATCGCACCGCGCTCGGTGACCGATGTCGTCGACGCGCTCGAGGCCAAGGGGTATGTCACCCGCCAGCCGGACCCCACCGACCGCCGCGCGAGCATCGTCGTCGTCACCGAGGCCGGTCGTGCCGTGCGGACCGCGGTGCACGAGGCCCGGCGGCGCAATGTCGGCGACCAGCTCGGTGCTCTCGACGCCGGGCAGCGCGCCGCCCTGGCCGACGCGCTCACCGCGCTCGAGGAGCGCCTCGGCTGCTGAGGCGTCGATCTCCGGGGCGTCGGATCAGAAGGCGCTGCGCCCGAGGTGCGCCAGCGCCTGACGCAGCAGCACCCCGTGCCCGCCGGACATCTCCGCCTGCAGGCCCGTCTGCCCCGCCTCATCGGGCGTGAGCCAGGCCAGGTCGAGGGCGTCCTGCTGGGGCGCGCAGTCGCCGCGCACCGGGACGACGAAGCTCAGCGCCACCGCGTGCTGGCGCGGGTCGTGGAAGGGGGTGACCCCCGGCGTCGGGAAGAACTCGGCGACGGTGAAGGGCACCGGCGAGGCCGGCACGGACGGGAGGGCCATGGGGCCCAGGTCCTTCTCGAGGTGGCGCACGAGGGCGTCGCGCACCCGCTCGTGGTAGTTGACCCGGCCGGCGATGAGCTCACGCTCCATGTGGCCGGTCTCGGAGGCCCGCAGCAGCAGCCCGACGGCCACGACCTCGCCGTTGTCGGCGACCCGCACGGGCACCGCTGCGACATACAGGATCGGCACCCGACCGCGGACGCTGTCGAGCTCCTCGTGGCTGAGCCACGCTTCCTGGCGGTCGAGATCCGGCTGCATGCTCGTCATCCTCGCAGACGCTGTGTCCACGCTGGTCGAGGTGGTCCGAGCGCCAGCGAGGCCCCTCGAGACCCCCCTGTCAGCGCGGCGCGAAGGACGCCCGCCGCGCCGCCCGCCGCAGCGAGGCGAGCACCGGGCGCCCCGTGATGGCGATGAGCACCGCATTGGTCAGGGCGCGCACGAGGTCCCAGCCGAGCGAGGTCGCCAGGGTGAAGGCGAGGAAGCGGGTCAGGTTGTCCGCCACCGGGGCCCCGGCGACGAAGGCGAGCGACTCCTCGCCCTGGATGGTGAAGGGCCAGAAGGAGAAGTTCAGCGCCGCCCCGTAGAGCAGCCCCGTGAGCACGCCGTACCCGCAGAGCATCAGCACCTCCGCCCGTCCACGGGCCCGCGGCAGCAGCCCGGCGCCGAGTCCGACCCACGCCGCGGCGAGCATCTGGAAGGGCAGCCACGGGCCGACCCCGGCCGTGATCATCGCGCTCGCGGCGAGGGTCGTGGCGCCGAGCACGAAGCCGAAGCCCGGCCCGAAGACCCGACCCGCGAGGATCAGCAGGAAGAAGACCGTCTCCAGTCCGGCGGTGCCGGCGCCCAGGGGACGAAGGGCGGCGCCCACCGCCGAGAGGACGCCGAGCATCGCGACGGCCTTGGTGTCCAGGCCCCCTTCGCCCACCTCCGCGAGGACGACGGCGAGCACGCCCACGAGGATCGCGGCGAAGACGAGGGGCGCGTCACCGGAGTGCGCGAGGGCGCTGTCGGGGGAGACGAAGAGTGGCCAGAGGAAGGCGAACACGCCCGCCAGGCTCGTGATGGCGATCGCCACCATCGCCCGCGGGAGCAGCTCGACGGCCGCACGGGGCGCGGCCGGTTCGGTCACGGCGCTCACGGAGTCGACCCCACGGCCTCGCGCACCGCGGCGACGGTGAGCAGCGAGGCAGGGGCGAGCACCTTCGCCACCTGCGGTGCGAAGGCGGGGGAGGAGACGACCACGTCGGCGGTCGGCCCGTCGGCGATGACCTCGCCGTCGGCCATGATGACGACCCGGTCGGCGGCCTCGGCGACGAACTCGACGTCGTGGGTCGACAGCAGCACGACCCGACCCCGGTCGGCCGTGGTGCGCAGGGCGCGCGCGAGGGCGGACTTGGCCGTGTAGTCCAGGCCGCGCGTCGGCTCGTCGAGCAGGACGACCGCGGGGTCCGCGGTCAGCTGGATCGCGAGCACGAGCGCGAGGCGCTGTCCCTCGGACAGGTCCCTCGGGTGCATCTGCGGCGCGATGCCGGGCGCGATCGTCTCGAGCAGCGCCGCGCACGTCCCGGCATCGGTCGTGGCATCGGCATCGGCGCGCTCGCACTCGGCGGCGACGGTCTCGAGGTAGAGCAGGTCGCCGGGGGTCTGCGGGACGAGGCCGACGACCGTGCGGCGCTCCGCCGGTCGCAGGTCTGCCGGGTCGACCCGGCGACCTTCGACGTCCACCACGACGCTGCCCGCCGCCCGCGCACCTGATCCCTGCAGTGCCCACAGCAGCGAGGACTTGCCGGCGCCGTTGCGCCCCATGAGGGCTGTGACCGTCCCCGGTCGCAGGGCCAGGTCCACGTCGTCGACGGCGACCAGACCGCCGTGGCGGACGGTCACCCCCTTCGCCTCGAGGCCGCCGGGTCGATCGGGCAGCGGTGCGGGAGCGGTGCCCCCACCGATCTCACGACGAAGGGGGCCGGCCGCACGTCGCGCATCGCGCACCGACAGCGGCAGCGGGTCCCACCCGGCCCAGCGGCCGAGCTCGACGACGGGCGGGGCGACGCTCGAGGTGGCCATGACCCGTGCGGGCGGGCCGTGCTCGACCCGCCCCCCGGCGACGTGGATGACGGAGTCGGCGTGGTGGATGACGCGTTCGATCCGGTGCTCGGCGAGGATCACGGTCGTCGACAGGTCGTGCACGAGGCGGGAGATTGCCGCGAGGACGTCCTCGGCCGCGGTGGGGTCGAGGGCGGAGGTGGGCTCGTCGAGGACGATGATCCGCGGGTGCTGGGTGAGCACCGCGCCGATCGCCACCCGCTGCTGCTGGCCGCCGGACAGGTCGCGCAGCGGCGAGTCGCGCAGGTCGGCGATGTCCATGACGTCGAGGGCTTCCTCGACCCGCCGACGCATCGTCTCGGGGGGCAGCCCGACCTGCTCCATGCCGTAGGCGAGCTCGGCCTCGACGGTCTCGGTGACGAATCCGGCGAGCGGGTCCTGGCCGACGACGCCGACGACGTCGGCCAGGTCGCGCGGGCGGTGCGTGGCGGTGTCGCGCCCGGCGACGACGACCCGCCCCTCGAGCCGCCCACCGGTGAAGTGCGGCACGAGTCCGGTGATCGCGCCCAGGAGCGTCGACTTGCCGGAGCCGGTCCGGCCGACGACGAGGGCGAGCTCGCCCTCCTCGACGGTGAGGTCGACGTGCGACAGGGCGGGGGAGTCGCTGTCGGCGTAGGTGATGGTCACGTCCTCGAGGACGAGCGCGGGGTCGGCTGCCCAGCTCATGCGTGGCTCCCAGCGGTCGAGGTGGTGCGGCGGGTCCGGTCGCGGGTGAGCGCGGGCGGTGGGGTGAGTGCCGCGGGCAGCGTGGCGAGGAGCAGCCCAGCGGTGAGGATCCACGGCAGCTGCGGCGGGCCGATGGGGGCCAGGGGCATGGTCATCGCTCCCGGCTCCCACCGGGTGCTGGCGAAGGCGGCGGCCGCGGCGAGCAGGCCACACCCCGTCGTGAGGGTCTCGGGCAGGCGCCACGGCGAGGGACGGTAGGTCGTCCGCACGACGGCACCCGACCCGCTGGCGATCCCCAGCGCGCCGAGCGCGGCACCGACGACCAGGAGGGGCAGTCCGAGCCAGTCCGGGCTTGAGGCGTCGAGGAGCCCGTAGCTGCCGATCGCCAGGCCGAGCAGGCCGCTCAGGGTGAGGGCGCCGGTGGCGCGATGGCGGGCGGGCGAGGTGGTGCCCCGCCGTCCGTACCCACGCGAGTCCATCGACGCGGCGAGGGCCATCGAGCGCTCGAGGGTGTCCTCGAGGACCGGCATCGCCACCCGCCGCACCGCCCGCAGGCCGCGGGCGCTGTCGCCGCGCAGCAGCCGGGCCCGGTGGACGCGGCGCACGGACTCGGCCAGCTGCGGGGCGACGCTCACGGCCACGACGATGGCGGTCCCGATCTCCTGGAGTGCTCCCGGCAGGGCGGCGAGCAGCCGCTTGGGGTCGGCGAGCGCGTTGGCCGCGCCGATGCACAGGATCATCGTCGCCAGCCGCAGGCCCTCGAAGAGCGCAGCGAGCAGCCCCTCGAGCCGGACGTCACCGAGCAGGTCGATGCCCGCCGCCCAGTCGGGCAGGGCCACCTGCGGCAGCGGCAGGATGACGACCTCGCCCCACTTGAGCCCGACGAGCACGTGCAGCACGAGACGCACCGCGATGATGACCGCGCCGAGCACGGCGTACAGCCGGAAGGCGCGCGCCCACGGCGAGTCCGTGCGCCGGGCCATGACGACGAGGGTCAGCGCGGCCGCCGCCAGCAGCAGCACGAGCGGGTTGGTCGTCTGCGAGACGGCCACCGCGAGCCCGATGGCCCAGAGCCACCAGGCTCCCGGGTGGACCGCCCGCGGGGTCGGGGAGAGCACGAAGGGGGTCAGTCCCCCCGGCGTCGGGCCACGGCCAGGGCGCCGCCGCCGAGGGCGAGGAGCAACCCGCCGCCGACCGCGACGGGCAGGAGCGATCCGCCGCCGGAGCCGCCCTCGGAAGCACTGCCGGTGAAGGCGCCGGCCGTCGCGTCGGTGGACGCGCTGGGTGCGCCCGTGGAGGTGGCCGAGGACGTCGTGGAACTCGACGAGGTCGTGGCGTTCTTCTTGTCCTTGTCCTTGGCGTCCTTCGTGGCCTTGGCCTTCGAGTCCTGTGTAGCCCGGGCCTTGTCGTCCTTCGTGGCCTCGCCGCCCTGCGTCGTGCGCGTGGTCGGCGTGCCCGAGGGGGAGGTGCGTGCGCCGCTGGTCGAGCCCGGCGCTGCTGCCGCGGAACCCGACGACCGGGCACCGGACGTCGGTGCGGCGCCGGGGGCGGCGCTCGACGTGGCGCCGGCACCGGGGCCGGCACTCGTCGTCCGGGTCGGGGTGGCTGTCGGGGTGGGACTGGGCCGGCTCGTCGTGGTCGGGGCGGCCGGCTTCGGCGGCGCGATGCTCGGCGACTGCCCGGACCCGAGGCGGAACCCGACGACCGAGCCCGGGGCCGCGGCCAGGGACCACGCCCCCTTGGACGCATAGGTCCACGACCCGCCGGCCGAGGCGTGGAAGACCGCCCAGTACTGGCTCGTCGGCGGCATGTTGACGCAGGCGACGTCGGGCGCGGAGTTGATCCGGCAGATCGCTCCGGGCTGGCGCTGGACCTGGTCCACGGAGAAGCCCGCGGAGGTCAGGGCCGCGCCGGCCGTGCCGGGGTTGCCCGACGCGCAGCGCACGTCCGTGGACCCGCCGTCGTCGACGACGACGGTCACGCCGCTCGAGCCGGTGCACCCGGCGGCGTGCGTCGGGGTGGCGCCGACCAGGCCGGCCCCCGCGAGGAGGGCGGCCGTGCCGAGCGTGGAGAGCAGTCGGCGCATCAACGCACCCGTGCAGCGGCCCGTCGACGCACTGCGAGGGTCAGGACGAGGGCGCCGAGGCCGGCGCCGAGACCGAGGGCCCACACGGGGGTGGCGGACACGGCACCGTCGGTCTGGACGACCGCGGGGATCTCGGGCTGCGCGGTGGCGTCGTCGTCCGGGCCGGCATCGCCCGAGCCGGTGTCGGACCCGCTGCCCGCACTGTCGTCGTCCCCGGGGGCCGGCGCGGCGCAGTCGAGCGCCGGCGTCGCGGCGGTCTGGGCGCCGGAGGTCACGGTGACGTAGGAGCTGTCGGTGCGACCCATGAGCGCCTGCGCGGTGGAGCGGGTGATCGTCCCGTCGGGCGCGGCCTGGGCGCCCTGCGCGACCGCGGCGTCGAAGTCGGCGCGGTTGTACGCCACGGCCCCGGCGAGCGCGGGGGTCTCGCACCCGAAGGTCAGGGAGTCGAGGTAGCCCAGGGCCTGCGCCCGGGCGTCATCGCGACCGGCGACGGCGAAGGCGGTCGCGGCCAGGCCCGTGCTGTTGGCGTTGGCGCCCTCGGTCGTCGCGCCGCCACCGACGCCACCGTCCTGGCCCTGACGGCCCTCGAGGTAGTCAGCCGCGTCCTGGACCGCGGCGTCCTGGCCGCCGACGGCGGCGAGCGCCTGCACGGCGGTCGACGTGGCGTCGGGGTCCGAGACGCACCCGTCGGCGAACTCGAGGCTGAAGCCGCCGTCCTCGCACTGCTGGGCGAGCAGGAAGTCGACGGAGGCCGGCGTCGGGTTGGTCCCCGCGCGCTTGAGGCCGATGATGCCGAAGGCCTGGCCGAGGGTGTTGGAGTAGTCGCCCCACTGCGACCGGTCGACGAACTGACCGCTGTCGGCCTCGAGCGACTGCAGCTGCGCCACGAGGTCGACCCCGCCGACGGAGCGCGGGTCCAGCCCACGGGCGCTGGCGAAGGTGAGCAGCTTGCCGGTGGCAGCGGCGTAGACGTCCTCGCCGTAGCCGTAGTAGCTGCCGGCATTGGCGACGACGTAGTCGGTCGCCGCCGCGGAGGCGTCGCCGCCGGAGCCGGCGGCCGACATCGCCAGGACCGCGTCGATCGTCAGGCCGAGGTCGTCGTAGGTCTGTCCACCGGACTCGACGGTGAGGCGGTCGCCGCCGGCCTCGAGCTGGCCGGCGAGGTAGGCGACGGAGTCGTCGGGGGTGGCGGCCGTGGCGGCGGGGGCCAGGACCAGTCCGGCGGCACCCACGGATGCGGTGAGGGCGAGGGCGTGGCGAAGACGCATCGGGGGCGACCTTTCGGGACGGGGACCGACTGGTCGTCTCCCGATCGCCGTGTGCGTCAGGGTCCGACCCGTTGTCCTCGACGGGTGTGGCGGAGCCTCGCGACCCACGAGTGTTCCGGCTGGCCGACGAGCGGCTTCACGGTTGCGGGACAGCGCCGGAATCTCACCGGCTTCCCCCGACGGGTCGCGCCTGCCTGGCGGCAGTGCTCCGCCCATGGTAACGCCCCCGGACGGGGCACGGCCCCGCTGCCCCTACACTGGGAGGCGCAGGCGTTCGAGCCGTCATCAGCGGCGAGCCTTCCGGAAGAACGGGAACCGCGGCGCGGCTCCTCACTAGAACCGGACGAGTGGTCACGTCACGACCGATCGACCAAGAGCGGTCTCCTCCCTTCGTCCGGCGAAGGGGGTGGACAAGCGGGGTGGTACCGCGGCGGCCCGTCCGTCGTCCTCGTGGCACAGCCGAGACGACCACCCCGAGCACCCCACGGAGCCGCCGCGATGACCTACCCCAAGGTCTCCACCACCGACGCGACCACCGTCGCCGCCTCCCCGAGCTTCCCCGAGATCGAGCAGCACGTCCTCGACTACTGGGACGAGGACCAGACCTTCCAGGCCTCGATCGACGCGCGCGACCCGGGCGAGGACGGGGCGGGCGAGTTCGTCTTCTACGACGGACCCCCCTTCGCCAACGGGCTGCCGCACTACGGCCACCTGCTCACCGGCTACGTCAAGGACGTCGTCCCGCGCTACCAGACGATGCGCGGCAAGCGCGTCGAGCGCCGCTTCGGCTGGGACACCCACGGCCTGCCCGCCGAGCTGGAGGCGATGCGCCAGCTCGGGCTGAAGACGACCGACGAGATCCGTGAGCTCGGCATCGAGAAGTTCAACGCCGCCTGCCGCGAGTCGGTCCTGAAGTACACGGGGGAGTGGCGCGACTACGTGACCCGTCAGGCGCGCTGGGTCGACTTCGACAACGACTACAAGACGCTCAACCCCGGCTTCATGGAGTCGGTCATCTGGGCCTTCAAGTCGATGTACGACAAGGGCCTGGTCTACGAGGGCTTCCGCGTGCTGCCCTACTGCTGGCAGGACGAGACCCCGCTGTCCAACCACGAGCTGCGCATGGACGACGACGTCTACCAGCAGCGCCAGGACCCGGCCGTGACCGTCGGTCTGCAGATGGACACCACGGGCGCGGACCCGGTGCTCGACGGCGCCCACCTGCTCGTGTGGACGACCACGCCCTGGACCCTCCCGAGCCACCTGGCCGTCATGGTCGGCTCCGAGATCGATTACGTCGTCGTCGAGGCCCCCGTGCCCGGGGTCGACGGCAGCAGCGCCAAGTACGTCCTCGCGCAGGCCCGGCTCGGCCACTACGCCCGTGAGCTCGGCGACGAGCCCAACGTCCTCGGCCACTACACCGGCGCGCAGCTGGTCGGCCGCACCTACAGCCCGCCGATGTCGTACTACGCGGGCCACGCCAATGCCTTCCGCGTCGTCGCCGCCGACGACGCCGTGACGACGACCGACGGTTCCGGCCTGGTCCACACCGCCGGCGCCTTCGGTGAGGTCGACAAGGAGGTGACCGACCGCGAGGGCATCGAGGCGGTCATGCCCGTGGCCAAGGACGGCACCTTCACCGCGCCCGTCGACGACTACGCTGGCCTGCTCGTCTTCGACGCCAACGGCCCGATCATCGACGCGCTCAAGGCGACGACCCGCGGCGAGCAGACCGACTCCGTCACGCCCGGCACGATCCTGCTGCGCCGCGAGTCCTACGAGCACTCCTACCCGCACTGCTGGCGCTGCCGCCAGCCGCTGATCTACAAGGGCGTCGAGTCCTGGTTCGTCGAGGTCACGGCGATCAAGGACAGGATGCTCGCCAACAACGAGCAGATCACCTGGGTGCCCGAGCACGTCAAGCACGGTCAGTTCGGCAAGTGGCTGGAGAACGCCCGCGACTGGTCGATCACCCGCAACCGCTTCTGGGGCTCCCCGGTGCCGGTGTGGAAGTCCGACGACCCGGCGTACCCGCGCATCGACGTCTACGGCTCCTTCGAGGAGATCGAGCGCGACTTCGGTCGGCTGCCCGTGGACTCCGAGGGCCAGCCGGACCTGCACCGTCCCTTCGTCGACGAGCTGACGCGACCCAACCCGGACGACCCGACCGGCAAGTCGACGATGCGTCGCGTCGAGGACGTGCTCGACGTGTGGTTCGACTCCGGGTCGATGAGCTACGCCCAGGTGCACTACCCCTTCGAGAACGCCGACTGGTTCGAGCACCACTTCCCGGGTGACTTCATCGTCGAGTACATCGGCCAGACCCGCGGCTGGTTCTACACGCTGCACATCCTGGCCACGGCGCTCTTCGACCGGCCGGCCTTCTCCTCCGTCGTCTCCCACGGCATCGTCCTGGGCAACGACGGGCAGAAGATGAGCAAGTCGCTGCGCAACTACCCGGACGTCTCCGAGGTCTTCGACCGCGACGGCGCCGACGCGATGCGCTGGTTCCTCATGTCCAGCCCGATCCTGCGCGGCGGCAACCTCGTCGTGACCGAGCAGGGCATCCGCGAGGGCGTGCGGCAGGTGCTCATCCCGCTGTGGAACAGCTGGTCCTTCTTCGCCCTGTACGCCAATGCCCTCGGTGGTCCCGACGGTGGCGGCTACGAGGCCACGTGGTCCACCGACTCCACCGACCCGCTCGACCGGTACCTGCTGGCCAAGCTGCGCGAGTTCGTCGAGGACGCGACCGCGCGGATGGACGTCTACGACATCGCCGGCGCCTGCGACAGCACGCGCAGCTTCACCGACGTGCTGACCAACTGGTACATCCGGCGCAGCCGGGAGCGGTTCTGGGCGACGGGTGAGGACCGGGCGGACGCGGAGCGGGCGTGCGACACGCTCTACACCGCGCTCGAGGTGCTCTGCCGCGTCGCCGCCCCCCTTCTGCCGCTCACGACCGAGGAGATCTGGCGCGGCCTGACGGGGGAGCGCTCGGTGCACCTCGCTGACTGGCCGAACCCCGAGGAGCTGCCGGCCGACCACGAGCTCGTCGTCGCCATGGACACCGCGCGGGCGGTCTGCAGCTCGGCCAGCGCCCTGCGCAAGGCCAACAAGCTGCGCAACCGGCTGCCGCTGCGTGACCTCACCGTCGTCGTGCCCGAGGCGGCGCACCTCGCGGACTTCGGCGCGATCGTCGCCGACGAGGTCAACGTGCGACAGGTCAGCCTGCTCGACATCACCGACCCGGCGGCCGAGGAGTTCGGCGTGAGCCAGCGGCTCGCGGTCAACGCCCGCGCCGCCGGCCCG
>NZ_BCSQ01000036.1 GCF_001570945.1 Janibacter anophelis NBRC 107843
TGGCGGGCGTCGGCCCGCCACGGCTCGATGCTCATCAAGCGCTACGTGGCCGAGCGCCACTTCTCGCTCGTCATCGTCATGCCCGCCGGTCGGGAGATGGCGGCGACCGCTGCGGGCGGGGAGCCCAAGCGGGACGTCGCGGTGCTCGCCGCCGGGGTCCTCGGCTGGCTCGCCGTGCGCCACGGTGACGACGTGTCGATGATCAGCGGTGGCCCCGGGCGCATCCACGCGACCCGGGCGCGCAGCTCGGAGGGCCATCTCGAGCTGCTCCTCCAGGAGGCGCTGGCCCTCTCCCAACCCGACTCACCCCCTTCGGACCTGCCGGGACTGCTGCGGCACGTCAGCCGCAACGTCCGCGGGCGCAAGGTGCTGCTCGTCATCGCCGACGACGGCGTCGAGCCCGCACTCGTCGAGGACACGCTGCGCACGCTGCGGCTGCGCCACGAGGTGCTGTGGGTCGACGTCGCAGACCTCGACCCGCTCGGCCTGGCGCCCGAGACGCTCGTGCGCGACGTCTCCTCCGACCGGACCCTGCCCGACCTGCTCGCCGCCGACCGTCAGCTCGCCGAGGAGTTCGGCCGCTCCGAGTCGACGCGACGGGCCGACGTCGAGACCATGCTGCGCCGCACCGACGTCTCGTCCGCCCGCGCGGGCCACACCGACGAGGTCGTCCCCATGATCGTGCGGATGCTGGAGAAGAGGCGCCGTGGACGCTGACCCGATCTACCTCGCCCCACAGGACTACTCGATCACGTGGCCGGTCCTGGGCGCCTTCATCGTCTTCGGGCTGATCATCTGGGCCGTCGCGATCTGGATGCTCACCCGCCGACCCGAGCCAGAGGACGGCCACGGCACGCTGCCACCGGCCGCCCTGGCCAAGCTGCGCCGTGACGCGCTGCGGCGCATCGACGAGGTCGACAAGGCAGTCGGCTCGGGCAAGATGCCCGCCCGCCGAGGCCACCACGAGCTGTCCAAGACGGTACGCGGGTTCGTCAGCAGGTCCAGTGGGCTCAAGGCCGAGACGATGACCGCCAGCGACCTGCGCGAGCGCGGTCCGGCCCACCTTGCGGCGCTCATCGAGCAGTACTACCCGCAGCAGTTCGGGGCCGCGGAGACCGACGCCGCGTCCTTCCCGAAGTCCACTGCCGCGGCACGCGAGGTCGTCGGAGGGTGGTCGTGATGGGTGGACTGACCTGGTGGTGGCTCACCCTCGTCGTCCTGCTCGCCGTGCTCGTCGTCGGCGGCATCGGCTGGTGGGCCGCCGGACGGGAGCGCACCGCCCCGGACGCCGTGCTCGTCGCGCACAGCCGGCGACTGACCCAACTGCCCGCCTACCGCGCGGCCCTGTCCCGACAGCGGGTGCGGCTGCTCGGCATCGGCGCGATCATCGGGTTCACCGTGTTGCCGCTGGCTGTCGCCGCCGGCCGGCCGGGCACGACCGAGACGATCGACCCGGAGAAGAACAACCGCGACATCATGCTCTGCCTCGACGTGTCCGGCTCGATGTACCGCACGGACAAGGCGGTGCTCGAGGACTTCGCCGAGATCGTCAAGAACTTCCGCGGTGAGCGGATCGGGCTGGTGCTGTGGAACAACCAGGCGGTCACCGCCTTCCCCCTCACCGACGACTACACGCTCGTCGAGGAGCAACTGACGGGCTACGCGGAGGGGTTCAGCATTTTCGGCGGCGGCCAGTACGACCCGACCGACGGCACCTTCAACGAGCGGATCTACGCGAGCTCGCAGGTGGGTGACGGCCTGGCCAGCTGCGTCTTCAACTTCGACCACGTCGACCAGGAACGACCGCGCGCGATCATCCTCGGCACCGACAACGAGGTGCACGGCTCGGGCGTCTACACCCTCTCGGAGGCGACCGAGCTGGCCAAGGAGCGCAAGATCCGCGTCTACGGGCTCAACCCGATGCCCTACGGCTCCCACCACTCGGAGCTGTCGGCGGCGACCGAGGAGACCGGCGGCCGGACCTGGGGTCTTGACCAGCCGGGCGCGACCGACGAGGTGACGAGCAACATCGAAAAGCTCGAGGCCGCACGCCTGCCCGATGTCGCGCCCGTGCACGTGCGCACCGACCTGCCGACGATCTGGCTGAGCCTGGGCCTGCTGGGGCTCGTGGCGCTCTACCCCGTGCTCTGGTGGTGGCGCCGATGAGCTGGCACCCCGTCATCCCCTGGCCCCTCGTCGTGCTCGCGGGTCTGCTCCTGCTCGGCTTCACCGGCTGGCGCGTCGTCGCCGACTCCCGGCACCGGGTGCGGTGGGTCCTGCGCCTCGTGACGAGCCTGCTCATGGTCGTCGCGCTCCTCGGCCCGGCGGTCGACGGCGCCATCGCGCGGCAGGCTGCGTCCAATGTCAACGTCTTCTTCGTCGTCGACACGACGACCTCGTCGATGGCCCGTGACCACGAGGAGGGGCGCACCCGCCTCGAGGGCTACCGCGAGGACATCGCCGCGATCCAGGAGCAGATGCCCGGGGCCCGGTTCTCGATCATCACCTTCGACTACACCGCCCGGGTCGTCATGCCCCTGACGACCGACACCCAGGCCCTCAAGACGGCGACGGAGAACCTGCGCGCCGAGGACAGCCAGTACTCCGGCGGCTCCTCGGTCACCGTGGCTCAGGAGCGGCTCAAGCTCACCCTCGAGGGGGCCAAGGAGCGCCAGCCGGAGCACTCCCGCGTCGTGTTCTACCTCGGCGACGGCGAGCAGACCTCCTCCGACGAGCCCGCCGCCTTCGAGGTCGACGGACTCGTCGACGGGGGTGCGGTCCTCGGCTACGGCACCGAGGCGGGTGGCCGGATGGCCAAGACCAACGCCGACGGCAGCACCGGGGAGGACGTCACCGACGCCTCCGGCAACCCCGGCGTGAGCAAGATCGACGAGGAGCAGCTCGAGTCGATCGCCGACCAGCTCGGGGTGCCGTACGTGCACCGTGCGGGCGGTGACATCTCGCCCGCCCTCGAGGAGGCCGACCCCGGCACAACGGTCGAGGGCGCGGGCGCCTCGATCGAGACGTACACCTCGCTCGTGTGGATCTTCGCGGTGCTGATGTCGGCGCTGCTGCTCGTCGACCTCTTCGTCACCACACGTGAGATCGGCCGACTGCGAAGGGTGGACCCGTGAACTCGCTCAAGCCTCCCCTCGAGCCGCGCCTGCGGCGCCGCCGCCGGCTGATCTGGGGCACCGTGCTGCCCGCGATCCTCCTGCTCGTGCTCGCCGCCCGGCTGCTGACGCTGCCGATCCACATGGGCGACGCCCAGGAGGCCCACGGCGGCGACGACGGCGCGGGCATGGTGAGCGCGGCCGACAAGCTGCACATCCTCAACATCGTCGAGCGGTGGCGCGCTCCCTTCGTCGAGGGCACGGGCAAGTCGGTCTCCGGTGACCTCGAGGGCGGCCGGACCGACCTCGATACCGCGCTGGAGCGGACCGACAACCCGCAGGACGACTGCACCGTGCGCACCAACCTTGTCATCAACATCTCCCAGCAGTCCGACAAGGCCAAGGAGGCCGGCGACGAGGCCAAGGAGAAGCAGCTCGCCGAGGAGGCCCTCAAGCTCATCGAGGAGGGTCCGGAGGGTTGCCTCGATGGCTCCGACGACGGCAACGAGGGTGAGGCCGGCCGTAAGCAGCAGGAGCAGAAGGACAAGCTCGAGGAGCAGACCGGCCAGGGCGAGCCCGATGAGGAGCCCAAGGACCCCGATGAGGACGACGACAAGAAGGAGGAGGGCTCCGACGGCGAGGAGGAGGAGAAGGACCCCAAGCAGAAGGAGCTCGAGGAGCGCAACCAGAACGGCCAGCAGGAGTCCGAGGCCAACCGTCGCGAGGAAGAGGGCGAGGAGAAGGGCGGCGGGGGCGGCGTCGACAAGCCCTGGTGACCCGTTCGCGCACCCGCCCGGGCGGATGCGCGTCGTGGACGAAGGGGGGCGCGGCCCCGGTCAGCGCTCGTCGAGCATGAGGTCGATCGTGTAGTCCGACGCGCAGTAGGCGTGGTCGCCGAACTCGATGGCCGCGCCCGCGGCGTCGAAGGCCATCCGGGTCATCGTGAGCACCGGCTGCCCCGAGCGCAGGTCGAGCGCGCGGCGCTCCGCGGCGGTCGGCATGCGGGCGCCGATCGACTGCCGGGCGACGACCGGCTTGACCCCGCGGCGGCGCAGCAGCGCGTAGAGCCCCTGCTCCTGCAGCTCCTCGCGGCTGATGTCGGCGTGGGCCGGGGGCAGCCAGTTGTGCATGATCGCCAGGGGTTGGTCGCCGGCCCAGCGCACCCGCACCAGGGAGAGCATCTCCGTGTCGGGCTCGAGGTCGAGAGCGGCCGCGGCCCGGTCGTCCGTGGCCGGGCCCATCTCGATGACCTCGGTCCGGGGCTCACGACCCTCGGCCTCGAGGTCGTCGAAGAGCGAGGACAGCCGGGCCTTGCGGTGCACCTTGCGGTTGGCGACGGTCGTGCCGCGTCCGCGGCGGCGCACGAGCAGCCCCTGGTCGACCATCTCCTGGATGGCCCGGCGCACGGTGGGGCGGGAGAGGGAGAGCCGTCCGGCGAGGGCGATCTCGTTCTCGAAGGGGTCCCCCGGCTGCAGTCGGCCGTCGTCGATCGCGGCGGTCAGCTGCTCGGCGAGCTGGTGGTACAGGGGCACCGGTGACTCGCGGTCGATGACCACGTCGAGCTGCAGCGCTGACATGTCGGGGAGCATACGCGCAGACCACCGGACAGGCATACGTGCATATGTCCTAACAAAGTATTGACATGGCCCTTGGGCTGGGCCAGAGTGTCCCGCATCACCTCGCGCCACCCGGCGCCGCCCACGCAAAGGAGCGTCCCGCTGATGCGGATCGGACTCGTCGGCCTCGGCCGGATCGGCGCCTTCCACGCCGAGACCCTGAGCGGTCTGCCGGCCGTCGACACCCTCGTCATCACCGACGCGCGCGAGGGCGTCGGTGATGAGGTCGCCGCCCGGCTGCGCGCGGGCCACCCGCAGGCACGGGTCGAGGTCGTGCGACCGGAGGAGCTGCTGGCCGCAGGCCTCGACGGTCTCGTCGTCGCCACCGCGACCAACGGCCACGC
The DNA here is from genome assembly GCF_001570945.1 of Janibacter anophelis NBRC 107843. Classification (GTDB taxonomy): domain Bacteria; phylum Actinomycetota; class Actinomycetes; order Actinomycetales; family Dermatophilaceae; genus Janibacter; species Janibacter anophelis. The sequence goes on from NZ_BCSQ01000036.1 coordinate 5,074, forward strand.
CGAGTGGATCCGCCGTGGGATCGAAGGGGGCGTCCCCACCTTTTGCGAGAAGCCCGTCGCCGGCTCCCTGGCCGAGACGATCGAGCTGGCCCGGCTGGAGTCCGAGAGCGAGACCCCGGTCCACATCGGTCACCAGCGGCGCTTCGACGTCGGTTTCCGCCGGGTCCGCGAGGCCGTGGCCTCGGGCGAGCTGGGCTTCGTGCACACGATCCGGGCCAACACGCACGACCAGGCTCCCCCGCCGGCCGAGTTCATCCCGACCTCCGGGGGGATCTTCCGCGACTGCGGGGTGCACGACTTCGACGCGATCCGCTTCGTCACCGGCCGCGAGATCGCCTCGGTCTACGCGGTGGGCGCCAACAAGGGGGCCGACTTCTTCACCGAGGGCGGTGACGTCGACACCGGCGCCGCGGTCCTCACCCTCGATGACGACACGCTCGTGCTCATGTCGACGACCCGGTACAACGGCGGCGGCCACGACGTGCGCATGGAGGTCATGGGGGAGCGCGGCACGATCACCGCCGGGCTCGACCACTCGCTCGCCATGACGAGCGCCGAGCCGGACGTCGACTTCCCGCGCGGCCCGCAGCGGTGGTCCTTCATGGAGCGCTTCCTGCCCGCCTACCGGGCGGAGCTGACCGCCTTCTTCGAGGTCGCGGCGGGCCGGGCGCCCAGCCCGTGCACGATCGCCGACGCCCTCGAGGCCTTCCGCACCGCCGAGGCCTGCGAGCTCTCCCGCGCGCAGCGCCGCCCCGTCGCCCTGACCGAGATCGAAGGACTGTGACCATGGCCGACCGCACCCCGCTCGCCGAGCGGATCGCCGCCGCCCCCATCTCGTGGGGCGTGTGCGAGGTCCCCGGCTGGGGCTGGCAGCACCAGCCGCCGACCGTCCTGACCCAGATGCGCGATCTCGGCATCGCGGCGACGGAGTTCGGCCCCGACGGGTTCCTGCCCGACGACCCGCAGGCCAAGGCGGCGACCCTCGCCGAGTACGGCCTGGCCGCGGTCGGCCAGTTCGTCCCCGTCGTGCTGCACGACCCGGGGGTCGACCCCCTTCCCGTCGTCGAGGCCGCGATGGCCGGGCTCGTCGCCGCGCACGCGACGACCGTCGTCATCGCCGCGGCCACCGGCGCCGAGGGCTACGACGCCCGACCCGAGCTCGACGACGCGGGCTGGGCGACCCTCCTGGCGAACCTCGACCGGATCGCCGATGCCGCTGCGGCACAAGGCCTCACGGCCACGCTCCACCCCCACGTGGGCACCATGGTCGAGAGCGGTGAGGAGACCGACCGGGTGCTCGCCGGCTCGCGCATCGGACTCTGCCTCGACACCGGTCACCTGCTCATCGGCGGTGGCGACCCCGTGCGGGTCGCGCAGGAGCACCCGGAGCGGATCGCCCACATGCACCTCAAGGACGTCGACCTCGCCTGGGCGCGCAAGGTGCAGGACGGCTCGGCCAGCTACACCGAGGCGGTCGCCGCGGGCATGTACGTCGCGCTCGGCGCGGGGGACGTCGACGTCGCGGCCATCGTCCGGTCGCTCGAGGGCGCCGGCTACCAGGGCTGGTACGTCCTGGAGCAGGACACGATCCTCGCCGGCGACCCGGCGGACCCCGCCACGGCGAAGGGGGCCGGTGACCCCGTCGCCGACGTCCGGGCGTCGGTGGCGCACCTGGTGGGCGTGGCCTCGAGGCTCGGGCCCGGGGGCCCTCGCACCTCAACCAGCGAGGGGCGTGAGTGACGTGTACGACCTCATCACGATGGGCCGGACCGGGGTGGACATCTACCCCCTCGACCACGGGGTGCCGCTGGAGGAGGTGCGCACCTTCGAGAAGTTCCTCGGCGGCTCGGCGACCAATGTCGCCGTCGCGGCCGCGAGGTACGGCCGGGCCGCGGTGCTCGTCACCAAGACCGGGGCCGACGCCTTCGGCCGCTACGTGCGGGCGGAGGCGCAGCGGCTCGGCGTCGCAGGCGAGTTCATCACCCCGATCGAGGGGGAGGGACCGCCCACGCCGGTGACCTTCTGCGAGGTGCACCCGCCGGACGACTTCCCGCTGTACTTCTACCGCTGGCCCACCGCGCCCGACCTCATGCTCACCGACGCCGACCTGCCGCTCGAGCAGATCCGCTCCGCGCGGGTCTTCTGGACCACGGTGACCGGCCTGTGCGCCGAGCCCTCACGCGCGGCGCACCACACCGCCTTCGCCGCCCGTGGCCGGGCCGAGCACACGGTGCTCGACCTCGACTACCGGCCGATGTTCTGGGCCGATCCCTCCGAGGCGAGCGCCGAGGTCGGCCGGGCGCTCGAGCACGTGACCATCGCCGTCGGCAACCGCGAGGAGTGCGAGGTCGCCGTCGGCGAGACCGATCCGCAGCGGGCGGCCGACGCGCTCCTCGAGCGCGGACTCGAGCTGGCGGTCGTCAAGCAGGGGCCGAAGGGGGTGCTCGCCGCCACCGCGGACGAGCGCGTCGAGGTCCCGCCGTACCTCGTCGAGGTCGTCAACGGCCTGGGCGCCGGGGACGCCTTCGGCGGCGCGCTCGTCCACGGCCTCCTCGAGGGCTGGGACCTGCGGCGGATCCTCGAGTTCGCCAATGTCGCTGGGGCGATCGTCGCCTCCCGGCTCGAGTGCAGCACCGCGATGCCCACGGCCGGTGAGGTTGAGGACGGCCTGGCCCGCTGGGCGACGAAGGGAGCGCGCGCATGAGCACGACCGAGCCCACCACCCGGGGTGTCGCGGCGCTCGACTTCGCCGGACTGACCACGCTGCGGGCGACCGACCCCGGTGCGATCGCCCGATCGTGGGCCGCACGCGCCCGCCGTCCGCTGCTGGGGGCGGACGGACGGATGCTGCTCGTCGCCGCCGACCACCCGGCGCGCGGCGCGCTCGGGGTGCGCGGTGACGCGACCGCGATGGCCTCGCGCGCGGACCTGCTGCGCCGGCTCGCGACGGCCCTGTCGCGGCCCGGCGTCGACGGCGTGCTCGGCACGCCCGACGTCCTCGACGACCTGCTGCTCATGGGCGCGCTCGAGGACAAGGTGGCGATCGGTTCGATGAACCGAGGTGGGCTGCAGGGGGCCTCCTTCGAGCTCGACGACCGCTTCACCGGGCACACCGCCGCCGAGATCGTCGCCCGCGGCATCGACGGCGGCAAGATGCTCACCCGCATCGACCTGCAGGACCCGGCGAGCGCGGCGACCCTCGAGGCGAGCGCCCGCGCGGTCACCGAGCTCGCCGCCCACGGGACGATGGCGATGGTCGAGCCCTTCTGGTCCACCCGCCGCGACGGCAAGGTGGTCAACCTGCTCGACCCGGACTCGACGATCCGCTCGATCACCGTCGCCTCCGGGCTCGGCGCGACGAGTGCGTACACGTGGCTCAAGCTGCCCGTCGTCGACGACCTGGAGCGGGTCATGGACGCGACGACCCTCCCTTCGCTCCTGCTCGGCGGTGACCCGCAGGGCGACCCGCGCGACACCTACGCCTCGTGGGGGCGATCGCTCGCGATCCCGCAGGTGCGCGGACTCGTCGTCGGACGGGCGCTGCTCTACCCGCCCGACGGCGACGTCGCCGCGGCGGTCGACATCGCCGCCGGCCTCGTCCACGGAGGCGGGGCATGAACCACACCCCGCGCACCGGCGCGGACAACGCGCGATGGTTCCACCCCTTCGCGCCGAAGGGAGGGACCTGGGCCGTCGAGATCACCGACGCCGTCGAGGGCTGGCAGCACACGTCGCTGCGCGTCGCGGTCCTGCGACCGGGGTCCTCGGTGACGCACACGCTCTCCGGGGAGGAGGCCATCGTCGTGCCGCTGACGGGCGGCACGACGGTGGCCGTGGACGACCACGAGCACGTGCTCGCCGGGCGGACCAGTGTCTTCGCCGGGCCGAGCGACACGCTCTACGCACCCGCCGGGAGCCGGCTCGTGCTGACCAACCACGGCGACGCCGACGCGCGGGTCGCGCTGTGCGGTGCCCGCGTCGACGACCCGACCGGTGGGGGCCGTGAGGTCGTCGTCGTCCCCGCCGACCGAGTGCCCGTCGAGCAGCGCGGGGCCGGCACGTGCCGCCGCGAGGTGCGCGGGTTCGGCATGCCCGACACCCTGCCCGGCGCCGAGCAGATCCTCGCGTGCGAGGTCATCACCCCCGCCGGGGGCTGGTCCTCCTACCCGCCGCACAAGCACGACACCGACCGGCCCGGGCAGGAGAGCGAGCTCGAGGAGATCTACTACTTCGAGACCCAGTCGGTCGGGGACGCCGAGGCCGGCCGCCCGCCGCTCACGCGCGGCACCGACCGCGACGACGGCCGTCAACCGGTGGGGTACCAGCAGGTCTACGGCGCCGAGGGGCGCGACATCGACGTGCTCGTCGAGGTCGCGACCGGTGACACCGTGCTCGTGCCGCACGGGTGGCACGGCCCGGCGATGGCCGCGCCCGACGCCGACCTGTACTACCTCAACGTGATGGCCGGCCCGGGGCCGGAGCGGGTCTGGTTGATCTGTGACGACCCCGCGCACGGGGCGATCCGGGAGACCTGGGAGGGGCAGGCATGAGTAACGGTGGTCTCGAGGCTCGGCCGCGGGCGGCCTCGCACCTCGACCAACATGGGACCGTGCGGCTGACGACGGCCCAGGCGCTGGTGCGCTTCCTGGGCGCGCAGTGGAGCGAGCGCGACGGGCAGCGGCAGCGGCTCTTCGCCGGGGTGCTCGGCATCTTCGGCCACGGCAATGTCGCGGGCGTCGGGCAGGCGCTGCTGCAGGAGGAGCTCGCGGCCGGGCCCGACGGCGCCGACCTGCCCTACGTCCTCGCGCGCAACGAGCAGGCGATGGTGCACACCGCGGTCGCCTACGCCCGGCAGCGCGACCGGCTCACCACGTGGGCGTGCACCGCCTCCGTCGGTCCGGGCAGCACCAACATGCTCACGGGTGCCGCGCTCGCGACGATCAACCGGCTGCCCGTGCTGCTGCTGCCGAGCTCGACCTTCGCCACGCGTGCCGCCGGGCCCCTGCTGCAGGAGCTCGAGCAGCCGCACGGCGGGGACCTCACGGTCAACGACGCCTTCCGCCCGCTCTCGCGCTTCTACGACGAGGTGCGCCGGCCCGAGCAGCTGCCGAGCATCCTGCTCTCGGCGATGCGGGTGCTCACCGATCCGGTCGAGACCGGTGCGGTGACGATCTCGCTGCCGCAGGACGTGCAGGCCGAGGCCCACGACTGGCCGGTCGAGCTCTTCGCCGAGCGGGTCCACCACGTCGCCCGTCCGCCGGCCGAGCCGGCCCGCATCGCGCAGGCCGCCGAGATCATCCGCTCGGCGCGACGGCCGATGATCGTCGCCGGCGGTGGGGTCCACCACGCGCAGGCCGAGGACGCGCTCGCGGCGCTGTGCACGGCCACCGGCATCCCCGTCGGGGAGACCCAGTCCGGCAAGGGCTCGCTCCTGCATGGTCACCCGCAGCTGCTGGGCGCCGTCGGCTCCACGGGCACGACCGCGGCCAATGCCGTTGCGGCACAGGCGGATGTCGTCATCGGTGTCGGCACCCGCTACCAGGACTTCACGACCGCCTCCCGCACGGCCTTCGCGGCCGAAGGGGTGCGCTTCGTCAACCTCAACATCGCCCCCTTCGACGCGGTGAAGCACTCCGGCCTGACCGTCGTGGGCGATGCCCGCGAGGGACTGACCGCGCTCACCGAGGCGCTCGAGGGGTGGTCCGTCGACGACGACTACCGCGACGAGCAGGCCCGCCTGTGGGCGGACTGGGACGCGCAGGTCGAGGCGGCGCACCACCCTTCGTCCGAGGTCACCGACGCGCTCGCCGACGGCCTGCTCACCCAGGGTGCCGTCCTCGGACTCGTCAACGAGCTCAGCGACCCGCGTGACGTGCTGCTCTGCGCGGCCGGCTCGATGCCCGGCGACCTGCACAAGTCGTGGCGGGTGCGCGACCGGCGCGGCTACCACGTCGAGTACGGATACTCCTGCATGGGCTACGAGGTGCCCGCCGCGATCGGGATCCGCTGGGCCGACCCGACTCGCGACGTCTTCGCGATGGTCGGCGACGGGGGCTACCTGATGATGCCGACCGAGCTCGTCACGGCCGTCCAGGAGCGGACCAAGGTCATCGTCGTGCTCGTGCAGAACCACGGCTTCCACTCGATCGGCTCGCTGTCGCAGTCGTTGGGCAGCCAGCGCTTCGGTACGGCCTACCGCGCGCGCAACGAGGCGACCGGCCGGCTCGATGGCGACGTCCTGCCGGTCGACCTGGCGGCCAATGCCCGCTCGCTCGGCTGCCACGTCATCGAGGTGCACGACCGCGCCGGGCTCGAGGCGGCGATCGCCGAGGCCAAGGCGGCACCGGCCGACGGCGGCCCGGTCGTCATCCACGTCGAGACCGACCCCCTCGTGCACGGACCCGACTCCGCCAGCTGGTGGGACGTGCCGGTGGGCGAGGTGAGCGAGCTCGAGAGCACCCGTGGTGCGCGGGCGGAGTACGAGCGGCACAAGGCAGCACAACGAACGCATCTCGCCCCGGCGGATCTGCTGCCCACGCAGGACCAGAACGACCAGACTCACAACTGAAGACAGCGGTGCCCGCCCGGGCACCGCGACCCCCTCCCCCCGCAACGACGCGGGGGACCCGAGAAAGGCACGAACCATGTCCCGAATCTCCCGCGTCAGCGCCGTCGCGACCTCGGCCGTGGCTGCGCTCGCCCTCGCGGCGTGCTCCTCCTCCGGCGGCAAGCAGGAGGACGAAGGGGGCGACGGCGCCTCCGGTGGTGGCGCCGGCACCCCCGAGATGACCGTCGCCCTCGTCACCCACGCCGCGCCCGGCGACACCTTCTGGGACCAGGTCCGCGCCGGTGCCGAGGACGCCGCCAAGAAGGACAACGTCAAGCTCGAATACACCGCCGACCCCGACGGCGCCCGCCAGTCCACGCTCGTGCAGCAGGCCGTCGACAAGAAGGTCGACGGCATCGCCGTCACGCTCGCCAAGCCCGACGCGATGGAGGACAACGTCGTCAAGGCCGTCGAGGCCGACATCCCCGTCGTCGCGCTCAACGCCGGTGCGGACGCGTGGAAGGACATGGGCGTGCTGTCCTTCTTCGGTCAGGACGAGACGCTCGCCGGCGAGGCCGCCGGTGACCGGTTCACCGACGAGAAGGCCGGCAAGGTCCTGTGCGTCATCCACGAGCAGGGGCACGTCGGTCTCGAGGCCCGCTGCAAGGGTGTCGCCAACAAGTTCAAGGGCACCGAGAAGGTCTACGTCAAGGGCACCGACAGCGCCAACGTGCAGTCGACCATCACGGCGAAGCTGCAGCAGGACAAGGACATCACCAACGTCATCACCCTCGGTGCGCCGATGGCGATGATCGCGACGAAGTCCATCGAGGAGGCCGGCAGCGAGGCGAAGCTCGCGACCTTCGACCTCAACGACGAGGCGCTGCAGGCGATCAAGGACGGCAAGATCGAGTGGGCCGTCGACCAGCAGCCGTACGTCCAGGGCTACATGGCCGTCGACTCGCTGTGGCTGCGGGTGCAGAAGGGCGCCTCCACCGGTGGTGGCGAGCCCGTCTACACCGGCCCGGCCTTCATCGACGACGCCAACGTCGACATCCTCCTCGAGCAGCAGGCGAAGTGATGACGACCCCGACCGCCACGGCCCGACCGGCCGGAGAGACCGACGACCGGGTGGTCGCGAAGGGGAAGGTGGGCGTGCTCTTCGCACGGCCCGGGATCGGCGCGCTCATCGGTGCCCTCGCCGTCGCCGCGCTCTTCCTCGCCGTCGCGCCCTCCTTCCGCTCACTCGCCAACACCGGCACGATCCTGTACGCGGCAGCGTCGATCGGCATCATGGCGGTCGGGGTCTCGCTGCTCATGGTGGGCGGCGAGTTCGACCTCTCGACCGGTGTCGCCGCGACGACGTCCGGGATCACCGCGGCCCTCACGGCGTGGAACTTCGGGCTCAACGTCTGGATCGGCGTGCTCGCCGCGCTCGTCCTCTCGCTCGCGATCGGTGCGTTCAACGGGTGGCTGCTCATGCGCACGGGGTTGCCGAGCTTCCTCGTGACACTCGGGACCTTCTTCGTCCTCCAGGGCGCCAACCTGGCGGTGACACGCCTCGTCGGCGGGACGGTCTCGACCCCGACGATCACCGACATGGACGGCTTCGCCTCGGCGGAGATGGTCTTCGCCTGGGAGGCCTCGCTCGGGCCGATCCGGATCAAGGCGCTCGTCGTCTACTGGCTCGTCCTGGCCGCCATCGGTGCCCTCGTGCTCACCCGCACGCGGGTCGGCAACTGGATCTACGCCGTCGGTGGTGACGCCGACGCCGCTCGCGCCGTCGGTGTCCCGGTCAAGGCGGTGAAGATCGGCCTCTTCGTCACCGTCGGGTTCTGCGCGTGGATGCTCGGCATGCACCTGCTCTTCGACTACTCCGTCATGCAGTCCGGTGAGGGTGTCGGCAACGAGTTCATCTACATCATCGCCGCGGTCGTCGGGGGCTGCCTGCTCACCGGTGGCTACGGCTCGGTCGTCGGTGGCGCCCTCGGTGCGCTGATCTTCGGCATGACCCGCATGGGCATCAACTACGCGGGCTGGAACGTCGACTGGTTCTACACCTTCCTCGGCGTGATGCTCCTGCTCGCGACCCTGGTCAACCTGTACGTCAAGAAGAAGGCGGACGCGCAATGAGCACCGAGACCCTCCACCGCCGGCCGGCGGACGTCACGCCGCTCGTCGTCATGCAGGACGTCGGCAAGTCCTACGGCAACGTCGACGCCCTCCGCGGGGTGAACCTCGAGGTCTACCCCGGCGAGGTCACCTGCGTGCTGGGCGACAACGGTGCCGGCAAGTCGACGCTCATCAAGATCATGGCCGGGCTGCACGAGCACACCTCCGGCACCTTCGAGGTCAACGGTGTCCGGCGCAACCTCGCGTCGCCGCGGGCCGCGCAGGCGCTCGGCATCGCGACGGTCTACCAGGACCTCGCGCTCGCGCCGCTGATGTCGGTGTGGCGCAACTTCTTCATGGGCAACGAGATCCGCAAGGGTCTCTTCCTCGACTCGCGGCGGATGAAGGCCATCGCCGACGAGGAGCTGCAGAAGATGGGCATCCAGATCGGTGACCTCGATCGTCCGGTCGGGGGCCTGTCCGGTGGCCAGAAGCAGTGCATCGCCATCGCCCGCGCCATCTACTTCGGCGCCAAGGTGATCATCCTCGACGAGCCGACGGCCGCCCTGGGCGTCAAGCAGTCGGGCGTGGTCCTGAAGTACATCGCCAAGGCGCGCGACGCGGGCCTCGGCGTCGTCTTCATCACCCACAACCCGCACCACGCCTACCTCGTCGGCAACCACTTCATCATCCTCAAGCTCGGCCGGCTCACCCTCGACGCGCACCGCGACGAGCTGACCCTCGACCAGCTGACCGCGGAGATGGCCGGCGGCCAGGAGCTGTCGGACCTGCAGCACGAGCTCGGTGGCGTCGACCCCGGCAAGACCGTCGACCCGGCCAACCCCGAGGCCGAGCTGGCGGGGCCGGGCAAGCCCAGGGTGCGCGACGGGTCCGCGGACGACGAGGCGATGACGAAGGGAGATCGGTGACCTCCCCGGTTCCTGAGGTGCGAGGAACGAGCCTCGCGCTCCCTGAGGTGCGAGGAACGAGCCTCGCGCTCCCTGAGGTGCGAGGAACGAGCCTCGAAGGGTCGCTCCGGGTCGGTGTCGTCGGCGTCGGCCTCATGGGCGCCGACCACGCGCACCGGCTGGCCCGGCGCATCGCCGGCGCGACGCTCACCGCGATCGCCGACCCCGACGGTGACCGGGCCCGGGCGCTCGCCGAGGAGCTCGGCGGGGTCACCGTGCACGCCGACCCGCTCGAGCTCATCGCCTCCGACGACGTCGACGCGGTCCTGCTCGCCTCGCCGGGCTCGGTCCACGAGGAGCAGCTGCTCGCCTGCATCGAGCGCGGTCTGCCGGTGCTCTGCGAGAAGCCGCTGACGATGGACAGCGAGTCCTCGCTGCGGGTCGTCGAGGCCGAGCGCGCTGCCGGCCGGGCGCTCGTGCAGGTGGGCTTCATGCGCCGGTTCGACCCGGAGTACGTCCGGCTGAAGTCGCTGCTCGACGGCGGCGGGATGGGGCGGGCGCTGCTGCTGCACCAGACCCACCGCAACAAGAGCGTGCCCAACCCGGACTTCCGCTCCGAGATGATCGTGCGCGACTCGCTCGTGCACGAGGTCGACTGCGCGCGGTGGCTGCTCGGTGAGGAGATCGCCTCGATCCAGGTGATCAGCCCGGCGCCGACGTCGCACGCGCTCGCAGGGGTCATCGACCCGCAGGTCGCGATCTTCCGCATGGCGTCCGGGGCGGTCGTGACCAACGAGGTCTTCGTCAACAGCCGCACGGGGTACGAGGTGCGCTGCGAGGCCGTCGGCGAGAGCGGCAGCGCGATCATCGGCCGACCCTGGGGCGAGGTCTACACGACCGTCGCCGACCCGGACGGTGGCGACGGCGCCTGGGGCGGACCGATCGTCGCGGACTACCGGGCGCGCTTCGAGCGCGCGTACGACGTCGAGGTCCAGGCCTGGGTCGACGCCGCCCGGAGGGGTGAGCGGATCGGCCCGACCGCCTGGGACGGCTACGCCGCGACGGTCGTGTGCACCGCCGGCATGGAGTCCCTGGCCTCCGGCCAGCCGGTGGAGGTGGCCCTCGCCGATGTGCCCGCACCAGCCCACGCCCACTGAACGCGCATTTCCCCGGGGAAATGCGCGCTCGGGCCCGCTCCCATGCGCATCTCCCCGGGGAGATGCGCCAGTCAGTTTGTTAGTATGTCCGGACAAATGAGCCTGAGGAGGCCCGCATGAGCACCCCCACCCGCATCACCCACCTCGTCGGTCACGCCCCGTGGCAGGGGGAGCCGGGCCGCACCTCCGAGGTCTTCAACCCCGCCACCGGCGAGGTCACCGGCGCGCTCGACCTGGCCGATGCCGCGACCGTCGACGAGGTCGTGGCCGTGGCGAAGGGGGCGTGGCAGGACTGGCGCCACGTCTCGTTGGCGCGTCGGGTGCGCATCCTCTTCGCCTTCCGCCAGCTCCTCGAGGAGCGCAAGGACGAGATCGCCCTGGCGATCACCGCTGAGCACGGCAAGACCTACGACGACGCGAAGGCCGAGATCGCGCGCGGGCAGGAGGCCGTCGAGTTCGCCTGCGGCATCCCGCACCTGCTCAAGGGCGGCTTCTCGGAAAACGTCTCGACGAGCATCGACGCCTACTCGATCCTCCAGCCGCTCGGTGTCGTCGGGATCATCTCGCCCTTCAACTTCCCGGCGATGGTGCCGCTGTGGTTCGTCCCCGTGGCCGTCGCGACGGGCAACACCGTCGTGATCAAGCCGAGCGAAAAGGACCCGACCGCGGTCAACCTCATCGCGGACCTGTGGCGCGAGGCCGGCCTGCCCGAGGGTGTCGTCAATGTCGTCCACGGTGACAAGGAGGCCGTCGACGCCCTGCTCGACCACCCCGACGTCAAGGCGATCTCCTTCGTCGGGTCCACCCCCATCGCCCGCTACGTCTACGAGCGCGGGGTGGCGGCCGGCAAGCGAGTCCAGGCCCTCGGTGGGGCCAAGAACCACATGCTCGTCCTGCCCGATGCCGACCTCGACCTCGCCGCCGATGCCGCGGTCTCGGCCGGGTACGGCGCGGCCGGCGAGCGGTGCATGGCGATCTCCGTCGTGCTGGCCACCGAGTCGATCGCCGACGAGCTCGTCGCCAAGATCGCCGAGCGCACCCGCACGCTGCGCACGGGGGACGGCATGGGCGAGTCCGACATGGGCCCCCTCGTCACGCGCGCCCACCTCGACAAGGTGACCGGCTACGTCGAGGACGGTGTCGCCGCGGGCGCCGAGCTCGTCATCGACGGGCGTGAGGGAGCGGGCGATATCGGCCCGGGCTTCTTCCTCGCGCCGACCCTCTTCGACCGGGTGACGCCGGACATGTCGATCTACACCGACGAGATCTTCGGCCCGGTGCTGTCGGTCGTGCGCGTGGCCTCCTACGACGAGGGCCTGCAGCTGATCAACGACAACCCCTACGGCAACGGCACGACGATCTTCACCAACGACGGCGGGGCCGCGCGCCGATTCCAGCACGAGGTCGAGGTCGGCATGGTCGGCATCAACGTCCCGATCCCGACGCCGATGGCGTACTACTCCTTCGGCGGGTGGAAGAACTCGCTCTTCGGTGACACCCACGCCCACGGCATCGAGGGCGTGCACTTCTTCACCCGGACCAAGGCGGTCACCCAGCGCTGGCTCGACCCGAGCCACGGTGGGCTCAACCTCGGGTTCCCGCAGAACGACTGACGACGGCGTTCAGGTGGCACGGAACGACTGACTGGCCCACTCCCGCTGGGTCGAGGTACCCGCAGCCCTCCAGGAGGGCCGTGGGTACCTCGACCCGGAGCAGAGGACTCAGAGGACGAAGGCGCGGGCGGCTGCGACCCCCTTCGCCACGTCCCACCCGGAGAAGGCCACGGCGGCCAACTGCTCCTCGGTGACCGCCGGTCCGGCCTGGACGAGTGCGTCGACGGCCTCCTGGTCGACCTCCGCCTCGAGCTGCTCGTCGAGGGCAGTGGTGTCGAGGAAGTCGACGAGGCTCGCGACGGTGTCGTCGTGGCTGAGGAAGGGCAGCTCCAGCTCCTCGAAGCCGTCCTCGGCCGCGTACTCAGCGCGCTGCCAGCGACCGTCCTCCCAGCCGTAGGCGAAGGCGACCCACGGGCCGAACTCCTGGTTGAAGTGCTGCTCGAGGGCTTCGCCCCACCAGGCCGGGGCCCCGGCGAGGATGTCGGTCGGCTCGACACCGAACTCCTGCGCCGTCTCGCCGGCGAAGGTCTGGGAGTACTCGTGGTCCTGACCGAAGAGCAGTGCCCGCCCCTCGGGCAGGAGGACCATGCTCGCCCAGTTGCCGCCGCCGTCGCCGTGGTGACGCACCGGCCCCTCGGCGCGGACGTCGTCCCAGCCACGGGCATTCCAGATGGCCGCCTCGGCGGCCCAACGGTGATTGAGGTCGGTCGGGGTGGGCAGGTCGAGGTCGCGCAAACTCATCGATCGATCTCCTGGTGGATGAAGGCGAGGACGTCGTCGAGGACCTCTTCGCGGTTGGTCTCGTTGAAGATCTCGTGCCGGGCGCCGGGGTAGCGCTTGGACGGGGCCTGGTCGGGCGCGATGTGCGCCCAGCCCTCGTCGCTCGGGCCGATCGGGACGAGCTGGTCGTCCTCGCCGTGCAGCCAGATCGTCGGGACGGTGAGGCGCCCGCCGAGGGTGATCGCCTCGAGCGCCGCCTTGAGCGCCCGCAGCGTCGGCCGCTTGAAGTCGCCGTGCCACACGAGCTCGTCCTGCTCGTAGGCGCGGCCGACGTCGGGGTCGCGGCTGAGGGTCGTGATGTCGATCGGCGTCGGCGGGATCTCGTCGAGGTCGGCGAGCGCGGTCGGCTCCCACGACCCGAGGACGGGGCCGGAGAGCACCGTGGCGGTGAGCCGGTCGGCGTGGCGCTGGGTGTAGCGCGCGGCGATCATGCCCCCCATCGAGTGCCCGATGAGCACGACCGGCAGGTCGGCGTGCTCCTCGCGGGCGCGCTGCACGAGCAGGTCGAGGTCGTCGACGACCCGCTCGAAGTCCTCGATGAGCACCCGCTCACCCTCGCTGCGCCCGTGGCCGACGTGGTCGTGCGCGTAGACGACGGCGCCGTCGGCGGTCAGGCGGTCGGCGACCCACTGGTAGCGCCCGATGTGCTCGCCGTAGCCGTGGGCGATGACGGTCACCCACGTCGGGTCGCCCGGCGGGTCCCACCGTGAGCCGATGAGCAGGCCGGCGTGGCCCTGGGTCTCGATGTCCTCGGGCGGGATGGAGCTCACGGGTTCCTCCTGGGTGACGTCGGTGTCCGGGTCCAGTCTGTCAGCGGGGGCGGAGCGAAGGGAGGGGCGTCCCGCCCTTCGTCCGTGCGGTGGGCGGCGGTGTCGACCGAAGGGGGATTGACGCGCGCTCCTCCCTTCGCCACAATCGTGGGACCGGTCCCACACCCTGCAGGCGCCTGGGCGGATGCGCAGGAGGGGCCACGACGGCAAAGGAGCCGACATGGGCACGCGCAATCGTCTCGCCTGGTACTCGCTGCAGGGTGAGGCCACCGACTTCGCGGTCGAGCACGGCCTGAGCGCCGCCGACTGGTACCGCACCGACATCCCGCGCAAGCGGATGAAGGAACTCATGCGCCGCTCGGACGCCCCCGCCATCCGCGACACGATCATCTGGCTCGGACTCATCCTGCTCAGCGGCGCGGGGATCGTCGTGACGTGGGGGTCGTGGTGGGTGCTCCCCTTCGCCCTCGTCTACGGGGTGCTCTACGGCTCCGCCGGCGACTCGCGGTGGCACGAGGCCGGCCACGGCACGGCGTTCAGGACGCGCTGGATGGACCAAGCGGTCTACCAGATCGCGTGCTTCTTCATGATGCGCAACCCGGTCACCTGGCGGTACTCGCACGCCCGGCACCACAGCGACACCCTCGTCGTCGGGCGTGACCCGGAGATCGTCGCGATGCGCCCGGCCCGTCTCGGGCGCATCCTGCTCAACCTCGTCGGGCTCGTCGACGTGCCGCAGGCGATCGCCACGATGCTGCGCCTCTCCGCCGGCCGTCTCTCCGGGGACGAGCGCGACTACGTCCCCACGGAGGAGCGCGCCGCCGCGATCCGCATCGCCCGCATCTGGCTGGCCATCTACGCCGCGGTCATCGCGATCGCCGTCGTCACCGCGTCATGGCTGCCGCTCGTGCTGGTGGGCGGGCCGCGGCTCTACGGGTGCTTCATGCATGTCGTCTACGGGCTGACGCAGCACTCGGGCCTGGGCGAAAACGTCATCGACCACCGGCTCAACACCCGCACGGTGCTCATGGGGCCGATCAACCGGTTCCTCTACTGGAACATGAACTTCCACATCGAGCACCACATGTATCCGATGGTCCCGTACCACCGGCTGCCCGAGCTGCACGAGCAGATGCGGCACGACACCCCCGAGCCGTACCCCGGCCTCATCGCCGCCTACCGCGAGATCATCCCGGCGGTCCTGCGCCAGCTGCGCGACCCGTCGTACTTCGTGCGGCGCGAGCTGCCCGGGACGGCCGCCCCCTTCCACGGCCCGGTCGACGGCCTGCTGCCGACCTCGGCCGCCACCACGAGCGCCGCGACCGCGGCCTGAGAGGAGTCACCATGGGTTGGACCAGGGTCTGCGCCGTCGACGACGTCGAGGAGGAGGACGTCATCGGCGTGAGCATCGACGGTCGGGACGTGGCGGTCTACCGCGACGAGGACGGTGAGTTCTTCGCCAGCGACGGTCACTGCACGCACGAGCGGATGCTCCTGTGCGAGGGTCTGGTCATGGACGGCATCATCGAGTGCCCGAAGCACAACGGGCGCTTCCGCATCTCCGACGGGCGCGCCATGGGCGCCCCCGTGACCGTGGACCTGCGCACCTACCGGGTGCTCGTGGAGGGTGGGGAGGTCCATGTCGACCTCGGCTGAGCCGCAGCGGATCGTCGTGGTCGGCGCGGGCGAGTGCGGCACGCATGCAGCGATGGCCTTGCGGGACAAGGGCTTTGGTGGATCCATCACCCTCATCGGCCGGGAGAGCGTGCACGCCTACGAGCGTCCACCGTTGTCCAAGGGGGCGCTGGCAGCAGAGGAGACCGAGCTGGTCCACCCGTGGTCGCCGGAGCAGCTCGCCGAGGCCGGGATCGACCTGCAGCTGGGTGTCGAGGTGACCGGGATAGACCTCGCGGCCGGCACCGTCACGACGGACGAAGGGAAGGTCCCCTGGGACCGTCTGCTCCTCGCTCTCGGCTCCGACGTGCGTCGCCTCGAGCTCGACGACGTCACCTACCTGCGCACCCATGAGGACGCGGCGGCCCTGCGGGAGCTGTTGCGGCCCGAGGGGCACCTGCTCGTCATCGGCGCGGGCTTCATCGGCCTCGAGATCGCCGCCGGTGCGCGCGAGCGCGGCATGGAGGTCACGGTCGTCGAGGCCGGTCCGCGGGCCCTGGGCCGGATCGTCCCGCAGGAGGTGGCCGAGCAGGTCGCCGCGCTGCACGCCGAGCACGGCGTGGCGCTGCGCACCTCGACCCTCGTGACCGACCTGCGACGCGAAGGGGGGCGCCTGCGTGCCCTGCTGTCCGACGGTGACGAGGTCGTCGTCGATGCCGTCGTCGCGGGAGTGGGCGCCGCACCGACCACCGCGCTCGCCGCGGCGGCCGGCCTGGTCGTCGACGACGGGATCGTCGTGGACGAGAGGCTGCGCACCTCCGACCCGCGGGTCTTCGCGGCGGGGGACTGTGCCTCCTTCCCCGACGCCCGCTCCGGGGGGCGGGTGCGGCTGGAGTCCTGGCGCAACGCGCACGACCAGGCCGTCACGGTCGCCGCGTCGATGCTCGGTGAGGAGCAGGCGCACGCGGCGGTCCCGTGGTTCTGGTCCGACCAGTACGACCAGATGCTCTCGGTCGCCGGGCTGCCCGGCACGGGCGAGCGCTCGGTGCTGCGCCACCGGGACGACGGGGTGCTGCTGCACCTGGGCCTCGACGCCGCCGATCGCCTCGTGCACGCCGCCGCCGTCGGACCGGGCGCCAGCGTCGCCAAGGACATCCGCGTGGCGGAAAAGCTCATCGCGGCCGCCGTGCCGCTCGATCCGGAGCAGCTCGCGGACCCGGGGGTCCCCCTTCGCTCCATCCTCAAGGCGGCCACCGCGTGAGTCCGCGTCGCGGGGACCACCCGGTCACCCTGCGCACCGTCGCCGAGCGCGCCGGCGTCTCCAAGTCGTCGGTCTCCCGTGTGCTGCAAGGCTCCTCGCGCGTCTCGCCGGAGGCGAGGGCCGCCGTCGAGGCCGCCATCGCCGAGCTCGGCTACCGGCCCAATGCCGCCGCGCAGAGCCTGGGCGCGAGCCGCACGCGGACGATCGGGGTGCTCGTCAACGACCTGCGCCAGCCGTGGTTCGTCGACTTCCTCGAGGGGCTCGGTGAGGGGCTGGCCGAGCACGACCTGCACGCCTTCGTCGCCGACGGGCGGCTCGACCGGGAGCTCGATGACCGCCTGCTCAACGCCTTCGTCGACATGCGGGTCGACGGGCTGGTGCTCGCCGGGACGATGCCGATCACGGACGCCATCCGCGAGGCGGCGCAACGCCTGCCCACGGTCATCGCCGGCATGCGCGACCTCACCCTGCCGACGGTCGACGTCGTCGCCGAGGACGACGCGGAGGGGGCGCGGCTGGCGGTCGAGCACCTCGTCGGCCTGGGGCACGAGCGGATCGCACACATCGCGGGGCCGGACGCCGAGGTCTTCCGCCAGCGCCGCGCTGGCTACGAGGCCGCGATGCGCGCCGCCGGGCTCGCCGAGCACATCCGGGTCGTGACCTCAGACATCACCGAGGACGACGGGTTCGCCTGCGGGACAAGGCTCTTCGGTCGCTGCGGGCCGACCGCGGTCTTCACCGTCAACGACCTCGTGTGCGTGGGCGCGATGGCCGCGGCCCGGGACGCCGGACTGTCCGTGCCGGGGGAGGTCTCCTTCGTCGGCTTCGACGACAGCAGCATCGCGCGGATGCGGTGGGTGGGCCTGACGAGCGTCGACATCCAGCCGCGCACTGTGGGGTCGGTCGCGGCGGATCTGATCGTCGAGCGCATCGCCGAGCCGGAGCGACCCGCCCGTGAGCACCTCGTCGCGCCGGTGCTGCGGGAGCGGACCTCCACCGGCCCGGCTCCCGTCTGAGCGACGGATCACCCGCCCACGGCGGCCCGGACCTCCTCGATCGTCACCGGTCGGCCCTCACGCGCCGCGAGCGTCGCGGCCTCGGCGGTCCACGCCGTGCCCATCGCGTCGGCGACGGTGCACGGGTTGTCGACCTCACCGGCGGCCACCCGGGTGAAGACCCCGAGCTCGAGGCGGAAGGCCTCGGCGAGCCGGTCCATGAAGAACTCGTGCGCCGGCCCACCCGGCCACGTGACACCCGGCGTCGTCGAGCGAAGGGGGAGCCCCTCGTCGAGTCCCGCCGCCACCGCATCGCGCACGCCGTGCACCTCGAGCCGCACGTCGTACCCGCGGCCGTTGGTGCGGGTGTTGGACACGACGCCGATCGTCCCGTCGGAGAGCGTCAGCAGCGTCGACGCGCTGGAGAAGTCACCGTGGTCGGCGTACATCTCTGCCGGCGCGTCGGGGTCGACCGATCCGACGGCGTGCACCTGCACGACCTCCTGGCCGGTCACCCACCGCACCGCGTCGAAGTCGTGCACCGAGCAGTCGCGGAAGAGCCCACCGCTCACCGCGAGGTAGGCCGCCGGGGGAGGAGCGGGGTCGAGGGTCGTGGAGCGCACCGTCGTCACGCGCCCGAGCTCACCCGACACCACGGCCTCCCGCGCGGCGACGAAGGCCGGGTCGAAGCGTCGCGGGTACCCGATCTGGACCGGCACGTCGCTGCCGGCTACGGCCGCCTCGACCGCGATCGACTCGGCGATGGTGCCGGCGACCGGCTTCTCGCAGAGGGTGGGGACCCCCTTGGCCACCGCTGCGCGGATGAGGTCGGCGTGCGCATTGGTCGCCGCCGCGATGACGACGCCGTCGACGCCCGAGGCGAGCAAGGCGTCAGGTGAGTCGACCGCGCGGGCCTTGCCGATCCGCCCGGTCACCGCGTCGACCGCGGCAGCGACGGGGTCGGTGACGACGAGCTCCGCGACGTGCTCGAGCCCGGCGAGGGTGTCGGCGTGGAAGGCGCCGATGCGCCCGAGTCCGATGAGTCCGATGCGCATCTCAGTCCTGCCCTCCGATGACCTGCTGGTCCCAGTCGATGACGGAGCCGGTGACGACCCCGCTGCGGTCCGAGAGCAGGAAGACGACCGCGTCCGCGACCTCGTCGACCTGCCCGAGCTTGCCCATGGGCAGCCTGGCATTGGCCTGCTCCACCCAGTCGTCGCCGGCGTCGTGCCAGCGCCGTTGCGTCGCGTCCTCGCCTGACGTCTGCGTCCACCCGATGTTGAGCGCGTTGACCCGGATCCGGTCGAAGCGGTGGGCGTGGGCGACATTTTTCGTCAGTCCGGCCAGCCCGGCCTTGGCCGCGACATAGGGCGCGAGGTAGGGCTGCCCGCCCTGCGCGCTGATGCTCGAGATGTTGACGATCGTGCCCGGCGCCCGCCGCGAGGTCATGTCCGCGATCGCCGCCTGCATGGTGAAGAAGGGGCCGCGCAGGTTGGTCGCGATCTGCCGGTCGAAGAGCTCGGGCGTCGTGTCGAGGATCGAACCCCTGTCGGTCAGACCGGCGCAGTTGACGAGGCAGTCGACCCGCCCGTGGCGTTCGATCGCCTGTGCCACAACGCCCTTCGCCTGCTCGGGGTCGGAGACGTCGCCGGTGACGGCGCTTGCGGCGCCCCCGATCTCTGCGACGAGGGCGTCCCCTGGCTCGGGTCGCCGTCCCGTGACGACGACGGTGGCGCCCTCGCGGGCGGCGGCGCGGGCGATGCCGGCGCCGAGCCCGGAGGTGCCGCCCACGACGAGGACGACCTTGTCGGTGAGGAGCTGCTGCATGTGCGGTCCTGTCTGTGGGGACGAAGGGGATCAACTGGTCCGGCGGGCTGCGCCGTGCCGGGCGAGCCGGTCGGCGAGGTCGTCGGGTGTGGCGTCGTCGGCGAGGGCCTGCCGCACGACGTCGGCCTGCGAAGGGGGTGACATCCCGTCGACCGGCTGGTCCAGGTCGAGGTTGGTCGGGAAGGCGTAGCCCTCAGCGCTCGCAGCGACCGCGTGCTCCACGTCGACGCCAGCGGCCTTGCGGGAGAGGAGGGTCGGGTAGATCGAGGTGACGATGCGCTCGCGGTCGACGGCCTCCATCGCTCGGCCGAAGGCGGAGGAGATCTGCAGCAGGTTGGCCATGCGCCGCACGTCGCTCGTCGTGTTGGACCCCGCGGCGTGGAAGAGCGCGGGGTTGAAGAAGACGGCATCCCCCTTGGCCAGCGGCAGCTGCACGTGGCGCTCGCCGAAGTACTCCTGGAACTCGTCGAGCCAGTAGGCGAGGTAGCCGTGCGGGTACTTCTGCGAGTGGGGCAGGTAGAGGGTCGGGCCGGTCTCGACGGGCATGTCGCAGTGGGCGATCGCGCCCTGCAGGGTGAGCACCGGCGAGAGCGCGTGGACGTGGGCCGGGTAGCGCTCGGTGACCTCGGGCGAGGCGAACCCGAGGTGGTAGTCGCGGTGCACCGTCTGGCCGATGCCGCCGGGGTTGACGACGTTGACCTGGCTGGTGACCTGGTAGCCGGGCCCGAGCCAGGCGCGCGCCGCGAGGGCGATGAGGTCGTCGGCGTAGTAGTCGACGAAGTCCTCGGGGTGGTCGACCGCCAGCTTTTCGAGCGCATTCCAGATGCGGTCGTTGACGCCGCCGGCCGCGAAGTGGTCGCCGACCTCGCCTCCCTTCGCCCGCTCGTGCTCGATGATCTGCTCGAAGTCCGCGGACACGCGGTCGACCACGGGGTGCGCGATCGCTCCGGCGATGACGAAGATGCCCGGTCCGTCGGCGAGGACAGCGGCGAGCTCGGACTCGACTGCGGCACAACCCTCTTCGGTCGCGATCGCCTCACGCAGGCGGGCCGCGTCGTAGACCGGTACCTGCTGCTCGATGCGCTCGGCGAAGGCGAGAGCGGGGTCGCTCGCGGCAGCGAGGAGCGCGCGCAGGTCATCGACGCGGCAGTCGGCCTGCCGCAGCCGCCCGGCGAAGGGGGTGGACGTCGGTGTCATGCGCTCCAGCCTCCACCGTCGGGCCGGCTGAGTCGAGGTCGGAAGACCTCAAAAAGACCTCAGCGTCGGCACGGTGGTCTGGGTCCCACGTTCCGGGTGGACGGTGCGAAGCGGCCCGCGGCCGAGCCTCGAGACCTGGGCGGGATAGCTTGTCCAGCGCGCCGGGCACCTTGTCCCGACGCCCCCACCAACCCCCTTCGGCCCCGGAGACCATGACTCAGCGCGCCCGCACCCAGACCGACACCTTCGTCATGCGGACGGGCTCGAGGGCCTTCCGCCTGGGCGGGGCCAACCTCCGCAGGAAGTGGTGGGCGGCGATCGGGACCATCGCCGGCAGTACTGCGTACAACTACAGCGCCACCAAGAGCTGGCCGGAGACCTTCACGCAGCTGGGCCTCGTGCTCGCAGGCCTGGCCGTCGGACTGGTCCTCTGGTTCGCCCTGTGCTCCCTCTCGACGGTGGAGCTGACGCGGGCCGAGCTCGTCGTCACCCACCTGGGTCGGCGCCGTCGTCTCCCGAGGACCGAGGTGGGTGAGGTCGTCCGCGCCGTCCACACGCCGGGCAGCTCCCCTGCGGATGCGTGCTACTGGTTCATCACCGACACGCAGGGCGAGCGCGTCGTCATGCTGCCGGGGTGGCACTTCCCACGGCGTGGGTTCGAGGACCTGGCCCACGCGCTCGGAGGCGTCTCACGCGACACCGGTGACCGGCAGGAGGAGACCCGGCTCTCCCCGTGGTGGCTGAAGAACCTCGCGGTGACGGCGGTCGTCGTCGCCGTGCCAACGCTCGCCGTGGCCGTGCTCGCCACGTGGGGTGGGAGCGCACTCCACGAGTGGTGGCAGGAGCGCGTCGAGCAGTCCGCAGTGGATGACTACGTCGCTCGCGTCGAGCCTCACCTGACGACGTCCCGGTACCCGCACCTGACGACGAGTCGGCACGGTGCCCCGACCTCACCCCTGCACGCCTCGTCCTCCGCCGCAGACAGTTCGGAGCCGACGGTGTGGTCCACGATCGACCTCGAGGGCCCGGACACCGAGATGCCCGCAGCCGAGACCATGGACCTGCTGGATCTGCAGTGTGACCCTCCGGGCACCGGAGCCGAGGTCACGCGGGCGAGCGTCACCTACGCCTCGGACGACGACCTCGGGTACGAGCGCGTCATCGTCCTCGAGTGCGGTGCCGACCGCGACGTCGTCAAGGAGTGGCTCGACTGGGCCGAGGAGCACCCGGCGCCGGCCGACATCGGCGACCTCACCCTGGAGTCGACCATCGGGTACGACGGCGAGCAGGGGCGCGAGGCGCAGATGTTGGTGCCCGCTGCCTCGGACGACAGCTTCCGCGAGGCGGTCGAGTACATGTGCGCGCACCCCGGTGCCGACGAGGTGGACCTGGGGGTGTACGACGAGGACCTCACACGCAGCCTGGGCCACGTCGACTGCAGTGACATCGAGGATGAGCTCGCTGGGTAGGACGGACGTGGCGTCGTCGGGAGGTGGACGAGGCGCGGCCCTGGCGGTTACGGCGAAGGGGGAAACGGCTCAGCTGAACTTCGGGGACTGCTTCGCGTATGCGCTCGCGACCCTGACCGGCGAGCCCCTGCTCTTCAAGGGTCAGGACTTCAGCGCCACGGACGTGCTCCCGGCACTCTGACCGCTCACACCACCGAGAAGTCGGCCATCATCATCCGGTCCTCGTGCTCGAGGTTGTGGCAGTGCAGGACGTACCGGCCGCGGTATCCCTCGATCGGCACGAGGACCTCGGCCCGGGAGGTCGGGCCGACGTCGATCGTGTCCTTCCACGCCGGCGCACCGTCCTGCTCGACCTGGAAGTGCACGAGGTGCGCGTGGACCGGGTGGTGCACGTCGGTGGTGAAGCGCCACCGCTCGACCGTCCCGAGACGCGGCCGGGCGATGTCGACCCCGGGCTCGTAGGGACGACCGTTGACCGCCCACATCGCGAGCGACCGGCCCTGGGCATCCGCGTGTGAGGCATGGCCCGACGAACCGCCTGTGGCGCCGAGCGAGAGCCGGAAGTCCCGCGTCGTCACCACCGATGCCGGGTCGATCCGCTCGATCGTCGACAGGCGCTCGGGGACGCGGGAGTCGTCCTTCGCCCGCCGTGCCACGTCGAAGCGCATCACCTGGCCCATCGCCTCGTCCCCGAGCCGGTTGACGAGAGTGACCTGCGACCCGACCGCGTGCTGGGCGAAGTCGACGACGACGTCCGCGCGCTCGGCCGGGGCGAGGGTGAGCGCGGAGCGCCGGTGCGGGCGGGTGAGCAGGCCTTGGTCGGTGCCGACCTGCGCGATCTCGGTGGTCTGCCCGGAGCCTCCGTCGAACGCGAGCTCGAGCCGACGGGCGTTGCAGGCGTTGAGGATCCGCAGTCGGTAGCGCGCGGCGTCGACGTCGAGGTATGGCCACGGTGCGCCGTTGACGAGCATGACGTCGCCGAGCACCCCGCCGTGGTACCGGTACTCGATGACGCCCTCACTCACCGGGTAGACCAGCTCGGCGTCCTCGCCGAAGGACCGGTCCGTGATGACGAGCGTCAGCTCGCGCTCGCCGCCCGGCAGGCCGAGATCGTCCTCGGCCGGGTCGCGCAGCACGAAGGCCCCGGCCATGCCGGCGTAGACATTCGGACCCGTCAGGTCCATCGCGTGGTCGTGGTACCAGAGCGTCGCCGCGCGCTGGTCGAGCGGGTAGTGGTAATCCCGGGCATGCCACGGCTGCACGAGGTCCGTCGGGTAGCCGTCGTGCTCCGCGGGGGTCACGCCGCCGTGCAGGTGGTTGACGACCGGGACGTCGAGCTCGTTGCGCAGGGAGAGGTGCAGCGGTTCCCCCTTCGTCGCCTCGATCGTGGGCCCGGGGAAGAGCCCGTCGTACCCCGCGATCTCCGTCGTGCGCCCGGGCAGGATCTCGATCGCCTTGCGCCGCACCGTGATCGCGGCGCGCCCGTCGCGATCAGGACGAAGGGGGGTCAACCGCGGCAGCTCCGTGGCGAAGGGGGAGGGCAGCGGCAGCCGGCTCGGCAGGAGCGCCCCGGTGGACCCTCCCGGGGAGCTCAGGGCGATGCCGCAGGCGGTCAGCCCGACCGCGGAGACGATGCCGCCGGAGAGGCTGAAGAGACCGCGCCGCGACAGGCTCATCGGTCCACCCCGCCCATGCTGGTTGAGGTGTGAGTCCGCGCAGCGGGCGAGCCTCGAAACCGCTTCCGGTCGAGCCTCGCCGCGGGCGTCCACGGCCACATGGCCAACCAGATCGCCAGCGCCACGAGCAGCACCCCGAGCGGGATGTGCACGGCGAGCAGGCGGGCGTGGCCCATCGCGACCTGACCGGTGGTGAGCACCCCGAGGGCGATGCTGCCGACCGCGAGCCACGGTCGGCGAGCCAGGACCGCCAGGACGACGCCGACGAGTGCCGTGGCCATCGTCGGCAGGACCAGCAGACCGCCCCCGATCGAGTGCAGGTCGAAGGCGGCCCAGCTGCCCTGGAGGAAGGCGCCGATCGAGATCGGTTGGAGGACGAAGAGGATCGCCTGCGGGATCGTCAGCAGGCGGAAGAGCCACAGCGTCACGGCGTGCGCGACCGAGGGGGATGCGGGGGAGGTCATGGCACTCGACGTTATGGAGCCGCTTCGGTCGGCACCATGGGCCGGGCACCCGTTGTCCGGGTGGGGGTCACCCCCCCCCTTCGCACCTCGGGCTTGACCCTCACGCGGCGTCAGGCTCCACGCTCATGGCATGACCAACGCGCACACTGGCCTCATGGAGGCGCTCACGGTGGGACAGGTGGCCGAGAGCTTCGGCGTGACGGTGCGGACGCTGCACCATTACGACGAGGTCGGCCTGCTGCACCCGAGCGAGCGCAGCCATGCGGGCTACCGGCTCTACACGGGCGAGGACCTGCAGCGGCTGGGGACGATCGTCGTCTACCGGCGGCTGGGCTTCTCTCTCGACGAGATCGGCGAGCTGCTCGACGGTGCCGACGTCGTCGCGCACCTGCGGCGGCAGCGCGACCTGGTCACGGAGAGGTTGGCGCAGATGTCCGACCTCGTCGCAGCGATCGACCGACGACTGGAGGCAGAGATGAACGACCAGCCCGCCACGACTGAGGACCTCAAGGAGCTCTTCGGCGAGGGATACACCGAGGAGTACCAGGCCGAGGCGCAGGAGCGCTGGGGCGACACCGACAAGTGGGCGCAGTCCCAGGCGCGGACCAAGGACATGACCAAGGAGCAGTGGGCCGAGGTCAAGGCCGAGATGGACGCCTTCGGCGCCGCGCTCGGTGAGGCCGTCCGTGCCGGTGAACCGGTCGACAGTGACCGTGCCGCAGACATCGCCGAGCAGCACCGGGCGAGCATCGCGCGCTTCTACGACTGCGACCACGAGTTCCAGGTCTGTCTGGCGCAGATGTACCTGGCCGACCCGCGGTTCACGCAGCACTACGAGGACATCGCGCCCGGCGCGGCGCAGTGGCTGCACGACGCGATCGTCGCCAACGCCGCGAGGCACGGCGACTGAGCCACACGCTGGCCGAGGTGCGACGAGCGCGAGCGAGTGGGTCCCACGTTCGCGTGGGCGCCTCGAAGCCCACGGTGGCTTCGAGGCTCCTTCGTCGCTCCTCAGCCAGCGTGGCATCGTCGCTCCTCAGCCAGCGTTGCGTCCGGCCGCAGCTCAACCCATGGTGCGCGCGGCGGCTGAGGCGAAGCCCAACCACGTGTGCCGGTTGTTGGCCCAGCACCAGCCGACCTTGGGCGCACCCTTGCGCTCACGGCCGTCGCGGCCCGTGCCATTGCTGATCCACAGCGCGGGCGTGCGGGAGTCGAGCCCGCCGCGGGCCTTGGGCTTGCGCGAGGCGATCGTCATGAAGCACTGATTGCGCTCGAGCCGCTCCGGCTCCTGCAGCAGCCAGCTGATGCCCTCGCTCACCGTGAGCGGCACGCGCCCGCGCTCGCGGATGGCCGGGAGCGCCTGGGCCGGCGACCAGTTGGCCATCTCGTCGCCCCGCTCGAGGTCGGTGATCCAGTACAGGGGCGTGTCGGGGACGAGCTCGCCCTCGATCGGCACGAACTCGGCCAGGTCGGTCATGTCCTCGACGACGAACCCCGGTCGGCCGTCGAGCACCATGAGCGGCGCAAGGTCCGCGGCGGGCACGAGCGACGGGGAGACCACGAGCACGCCGCCGCCCGCCGGGGCGTCGGGGACGAGGTCGGCGAAGGCGGCGTCGGTGAGCCCGGCCAGGGCAGGCGCCCCGAGCTCGACGAGGCGGGCGGTCTGGGCAGCGGCGTCGGCAGTCATCGCCCGTCCAACGAAGACGCGGGAGAATACCTTCCGGCGCCCTTCGAGACGCTTGCTGCGCAAGCTCCTCAGGGATCGTGGTGGTTGGATGTCGAGGACGCCTCGTCGGCTCCGACGTCCGGGGTGACCTGGCCGTCACGGCCGACCACCGACGCCGCACCCGCGGCAGGAGGCACCACCATGAAGTTCGTCCTGCTCGTCCACTCCACCCCCCAGCCCTGGGGCCACCCGACCGGTGACTTCGTCGCCGAGCACCAAGCGCTGCCCGCCGAGCAGCGCCGGCAGATGGAGACCGACTTCGAGGCCCTGCTCACCGAGATGCAGGAGCGCGGCGAGTTCGTCACCGCGGAGGCACTCGGCGACCCGGCGAGCTCGCGCCTCTTCCGCTGGGCCGACGGTGAGCCCATCGCCACGGACGGTCCCTACGCGGAGACCAAGGAGCAGTTCGCGGGCTACTTCCTCATCGACGTCGTCGACCGTGACCGTGCGGAGGAGCTCGGGCGCCGGTTCGCCGGCCCCGGGGAGACGATCGAGCTGCGCCCGCTCATGTGGCCCGGCGGCGAGGAGCAGAACGTTGGCTGAGGTGTGAGCGCCGCCCAGAGGAGCGAGGAGCGCCAGCGACGAGCCTCGAAGGGTCCGCGCAGCGGGCGAGCCTCGAAGCCCGGCGAGGACGTCTGGCGGAAGCACACCGCCGACGTCCTCGCCGCGCTCGTGCGCCGCAGCGGCGACTTCGGCGCCTGCGAGGACGCGGTGCAGGAGGCGCTGCTCGCCGCGGCCGAGCAGTGGCCCCGCGAAGGTCTGCCGGACGATCCCAGGGCGTGGTTGGTTCGCGTCGCCTCCCGTCGCCTCGTCGACGCGCACCGCAGCACCACCGCCAGAGAGCGAAGGGAGGAACTCGAGTCGCGCTCCGCCGCACCGCTGCTCGACGCTCCCGTCCTCGCCGCGGACGACGACACCCTGCGGATGTGCATGCTCTGCGCGCACCCCGACCTCAGCGACGCCTCCCGCGTCGCGCTCACCCTTCGTGCCGTCGCCGGCCTGACGACGGCTCAGATCGCCGCCTGCTTCCTCGTGCCCGAGTCGACGATGGCCCAGCGGGTCAGCCGGGCCAAGGCGACGATCAGGGCGAGCGGGACCCCCTTCGTCCCACCGACGCAGGAGGACGCGGTGACGCGGCTGCACGCGGTGCGGCACGTCGTCTACCTCGTCTTCACCGCCGGGCACACGACCGCGGCCGGCGACCACCTGCTCGACCTCGACCTGCAACGCGAGGCGATCCGGCTGGCCGAGCGGCTGCACCGTGCCCTCCCGCGCGACCCAGAGACCGCCGGCCTGCTCGCTTTGCTCCTGCTCGACCACGCGCGCTCCGCCGCCCGCCAGGACACCCACGGCGACCTCGTCCCGCTCGATGCGCAGGACCGGTCGCTGTGGGACCACGACGCGATCACCCGCGGGACCGCGCTGGTCGAGGAGGCGCTGGCGAAGGGGGCGGTCGGCCCCTTCCAACTGCAGGCCGCGATTGCCGCGGTGCACGGCGACGCAGCCACCGCCGAGGAGACCGACTGGGCGCAGATCGAAGTGCTCTACCGGCTGCTCGACCGCATCGCCCCGTCATCGGTCGTGCAACTCAATCTCGTTGCGGCAGTGGGGATGTCGCGCGGAGCCGAGGCGGGTCTGGAGGCACTGGAGCCGCTGTTGGAGGACCCGCTCCTGGCTCGCGGTCACCGGGTCCATGCCGTGCACGCCCACCTGCTCGAGCGGGCCGGCCGCGTCGAGGAGGCCTGCGCCGCCTATCGCCTCGCCGCGAGCCGCACCCAGAGCATCCCCGAGCAGCGGTACCTGAACCGACGGGCGGCTGCGGCGGGCGCGGGGTTTATCGGGTGACCCGATAAACCCCGTCTTCGCAAGAGTCTCAAACTCTTGCTGAGCGGGGGATTCTCGGGTGACCCGATAATCCCGAGGCGCTGGAGGCTTGACAACGTACAACCGATTGGTTGTACGTTGGACCCATGACACCGAAGGACGAGGAGCGGGCAGACGCCTTCTTCCACGCGCTCTCCGACAGCACGAGGCGGGACATCCTGCGTCGCGTGCTGGCGGGGGAGCATTCGGTGTCCGCCCTGGCCGCGGACTACCCGATGAGCTTCGCCGCCGTGCAAAAGCACGTGGCGGTGCTCGAGCGGGCAGGGCTGATCACCAAGCGCCGCAGCGGACGCGAGTCGCTGGCGAGTGGGGACGTGGAGGCCGTGCGAGCGGTCTCGGCCCTGCTCACCGAGCTCGAGGACGTGTGGCGCGGACGGGTCGCGGGGATCGACGCCCTGCTGGCCAAGGACACCACCGACACACCCAGCGCTTGACCCACACCCAGGAGATCGACATGCCCATCATCGACGTCACCACCGACCTCGACACCCGCACCCTCGTCATGACGACCGAGTTCCCCGTCACCGTCGAGCGCCTCTGGCAGGTGTGGGCCGACCCGCGCCAGCTCGAGCAGTGGTGGGGCCCCGAGGGCTACCCCGCCACCGTGACCGAGCACGACCTCACGCCCGGCGGCAAGGTCAACTACCACATGACCAGCCCCGAGGGGGAGAAGTTCCCCGGCGGCTGGGAGGTCCTCTCGGTCGAGGAGCCGCGGCGCATCGAGCTGCGCGACTACTTCGCCGACGCCGACGGCAACCCCGTGGACTCGGCCCCCGAGTCGCGGATGACCGTCGAGTTCCACAGCGTCGAGGGCGGCGCCCGGATGGTCAGCACCTCGACCTGGGCCTCGGCCGAGGACATGCAGAAGGTCCTCGACATGGGCGTCGTCGAGGGCTCGAAGTCCGCCGTGAGCCAGCTCGACGCGCTGCTGGCCGCCTGAAACCACCGGATCGTCCCGACCGGCGCCCGGCCGGGACGACCCACGAGGAGCACGCCATGAGCACCACGTACACCTTCGACGTCTTCACCACCCTCGACGGCTTCGGCAGCGTGAGCGGGGGCGACTGGGGCGGCTACTGGGGCAAGCAGGGGCCGGAGCTGCTCGCCCACCGTCTCGCGCAGCAGGAGAGCGACCAGCGGATGGTCTTCGGCGCCACGACCTTCCGCGAGTTCGTCGCGATGCGGGGTGACCGCGGGGCGTACGCCGACGCCTTCGACCCGTGGGTGACCCGCATGACCGAGCACCCGATGACGGTCGTCTCCAGCACGCTCACGGAGCCGCTGGAGTGGCCAGACGCGACAGTCGCGACGGGGGACGGTGTCGAGATCGTCCGCCGGCTCAAGGAGGAGTCTCCCGTCCCCCTTCGCTCCCACGGGAGCCTGTCGCTCAACCCGGCGCTCATCGCCGCCGGGCTCGTCGACCGGGTCCAGGTGACGATCTTCCCCGCGCTGACGGGGCGCAACGGCTCGGCGCCGGTCTTCGCCGGCTGGGAGGACCTCGACCTCGAGCTGCTCGAGAGCACGGTCCTCGACGGGCGGACCACCGAGCTGGTCTACCGACCGACCCTGCACTGACCGGGAGCACCCTTCACCCGATGTTCGCCCGGAAGACCCGTCGAGGTCGCCCCGGGCGAACGCCGGGTTGCTGGACTGCACGGACATCCCCTGCGTGACGTCAAGGAGTCCCCATGTCCAGCTCGAACCACCTCGACCGCCGTACCCTGCTCGGCGGTTCCGCCGGCGCCCTCGGCCTGCTCGTCGCAGGCAGCGCCGCCCCCTTCGCCTCGCACGCCTCCGCCGCCCAGACCACGCGACTGGCCTCCGGCTACGGCCCGCTGGTGCGCGCCGGCGAGCTGCTCGCCCTGCCCGAGGGCTTCTCCTACACGGTCATCGCCGAGTCCGGCACGACGACCGTGGGCGGCTACGCGGTCGCCGGTGACCAGGACGCGATGGGCACCTTCGCCCGTCCCGGCGGCGGCTCGGCCATCGTCTGCAACCACGAGGTCGGCGGGGACGCCGAGGTCGGGGTGCCCCACGTCGACGGCCTCGTCTACGACAAGGGCGCGAAGGGCGGCACCTCCACGATCGTCGTCGACGCCGACAACACCGTGCTCGAGCACTACACCTCCGTGGCCGGCACCGTCGACAACTGCGCCGGCGGCGTCACCCCGTGGGGCACCTGGCTGACCTGCGAGGAGACCGACGAGCGCGCCGGCACGCACGAGGACGACGGCGTCACCTACACCTTCGAGCAGGACCACGGCTACGTCTTCGAGGTCGACCCGACGAGCCAGACGGCCAACATCGGCAAGGCCAACATCCCGCTGAAGTTCCTCGGCCGCTTCGAGCACGAGGCCGCTGCGGTCGACCCGTCGACCGGCCACATCTACCTCACCGAGGACGCCGACGAGCCCAACGGCCTCTTCTACCGCTGGACCCCGCCGGCCGGCTACGTCCAGGGCAAGGGCGCGCTGCACGCGCTCGCCGCCGACGGCGCCGTCGAGGTCGGCACCCTTGAGGCTCTCGTCGCCTTCGAGCGCAACGGCGCCCACGTCACCGACCTGTCCAAGGCGACAAAGACCAACACGACCTACACCGTGCGCTGGGTCGACGTCCCCGACCGCGACGCGCGCGAGCTGACCATCCGCGAGCAGCTCGCCGACTCGCAGGTCACCCGCGCGCGCAAGCTCGAGGGCCAGTGGTGGGGCGACGGCGGTGCGTACTTCGTCGCGAGCTACGGCCGCACCGACGACGGCTCGATCCACGAGCACGACGGCCAGGTCTGGTTCTTCGACCCGACGATGCAGACGGTCACGCTGACGACGATCTTCGCGGTCAACGAGGACGGCGCGGGCGTCGACGGCCCGGACAACATCACCGTCTCGCCCCACGGCGGCATCATCCTCGCCGAGGACGGCGACGGCGCCTCGCAGCTCATCGGCGTCACCGACCAGGGCAAGGCCTACCGCCTCGCGCTCAACCTGGTCGACGACTCCGAGTGGGCCGGCCCGACCTTCAACGCGGCGGGCACGACCCTCTTCGCCAACATCCAGGGCGACCCGGGCCGCACCTTCGCGATCACCGGCCCGTGGGGCCGGCCCTCCAACGCCCGCGACTGAGCCCCCCTTCGCCGCTGGGCAAGGCTTTCCCCGGGTTCGCAAGGGTTCCAAACCCTTGCGAACCCGGGGTTTATCGGGTCACCCGATAAACCCCAGGCGGGACGGCACCCGGTCGGCTCAGGCCGGGTGCCACGGCCGGTCCGGCCGGGTGGGGCGGGGCGAGCCCGTG
>NZ_BCSQ01000037.1 GCF_001570945.1 Janibacter anophelis NBRC 107843
TCTCGCGGTCGACGCGGACCGCGAGCGCCACCACCTCCTCGACGCCCACCTCGGCCGCCACGGTCGTGACCCGCACCCAGTTCGCGGACCTGCGCTCGACCGTCCTGGCCCAGGGCGCCCGGGGCGCCGAGGTCAAGGTCCTGCAGCGTGCCCTCGGCGGGGTCGCCGTCGACGGTGTCTACGGCAGCAGCACGGTCAAGGCGGTGCGCGCCTTCCAGGAGGCCCAAGGCCTGCGGGTCACGGGCATCGCCGACGAGAAGCTCTGGATCGACCTCGAGCGGCAGACCTATCCCTTCCTGCGGTACCGCACGCAGGTGCTCAAGCCCGGCTCGACCGGCCAGGCCGTGCGTGAGGTCCAGCGGGCCCTCGGGCTCGAGGCGGACGGTGTCTACGGCACGTCGACCAAGGACGCCGTCAAGTCCCTGCAGGGGCGCCACCACCTGACGCGCACCGGCTATGTCGGCGGCGTGACATGGCAGGCGCTGGAGCGCGAGGTGCGCGGCCAGCGCTGACCGGACGTCGTCGCCGCGACCGCACGTCGGTCAGGCGGTGACGCCTTCGGCGTCCGCCCGGCGGGCGACCGTCGCCTCATCGGTGGGGCCCAGGTGGACGACGAGAGAGCCGCCTGCGGCCCACACGGACATCGCGGCGCGCAGCAAGGACTCGGCGGAGGGGTCGACGAGCTGCACGCGGGCACCTCGGTCAGTGGTCGTGGTCGTCGCGACCACCGCGCCGTAGCTCGCCGTCTCGCCCGCCACGCGCAGGGCGACGTCGCCCTCTTCGGGCTCGGCCCAGGGGGTGAAGAGGTCGCCGTACGACGCGAGGTCGGCCGCCTCGTCCATGACGCCGTCGGGCAGCTCGATCCCGGCCGAGCGGGCGAGCGCGGCGCGGGTGACGAGGACCGCGGGGCCGTCCGCCGGCAGCCTCTCGGCGTCGTCGGTCACCACGAGGTCGGCGGAGCGGGCGTCGTCGAGGTCGAGGACCGCTCCGACGGACCACACGGCCCAGGCCCAGTAGAGGAGGCGCCAGTGCGGTCGGATCGCCACGTGCACGACCGACCCCGGCTCCACGTCCCACTCCTCCTGCAGGGCATTGGCCGCCTTGCTCACCCAGGTCCCGAGGACCCGTCCGGACAGCTCGATGCGTTCGCCCGCGGTCGGCCCGGGCAGGTCGTCGTAGCAGGTGATCCGCGGTGCGGCGGAGTCGGTCTGGTTCAGTGTCGCGAGGACCTCGGCGGGGGTGGGCATGGGGCCAGCCTACGAAGGGAGGACCGTCCGGCGGTTAGCGTTGCCGCCGTGGAGACCCCGATGACCGACCGCAGCGACCTCGCACCCTTCCTCGAGCGGGTTGTCGTCGGCGTGGGGCTGTGGGTGGTGCTCCTCGGGTTCGTCGGGTCGGTCATCGCGTGGATCGGGGCGTGGATCCCCGTCGTCGGCTTCACGACCGCGCTGGTCAGCGCGGCGGTGGCCGCGCGACTGGCGGCCCGGTTGCCGGCCCCGACCGGGCGACCCCTCGGGCCCGTGGCGGCCGGCGCGCTCGTCGTGGGGGTGCTCGCCGTGACCGTGTGGACGGGCGTGACCCACTCCGAGCAGGTCCTCCCGCGGCGTGACTCGGCGAGCTATCTGCAGGCGACGATCCTGCTCGCCGAGGAGGGCAGCCGGCCGGTGTCGGTCGACGCCGGCACCATCGGCGGCCCCGAGACCCTGGCCGAGGACGGGCTGACGCTCGAGGCGCCCGCGTTCTACGAGATCGGCTCGCCCGAGGACCCGCAGGTCCAGCCGCAGTTCATGCCCGGGCCAGCGCTCGTCTACTCCCTGCCCTGGTGGGCGGGGGGAGCGACCCCCACCCTCTGGACGCCGGCCGTCGCGGGCGGGCTGGCCCTGCTCGCCGTCGGAATGCTCGTCGCCCGGGTCGTCGGTCCTTCCGCCGCCGCCCCGGCGGCCGTGCTCGTCGGCGCCTGCTTCCCGTGGCTGCACACCGCGCGCTCGACCTATTCGGAGCCGCTGGCCGGCCTGACCCTGGGCGCCGGGTTCCTCGCCCTGACCCTGCTGGCGCGATCGGCCGAGCAGCGGACCGGAGGTGAGCGCACCTGGGGCACCGCGGCGGTCGTCGCCGGCGCCCTCATCGGGGGCACGGCGATCGTGCGCATCGACGCGCTGCGCGAGACGATGCTGCTCATCCCCGTCGCCGCACTGCTGCTCGCCCGCGGCCGGGCCTGGGCCCGCCCCCTTCTCGTCGGAGCGGTCGGCACGACCCTCGCCGGCTTCGCGGTGGCCGGTGTCATGAGCTGGCGCTACCTGGGCGAGATCGGCAGCTCACTCGTCCCGCTGGTCGCCCTCGTCGTCCTCATGTCGCTCGTCTGTTGGTGGCTGCTGCGGCGCGCCCGCGCCGGCTGGTCCGTGCCGCGACCGCTCACGCAGCGACTCCCTTCGCTGCTCGCGGGTGCGGTGCTCGTCGTGGGCGTGGCGCTCTCCCTCCGACCGCTCTTCATGACCGTCCGGCAGGACCCCAGCGACCCCGGGGCCATGTACGTCGCCCGCATGCAGGCCCAGCTGGGTCTGCCGATCGACGGGGGGCGTACCTACGCGGAGCACTCCGTCGACTGGCTCGCCTGGTGGATCGGGCCGGCCGCCCTGGTCATCGCGCTCGTCGCGTTGGCGGTGCTGGCCCACCGCCTCGGCACCTGGTGGGCGAAGGGGGGTCCCCTCCCCGCGTGGGGTCCCGCGCTCATCGTCGTCACCGGGTCCACGCTGCTCACCCTCGTGCGGCCGGGGATCACCCCGGACCACCCGTGGGCGGACCGCCGTCTGCTCATCGCCCTGCCCCTCGCCCTCGTGCTCGCCGTGGCCGCCGCCTGGTGGGCCGGTGGGCAGGCCAGCCGGCGGTGGGGGAGCGCGGCGGGTGCCGCCGTGCTCGTCGCGCTGCTCGCAGCGACCGCGGTGCCGACCGCGGCGGCGACGTGGCCGCACCGGACCGAGCGGGTGGAGCAGGGCGGCCTGGCGGCTGCCGCCACCTACTGCGATGCCCTGGGCCCCGACGACGTCGTGCTGGCCGTGGACGACTGGGCGGTCAACCACTGGACGCAGGTCACCCGCGGCATGTGTGGGGTGCCCGCCATCGCGACCACCGGCCGGCTGCGGGACGATCCCGACCGGGTCCTCGCGGCCGCGCAGCGCCTCGACGAGCGGGTCCGTGCGCAGGGCGGCCGGGTGCTGCTCGTCGCCCACCGGGAGCCCGCGACGCTCGAGGAGCTGGGGGCCACGGACGTGCGCACCGTCCTCGACACCGTGCTCATGGAGGACCCGCACGTGCTCACCGAGCGACCCGAGCGGCTGGACCCACTGCGCCTCACCGTGTGGACGGGTCGTGTCCCGCGCTGAGCGGCACCGTCGCATAGGCTGCCCCGAGTGAGCGAGCCCCTCGACGACACCGCGCCCACCGCCCCTGACGCGGGGGCCGAGGACGGAGCCAGCGCCCGCGATGAGTGAAGCCTCGCTGAAGATCGCGGTCGTGGGGCCGACCCACCCCTACAAGGGGGGCGTCGCCTCGCACACGACCACGCTCGCGCACGAGCTCGAGCAGGCCGGGCACGACGTGACGCTGGTGTCGTGGAGCCACCTCTACCCGAGCTTCTTCTATCCGGGCGAGCAGTCGGTGCCGAGCAAGGGCGACCCGGACGTGCCTCCCTTCCCCCGCACGGTGCGGGCCCTGTCGTGGGCGCGGCCCGACTCCCTGATCAGTGCGGGTCGCCGGCTGCGCGACGTCGACCTCGTCGTGGTCGTGCACGTCATCCCGCCGGTCGTCCCCCTCCATCTGACCCTGCTGCGGGCCGCCGGGGTCGGCCGCACGGCCATCTCGGGCCACGGCCCGCGCAGCGTCGTCATCGCCCACAACGTGCTGCCCCACGAGCCGCACCCGGGCGACTCGGCCCTCATGCGCACCTTCTTCCGCAGGGTCGACGCCGTCGTCGTCCACTCGGCCGAGCAGGCGCGCCTGGCCCGCGAGCTCGATGCCGAGCACGTCGTCGTCACCGACCTGCCGCCGCACCTGCCCGGCGGGGCCCCGGTCGAGCGGGCGGAGCACCACGGACCCGCCCGGCTGCTGGCTCTGGGCCTCGTGCGCGGCTACAAGGGCATCGACGTGCTCATGCGCGCGATGCTGCGGGTGCCCGACGTGACGCTCACGGTCGCCGGCGAGATCTGGGGCGACGCCGGTGACGAGCTGCGGCGCCTGGCCGAGCACCGCAGCCTGCGCGACCGCGTGCGCATCCACAGCGGCTACGTGCCCGCGGACCGCATCGCGCCCCTCCTCGGCCAGCACGACGTGCTCACGCTCACCTACCGCAGCGCGACCGCCAGCCAGAACGTCCTGCTCGCCCACGAGCACGGCCTGGCCGTGCTCGCCTCCGACGTCGGGACCTTCGGCGACCAGGTGCGCGACGGGGTCGACGGCTATCTCGTCCCACCCGAGGACGAGGACGCGATCGTCGAGGTGCTGCAGCGCCTCACCGACCCGGCCGAGGTGGCCCGAGTCCGCGGAGGCGTGCGCCCGCCCGACCTGCACGCTCCGTGGGCCCGCTACGTCGGGACCCTCGAGGCACTCAGCTCGCCAGACGCGATCGCCGACCCGACCCTCCCGACCCCGGGGCGCCGTCGCTCCCGCCTCGGGCGGGTCGCCGACCGGGCCGAGGACCTCGTCACCTTCGCCCGGCTCGTGCGGGACCGCCGTCGTCCTCGGCTGGAGCTCGAGCCCTCCGACTTCCCCTCGTGGGTGCGTGCGACCGACGTCCTGGCGCACGACGACGAGGCCGTCCGTGCCCACGAGCTCGTCCGCGAGCTCGACCTGCCGCGCGGCGGCGACGCGATCTCGGAGTGGGCCGCGCTCGGCGCCCTCGAGGTGCTCATCGGCATGAGCGACCGTGGCCGTCGTGACGCCCTGATCATCGACGCGTCCGGCAGCGGGTCCCCCTTCGGCCGCTGGGCCCGGGCCGCCGGTTACGCGCCCGTCGAGGTCGAGCTCACCGGCGCCCGCTCGTCGATGACCCTGCTCGACGTCGACACCGCGACGCTGGACGTCGTCACCCGGCTGCACCCGGACGACGCCGGCGCTGCCGATGTCGACGAGACCCTCACCCAGGCCGGCTGGGCGCTGCGCGCCGGTGGCCTGCTGTGCCTGACGCTGCCGGTCGGCGGGACGGGCGAGGACGTCATCGGCGGCGCCGCGGACCTGCGGGCGGTCATCGCGCGGGCCTCCGACGCCGGCTTCTCCCTCGTCGGCGACGTCGACGGTGCCCTCACCGCCCGCCTGCGCCACGCCTCCCGCGTCAGCGCCGACCCCGAGGCGGCCCACGCCCTGGTCCGGCTCACGCTGCGTCGCCGATGAGCCCGAGCGACGTCCCGGCCGAGCCGCCCGTGCGCACCCGGCGCAAGCGGGTGCTCGACACCCTGCGCATCGGGTTCCTCGTCGTCATCCTCGTCGTCGTCGCCGTCGCGCTCTGGAGCAACTGGGAGGAGGTCCGCGGGGACCTGCGCCGCCTGGGGCCGGTGACGCTGCTGTCGGCGACGGCGCTGGCGCTGCTCTCGCCCTTCTTCACCGTGCTCGGGTGGCGGGTCCTGCTCGCCGACCTCGGCTCCCGCCTGCACATCGCCCAGGCGAGCGGGGTCTTCTTCGTCGGGCAGCTGGGCAAGTACCTGCCCGGCTCGGTCTGGTCGGTCGTCGTGCAGACCGAGATGGCGGCCAAGCTGGGCGTACCCAGGCGCCGCTCCGCCGTCGTCGGGCTGCTGTGCATCGCCCTGTCCGCCCTCACCGGGATGATCGCCGGGCTGCCGGCACTGCCGGTGCTGCTCACCCGGGGTGACGCGGTCATCCCGTGGTGGTTCCTGCTGCTGATCATCGGCGTGCTCGGCGTGCTCCTGTGGCCGCCGCTGCTCAACTGGGGCATCCGCACGCTTCTGCGCGTGCTGCGTCGTGAGCCGCTCGACCACGACCTCACGCACGCGGCCGTGGGCCTGTCGAGCCTGTGGTTCCTCTCGTCCTGGCTCGTCGGCGGCCTTTCGGTGTGGGTCATGGCACGCAATGTCGCCCCCGATGACGCCGACGCCTCGCGCCTGCTGCTCGTCGCCGTCTCCGGGTACCTGCTCGCGGCGGGCATCGGCATGTTCAGCATCGTCGTCCCCGCGGGCGTGGGCGTGCGTGACGGCGTCATGGTCGTCCTGCTGACCACGCAGATGTCGCTGTCCGCGGCCACCGCGGTCGTCGTCGTCGCGCGGTTCCTCACCGTGCTCGCCGACGTCGTCTGGGCCGGCATCGGCTGGCTCTGGGCCAAGGCCCACCACCTGCTCCCCGGCGACACGACGCCGGACCCCGATCCCAGCCCGTCCTCGTAAGGTGTCCTCCCATGTCTGAACCCACCTCGTCCGGCCAGGTCGCCGCGCCCCCCGGCGGTCGTCTCCTCGCAGTCGCCAAGCGCGGCGCCGAGCACCTCCTGTGGGGTCGAGTCGCCGTGCAGCGTCGTCTCGAGTCCAGGGCGAAGGGGGAGCGTGCCCTCCCCACGAGCGTCACCCCGACCGGCGTGCTCACGGATGCCGCGACCTGGCGCCGGGCCGCCGACGAGGCCAAGCGGCTGCGGTTGCCCCTGCACCGCGATCTGCCGAAGAACTGGGATGCCCTCGGCGCCGTCGGCGCGGTCCTCGAGCTCGTCGACGACGGCACCCGCAGCGCGCGGGTCATGGACGCCGGCAGTGCCCGGTACTCACCCGTCCTGCCGTGGCTGCGGCTCTACGGATTCGGGGCGGCGGCCGGCTCGCTCATCGGCATCAACCTCGAGTTCGGCGACCAGGTCACGCGCGACGGCGTCGTCTTCCGCTACGGCGACGTCACCGACACGGGCCTGCCCTCGGGTCACCTCGACGCCATCACCTGCATGTCGGTCATCGAGCACGGCGTGCCGCTCGAGGGATTCCTCGCCGAGTCCGCCCGGCTGCTGCGTCCCGGCGGGATCCTGTGCGTCTCCACCGACTACGACCAGGACCCGCCGGACACCACCGGCAAGGTCATCTACGGCTCGCAGGTGCACATCTTCTCCCCCCAGGAGATCCGCGACCTCGTCGAGACGGCCGACCGGCACGACCTCGAGCTCGTCGGCACGCTCGATGACGCGACGCTGTCGCACACCGAGCGCCCGGTCCACTGGAGCAGGGTCGACCTCGACTACACCTTCATCCTCCTGACCTTCCGCAAGCGCTGAGCGCAACCCGAGCCCGGCGCCCGCTCCTCACGCACGGAGGCCGGCGAGGACCGGGGCGAGGGCGGACTCGAGGGCCGGCGCATGCGCCGGTCGGTCACTGAGGAGGCGGAAGAGCGCCGCACGCAGCATGGCCTGGCGCGGGGCCCCCTTCGTCCACTCCGTCATGACGGCGGGGTCCGCGTCGAGGTCCGTGACCCCGTCGAGCACGCAGGTCGCCTCCGCCCACAGGGCGGGTCGCCAGTACGGCGCCACGTCGATGACGACGGGCGCGCCGTCGGGGTCGAGCAGGACATTGCCCGCGAGGTCGCCGTGCACGAGCTGCGCCGGACCGAGCGGCGTGGCGTCCAGCCCAGCAGCCAGTCGGTCCGCGAGGTGACGCACGTCCGGGGCAAGACGCTCGGGGAGGCCTGACTCGCCGAAGGCGATGCGCTCGGCGACCGCCCACCGACCGGTCGGTGGCTGCGCAGCCGGCGGCCACGAGCGCACGGCGCGAGCCAGCTCGGCGTGCAGGACGGCGCCCACGGCCCGGACCGCGGTGAGGTCGGTCAGACGCCGCGTGCCGGGCTCGTAGCGCGTGGCGGCCCACCCGTCGACGACCCAGTTGCCGTCCCGGGCCGGCACGGGCATGGCGATGCGCAGGTCGCGGCGGTCGCGACCGCGGCGGGTGTCGAGGTCGGCCGCCAGCCGCGCCAGGTGCGGGTTGAGCCGGCTCTGGGTCGCTTCGTCCCGCCCGGGGGAGAGGACGAGGTCACCGGCTCGCACGCTGTGGCCCTGCCCGCCGGGCAGCGGCTCGAGGTCCCCGGGCACTGCGAACATGTCCAGCACGTGCTCGCTCGGTCGCATGCCGTCACGGTAGGGGACCGGGCGCCGGGCACAATCGGAGGCGTGACGACGCACACCGGTGCCGCGACCCTGCGCCACCGCCCTCCGGATCCGGTCGACCTTGACCTCGTGCTGCCCGCCTTCGTCCGCGGGTCGGGGGACCCGACGAGCCACGTGGGCCGCGACGGGTGGTGGTTCGCCTGGACGACCCCGCAGGGCCCGGTGACCCTCCACCTCCAGGACGAAGGGGGCGAGGTCGTCGCCTCCGCCTGGGGAGACGGCGCGGCGTGGATGCTCGGGCGGGTCCCGGACCTCGTCGGAGGACGGGACGACCCCAGCGGCTTCGTCCCCCACCACGACCTCGTGGCGCGCGGCTGGCCGCGGATGTCGCGGTGGCGCGTGCCTGCCAACGGGCTCGTCGCGCAGATGCTCGTCTGCTCCGTGCTGGAGCAGCGGGTGACCGGCAAGGAGGCCTTCTCCAGCCAGCGGCAGCTCGTGCGGCGGTTCGGCAGCCCGGCTCCGGGGCCGGGGGAGGAGCTGCGCCTCGTCTGCCCGCCGAGCGCTGCGGAGTGGGCGCGCATCCCCTCGTGGGCCTGGCTGCGCGCGGGTGTGGACGGCGCCCGCTCGCGGGTGGTCGTGCGAGCCATGCAGGTCGCCGGACGCCTCGACGAGTGCGCCGACCTGCCCCTGGACCGGGCGCACGCCCGGCTGCGCTCGCTGCCCGGCGTGGGGGAGTGGACCGCCGCCGAGGTCGCCCAGCGAGCGCTCGGCGATGCCGACTCACCGAGCTTCGGCGACTACCACGTGGCCAAGGACGTCACCCTCGCCCTGGACGGGCAGGTGGGCGACGACGCGCGGATGGCGAAGCTGCTCCAGCCGTATGCGGGGCAGCGCTACCGGGCGCAGCGGATCGTCACGGCCACGGCCGGTCACCGGCCGCGGCGCGGCCCCCGCCGGTCCCTGCCCACGCACCTGCCGACGCGCTTCTGACCCGGGCTCGCGCGTCTGACCCGGGCTCCCTGAACCAAGACGTCGCATCTCCCCGGGGAAATGCACTCTCTCGACATCAGAACTGTGGATTTCCCCGGGCAAATGCAACCTCTCGACATCAAGACTGTGCATTTCCCCGGGGAAATGCACAGGACGGGGGCGGGGTCAGGGGCGGAGGGACTCGGCGAGGGCGAGGGCGTCGCCGGCGACCTCGTCGGCCGGGCGGGCGAGGTCGACCTGCCGCGTGGTCCAGCGAGCCGCGCCGCTCGCGGGTGCGTCGTCGGTGCCGGTGAGCCACCCGTCGAGCAGGTCGCGGTAGAGGCCGGCGACGGCTGCGGAGGTCGGCTCGGCGCCGACCGCCGCCAGCGACGGCGCGAGGAAGGTCAGGTCCGGGCAGACGCCGACGACGGGGGCGGAGGTGCCGCGCAGGGCGTCCCGCACCCCGGGCACGCCGAGGACGATGCCGACCGACAGGACCGGGGCGAGCAGGACCAGGTCCGCCTCCCGCAGGGCGTCGAGGACGCCCGGGGCGGCCACGGCCCGGTCCATGCCGGCGACGACGAAGCGGGTGGCCGGGGGCGCGCCGAGCTCGTGGCGCCACTGCTGGACGTGCACCGCCTGCTGCTCGTGCTCACCGTCGAGGACGGCATGCGTCTCGACGGGCACGTCGCTCATCGGCAGCAGCCGAACTCCGCGCCCCGGCAGGCCCCGGCGCTCGGCCAGGCGCGTGGTCACCTCGCTGAGAGTGGCCCCCTGCCCGAGCCACGCGGTGCGCGCCAGGTGGGTGGCGACCTCGCCGTCGGTCACCGGGTACCACTGCGGGTGGACGTCGAGGGCGGCGAGCTCGCCCGCGACCGCGGACGTGGCACTCACCGGGTCGTCGGAGAGCTCGGCCAGCAGGCCGTCGATGTCGGGGCAGGCCCGCAGCCCCCAGAGGGAGAGGTCGTCGCCGGTGTTGGCGATGACCGTCAGCTCCGCGGGGACGGAGGCACGGGGGAGCCGGTCGACGAGTCCACGGACGAAGCGGGCTCCCGCCGGGCTGCCGGAGATCACGGTGATGCGCATGCGCACATCGTCGCAGCAGGCTCGTCCCGGGCCACATCCGGACTACCGTTCACCGCTCCATAGCCTGCTCCGCTTGACGACGCACGCATGACACGCATGTAATTACAGACATGTCACGTCGGAAGGTCGGCGAGACGCGAAGTACATGGGTCGAGTGCCGAGGTCGAGGAGGGACCATGCACGAACTTCAGCTGATCATGGGTGGCGAGCCCACCGACGAGTCGTCCGAGATGTCCTGGCAG
The DNA here is from genome assembly GCF_001570945.1 of Janibacter anophelis NBRC 107843. Classification (GTDB taxonomy): domain Bacteria; phylum Actinomycetota; class Actinomycetes; order Actinomycetales; family Dermatophilaceae; genus Janibacter; species Janibacter anophelis. The sequence continues at coordinate 10,366 of NZ_BCSQ01000037.1, forward strand.
GAGCGATCGCTCTGCGCCCAGACGGATCCGGAGGCCTTCTTCCCGGAGAAGGGCGGATCCACCCGCGAGGCCAAGAAGGTCTGCGTGGGATGTGAGGTGCGACAGGAGTGCCTCGAGTACGCGCTGGCGCACGACGAGCGCTTCGGGATCTGGGGCGGTCTGTCCGAGCGCGAGCGCCGCAAGCTCAAGAAGCGCGCAGTCTGACTGCCCGCGAGGTCGTGACGCAGCCCAGCCCCACGTCGACCTCCGCGTCTCCGTCCCGGCGGACGACGGCACCTCCGGTGACCGTCACCGCGGTCGTCGTGGCGCGCACCCGAGACGATGCCGGACAGGTCCTGAGCGCCCTCCTCGCCCAGGACCGTCTGCCGGACCGACTCCTCCTCGTCGACGGCGCCATCGACGGTCTGGGCGACCCCAGCGCACTCCTGGCGCCGGTCGAGGACACCGGTGTCGAGGTCCTCACGACCACCCTGGGCCCGCGGCGGGGGATCCGCAGGATCCTGCCGGCGATGATCGACCGCCTGCCGCGCGCGGGCGTCGGTCGTGACCTGGTGTGGGTCCTCACCTCGCGATCACGACCCCACCCGGAGGCGCTGCGTCGCCTCGTCGCCGCCTCGGGCCGGGGCATCGGTGTCGCTGCGCCCAAGCTCGTCGACGAGAAGGATCCGTCGACGATCGTGCGGCTGGGCCTGCAGACCACCCGCGCCGGCCGCATCGTGCCGGACCCGGTGTCCGGGACACCCGACCAGGGGCAGCACGACGGCGACGTCGACGCGATCGCGGCCCCGCTCGACGGGGCCCTCATCGACCGGGGCACCTACGAGTCCCTCGACGGCCACGATCCCGCCCTGGGTGACTTCGGCGGCGACCTGGACCTGGGGTGGCGCTCGCAGCGCGCGGGACGTCGGGTCGTGCTCGTCCCGGACGCCCGCGTCGCCGTGCGGCCCTCCGCGGCCGAGCGACGCCCCACGAGCGACCACCGTCGGCAGGCCAGGCGCACGGCCCTGGCGCGCGCGCACTTCGGCGTCGCCCCCTTCCTCGCCCTGTGGATCGCCCTGAGCAGCCTCGTCATCGGCCTCGTGCTGGCGCTGCTCAAACGGCCCGGCATGGCCGCCGACGAGTTCGCGAGCATCCCGGCCGCCCTCGACGTACGCACCCTGCGGTCCCGCCTGCGGGGCAAGGCTCCTCGTGAGGTCGCCCGCGGTGACCTGGACGCACTCTTCGTCACGTCCCGGGCCGCGCAGCGTCGGCTCGTCGACGAGGCCCGCGGAGGTGCCCGACGTGAGCGGGGCATCGAGGCCCGCTCCCTCGAGGTCGAGCGCGGCGGCGGCTGGCTGACCCACCCGCTCCCGTGGTTGCTCCTCGTGACGACCGCCTACTCGGCCTGGTCCGCTCGGCACATCACCGGAGAGCTGCGTCACCGCATCGACTCCGGTCTCGTGGGCGGAGAGTTCCTCGGCGGACGGGCCACGGCGGAGCAGCTGTGGGACTCGTGGTGGATGGGCTGGCACGCGCAGGGGTGGGGACACGCGGGCGAGCAGAGTCCAGCGCTCGTCGTCCTGGCCGGGCTCAGCCAGCTGGCCGCATGGGTCCCGGGTCTGGGCGCCGCCCACTCACCGGCCGGGGTCGTCCTGGCGGTCCTCGTGGTCGTGGCGCTGCCGCTCGCGGCGGCCGTCGCCTGGTCCGCGTCGCGCACCTTCACCCACCACCGGTGGCTGCGTGCCGCCGCGGCACTGGCGTGGGTGACCTGCGCCCCGGCCGGTCTGGCCGTGGGCGAAGGGCGGATCGGTGCCCTCTGCGCCCTCGTCCTGCTCCCCCGGGTCGTGGCGGGCCTGGTGCGGGCCACCCGCAGGTCGAGCAGCTTCAGCGACTCGGTGCGCACCGCCCTGTGGGGCACCCTCCTCGGCGCGGTCGCCCCGCTCGCCGCGCTCGTCGTCATGGCCGTCGGCCTCGCCCTGCTCGTCCTCGGTGACGCGCGCAGGCGGTGGCGGGGCATCGCCCTGGCGCTCACCCCCTTCGTCCTCGCCGGGCCCTGGGTGCTCACGCTCAAGGACGACCCGCGCCGACTGCTGTCGGGGTGGGGCCTGACCGATCTGCCGCACGACCTGCCGGCCCACGAGCTGGCGCTGGCGCAGCTGCCGGGCGGTGCGGCGACGACGTGGTGGACCCTCGCGCTCCTCGCCCTCGGCGCCCTCGCCCTGCTCGTGCCCGGCCGACGACCTGCCTCCTGGGGCGCCGCCGTGGTCGCCCTCGCCGGGCTGGCCTGGGCGCTCTGGGCGCCGCACGTGGTCCTCGGCCACCGCCCCGCGGGCGGCCCGGACGCGGGCGCCGAGATCACCCCGTGGGCCGGCACCGGCCAGCTCGTCCTCGTCGGCGCAGCCCTGGTCGCGGTGCTCGCCGCGGGTGACGTGCTGCCGCAGCGACTGCGCGGTGCCGGCCGGCGCAGCTGGACCCTCCTGCCGGCCCTGGTCCTGCCCGTCGCGGCGATCGGCAGCGGTGTCGTCGTCGCCCAGCACTCCTACGGCGAGGACCTGACCACGTGGCGCGACCCCCGTCCACTCGTCGCCGTCGCGGCGTCGGAGGGGCCCCAGGCCTCGCGGACGCTCGTGCTGCGCACCCAGGATGCGGGCGTCACCTACCGCCTCGTCGGCTCCGAACCCGGTGACCTCGTGCGTGACCTGCCCGCCCCCGACCCGACCGTGGCCGGTGAGGAGGAGGTCGCCGCAGCGGTGGCCCAGCTCGTCGGCGCGGGGGAGGGGGACCGACCGGCGGCCGACGCGCTGGCCCGGCACGGGATCTCCCACCTGGTGCTGGTCGACCCCTCCCAGGCGGAGCGCCGGCTCGTCGACGCCTCACCGGGCCTCGCCCGCCTCGGCACGAGCGCCGGCACGACCACCTGGGCGGTGCGCTCGCCCGTCACCGATGGGTCCACCCCCTCCCGGGTGCGGGTCACCTCGGACGGATCGAGCGAGCCCGTGCCCTCCCGCGCGCACGGCGACACCGACGGGCCCGTCGAGGTGCCCGCCGCCGATGAGCTGGTCGTCGCCGAGTCCCTCGAGTGGAGCGACCGCGTGCAGGTGCGGGCGGACGGCCGGCTGCTCGAGGTCGCCACGCACAGCGCGGTCCCGACCTACGCCCTGCCCGAGGGCACCGACGAGGTGAGCGTCGACGTCGGGGCCGGGCACCCGCTGTGGAAGCTGGGCCAGGGCCTCGCCCTCGTGCTCGCGCTCTATCTCGCGCTGCCCACCGAGCGGCGTCCCGAGCCCGACGACGAGGAGGAGCAGCGATGAGCACCGCGAGGAGCAGGCCGGTGTGGGCCCACCCGGCCGGACGCATCGTCCTCGTCGGGGGCATGGCGGCCGGTCTCGTGCTCGGGGTCTCCCGGGTCGGCGCCGCCCCCGACGCGGAGCCGCCGGTCGAGACCGGCGATCGGGTCGCCGCCTCGCTCACGACGTCGTACTGCCCGGGAAACCCCTTCTCTGGGGCCGACGAGGGCGCCCCGGAGGACGACCTCGACGGAGGCGTGCGGGCCCAGGCCGCGCCCGCAGAGGTCCTCGAGGGGCTCGTCAGGCCTTCCGACGAGCCGGGCACGATCACCGTCGAGGAGCTCACCGGTCCGCCGACCGACCGGCAGACGGGCGCTCCCGAGAGCGGACCGACCAGCGAGGCCCTCGACGGCCTGGGCGCACGGTCGGTCCGGGTCCGCGGCACCGCCGAGCGGGCGCCCGGCCTCGTCGCGACCCAGTCCTTCACTGCCGCCGGCCAGCAGGTGCGGGGGCTCGCGGCCGTCCCGTGCGGCGCGCCGACCGCCGACGCCTGGCTCGTCGCCGGTGGCGGCGAGAAGGGCCGACAGGAGCGCCTCGTCCTGACCAACCCCGGTGGCAACCCGGTCAACGTGCGCCTCGACGTCGTCGGGACGGACTCGGACGACACGGGCGAAGGGGGGACCGCGGACCGCTCCGTCGTGGTCCCGGCACACGGTCGTTCCGTCATCCTGCTCGATGCCATCGGAGGAACCCAGGACCCCCAAGCGGTGCACGTGGCGACGACCGGCGGCCTCGTCGTCCCCGTCATCGCCGACCACCACCTCGACGGACTCGTCCCCGCGGGGGTCGAGACGGTGGGCCCGACGGCCGCCCCCGCCAAGCGTCTGGTCCTGCCGGGCACGGCCAGCACCCGCGCCCGCGGGCTGGTCGTCGCCGTCCCCGGGGACCGCGACGCGGTCGTGCAGGTGCGGCGCCTCAGCGACGGACCACCGCGTGGCGTCGAGGTCGCGACGGTCCCCGCCGGCGAGGTCGCCGACATCACGCTGCCCGAGACGCCGGGGACCCGGGGATGGGTCGTCGAGGCCGATGAGCCCGTCGTCGCCGCGGCCCACACGACGACGCAGGACTCACGTGGTCGCGCCGACATGGCGTGGTCGGTGGCGACGCCGGCCTTCGGCGGCCTCGGCGCGGCGGTGCTCCCACAGACCTCCGGCCTGCGACGGCTGGTCCAGGTGAGCGCCACCGACGGGCCGGCCGAGGTCGAGGTCCACCTCCTCGAGGACGGCGAGCTGCGCACGGCGACACTGGATCTCGAGCAGGACCGGGCCGGCGAGGTCGACGCCGGCGAGGCGACCGCGGTCTGGGTGCGGCCGGTCTCCGGGCGGGTGCACGCGGCCGCCCTGCTCATGGGGCGCGACGGCGGCTCCCGCGCCGAGGCGACCTCTGTGCCGATCCTGCCCGCCCGGGTCGCGGTGCGCGACGTGCCGGTCACGCGGGTGCGGTGATCCCCCCTTCGTCCGGCTAGCGGTCGGGGTCGACCTCGTCGGGGTCGACGCCGAGGAGCAGGGCGACCTGCTCGACCATGACGTCGTGCACGAGGTCGCCGCGCTCCGCGCCGGGGGCGACCGACTCGACCGGGCGCCGGTAGACGACGATGCGCGCGGGCAACGGGCCCTGTGCCGGCCAGAGCCGGGCGAGGGGCACGCCCTCCTCCCAGCCGGCCGGGCCGGAGGGCGGGATGTCCTCCACCGCGAACTCCACGGACCCCCACCGCCGACCGAGGACCTCGCGGAACCGCTGTGCCGTGTCGGCCACCAGGTCGTCGAAGGCCTCGGCCCGGGTCGCCATCGCGGGCACCGACGGATGGGCCAGGGGTCCGCGCAGGCCCCGGCCCCGGCGATCGCGGTGTCGGCTCACCCGCCGATCGTAGGCCGCTGCGGCGTGCCTTCGAGGTTCGGGTGCGACGTGGCCTAGCCTGCACGGGTGACTCTCTCCCGACAGTGCTCCCGTGCCGCGTGTGGGCGACCGGCTGCCGGGACCCTCACCTACGTCTACTCCGACTCCACGGTCGTGCTGGGCCCGCTCGCCACCTACGCGGAGCCGCACGCCTACGACCTGTGCGAGGACCACGCCCAGCGCCTCACCGCCCCCCGCGGGTGGGACGTCGTGCGTCTGGCCACCGACCAGCCCGCGCCCGCGACCTTCGACGACCTCGTGGCCGTCGCCGAGGCCGTGCGGCAGCGGCCGGAGCCGCGGACCGACTCCGAGCGCACGGCGCACCTGCCGACGACCGCCCGGCCCGAGCCGCTCGGGATCACCGAGACCCGGCGGCGCGGCCACCTGCGGGTCCTGCGCGACGAGGACTGATCCCTCGCGGGCCGGCGGCGAGCGGTCGCCGGGGACAACTAGGCTGAGCCGCGTGACCACCAAGCTCAGCGACTTCGTCAAGGCGTATGACGTGCGTGGCGTCGTACCGGACCAGCTCAACATCGACGTGGCCCACGCCCTCGGCGCGGCCTTTGCGGAGGTCGTCGCCCTCGCGGACGGTGCGTCCGCGGTCGTCATCGGCCACGACATGCGGCCGAGCTCGCCCGAGCTCGTCGACGCCCTGGCCCGCGGCATCACCGCGCGCGGCGTCGACGCGGTGCTCATCGGGCTGTCGAGCACCGACGGCCTCTACTACGCCAGCGGCGCCCTGGGCCTGCCCGGCGCGATGTTCACCGCGAGCCACAACCCCGCGAAGTACAACGGGATCAAGTTCTGCCGCTCCGGGGCGCGGCCGGTCGGTCAGGACACCGGCCTGGCCGACATCCGTGACCTGGCCCAGCAGCACCTCGACGGGGGCGTCTCCGCCTTCGACGGGGTGCGCCCCGGCACGATCACCGAGCGGGACGTCCTCGCCGACTACGCGGGCTTCCTGCGCGGGCTGGTCGACCTGTCCGGCAGCCGCCCGCTGCGCGTCACGGTCGACGCGGGCAACGGCATGGGCGGCCTGACGGTCCCCGCCGTCCTCGGCACCGGATCCGGTCTGCCCGAGCTGCCCCTGACGATCGACCCGATGTACTTCGAGCTCGACGGCACCTTCCCCAACCACGAGGCCAACCCGCTCGACCCCAAGAACATCGTCGACCTGCAGGATCGGGTCCGCTCCCACGGCGCCGACATCGGCATCGCCTTCGACGGGGACGCCGACCGGTGCTTCGTCGTGGACGAGCAGGGCAACCCGGTGAGCCCCAGCGCGATCACCGCGATGATCGCCCGGCGCGAGATCGCCCGGGAGGTCGCCGCCGGCCGCTCGGCCGCGGGCGTGGCCATCATCCACAACGCGATCACCTCGGCCGCCGTGCCGGAGATCATCGCCGAGGACGGCGCCACCCCCGTGCGCACGCGGGTCGGGCACTCCTACGTCAAGTCGGTCATGAGCGAGCACGACGCCGTCTTCGGTGGCGAGCACTCCGCCCACTACTACTTCCGTGACTTCTGGTTCGCCGACACCGGCATGCTCGCCGCGATGCACGTCCTCGCCGCGCTGGGCGAGAGCGACGCGCCGCTCAGCGAGGTCATGGCCCCCTTCGAGCGCTACGTCGCCTCCGGCGAGATCAACTCGACCGTCGCCGACGCCGCCGCGGTGACCGAGGTGGTGCGGGAGCGCTTCGTCACCGACGGCACGACGGTCGACGAGCTCGACGGCCTGACGGTGACCCACGAGGGCTCGGACGCGGAGCCGATGTGGTGGTTCAACCTGCGCCCGAGCAACACCGAGCCGCTGCTGCGGCTGAACGTCGAGGCCGCCGACGAGGCGACGATGGCCCGCGTGCGCGACGATGTCCTGACGACGATCCGGGAGGCCTGACATGAGCGAGTGGACGATCGAACCCTGGCTGCGCGAGATCCTGCGCTGCCCCGCGTGCCGCTCCGCCCTGCGCGACGAGACCGGGGCATCCGGTCCGGAGCTCGTGTGCACCGGCGCCGACTGCGGCCTGGCCTACCGGGTCGAGGACGGCATCCCGGTCCTCCTCGTCGACGAGGCCCGGCCGAGGGCCTGAGGCGACCATGGCCCCCTTCGACGAGACCCTGCTCGACGACGAAGGGCGCCGTCGGGCCGTCGACCCGAGCGACCTGCTGCGGGCCCTCGCCGGTGCCGGCGCGCAGGTGCGCCGCGCGCTGACGCTCGCCGAGGAGACCGACCTGACGCGCGTCGCCGGAGGCGAGCGGCCCCGGGCGGTGCACGTCGCGGCCGTCGGCGGCGCCGAGTCGGTCAGCACCGTGCTCGACCTGCTCGTCTCCCGCAGCGGGCCCGTCCTGCTCACCTGCGACGGCTCCGGCCCGCTGCCCGGGTGGGTCGGTGCCCTCGACCTCGTCATCGCGATCTCCCTGTCGGGTCGGGCCGAGGGCCCCGTGCGCCAGGTCCGCGAGGCGGCCCGGCGCGGGGCGCACGTGCTGACCATCGGGGCCCCCGACAGCCCGCTCGCCGCTGCCGCAGCCGGGGCCCGCGGGGTGCACCTGCCCATGGACCTCGGCGTCGGCCACTCGCGAGCAGCGTTGTGGGGCATGGCCGCTCGTGCCGTCCTGGCAGCCAGTGCCTGCGGGATCGTCGACGTGCGCGCCTCGGTCCTGGCCGCCGTCGCGGACCGGCTCGACGAGCAGGCCGAACGCTTCCGACCCGACGCGGAGTACTTCGTCAACCCCGCCAAGACCCTCGCGGTGGAGCTGTCCGCGCTCGCTCCCGTGGTCCTCGGGGACGGCCCGGTGACCGGCGTCGCGGCCCGCCGCACGAGCGCGATGCTCGCCCGGACCGCCCGCACCCCGGCGACCTGGGGGCGGCTGCCCGACGCCGCCGCGCAGGTCGTGGCCTGCCTGTCCGGTCCCTACGCCGACGCGGGGACCGCGCCGGACGGCGGCCGCGACATCTTCGCCGACCCCTACCTCGACGGGCCCGTCGGACCCCGGCTGGGGCTGCTCTTCCTGCGCGACCCCGTGCCCACGCCCGAGGACGACGCGGGCGAGCTCGAGCGGCACAACACCGCCCAGTCCGTGGCCGACCACGCGACAGCATCGGGTGTGCGGGTCATCGAGCACGTGGCCGGTCCCGGTCACGACCTCGAGCGGCTGGCCGAGCTGGTCGCCTTGACGGACTTCGCGAGCGCCTACCTCGCGATCGGCCACGGCCTCGACCCGGCGTGCACGCCGGGCATCTCCGACCTGCACCTGCCACAGAAGGCACCTGAGTGATTGACGTCGACATCGCGGTCATCGGCAGCGGATCGGGCAACACCCTGCTCACCGATGACCTCGCGGACAAGACCTTCGCGATGATCGAGGGCGGTGAGGTCTTCGGCGGCACCTGCCTCAACGTCGGGTGCATCCCGACCAAGATGTTCGTCCACGTCGCCGAGATCGCCACCGCCGTGCGCGAAGGGGGGCGCCTCGGGGTCGACGCGACGCTCCAGGGAGTGCGCTACGAGGACGTGCGCGACCGCGTCTTCGGCCGCATCGACCCGATCGCCGCTGCGGGGGAGGCCTACCGCCGCGACGGGGACAACGTGCACCTCCTGCGCGGACGGGCGCGGTTCACCGGCCCCCTCGAGCTCGAGGTCGAGATGCGTGACGGCACGACCGAGCACGTGCGGGCGGGGCAGGTGGTCATCGCCTCGGGCTCCCATGCGACGTGGCCCGAGGACCTGGGCGCCGCCGCCCACCGCGAAGGCATCACGATCCACACCTCCGACACGGTCATGCGGCTGCCGGAGCGTCCCCGGCGGATGCTCGTCGTCGGAGGCGGGTACATCGCGATGGAGATGGCGCACGTCTTCTCCGCCTTCGGCACCGAGGTCGTCGTCTCCTCGCGCAGCGGTCTGCTGCGCCACCAGGACACCGACATCGCCGAGGCCTTCACCACCGCCGCGCGCGAGCAGTGGGACGTGCGCACCGGCACCGTCGTCACCGACCTGCACCGGAGCGACGAGGGCATCTCGGTGACGCTCTCGGACGGGTCGGTGGTCGTCACCGACGTCGTGCTCGCCGCGACCGGACGCCGCCCGAGCACCCACCACATGGGGTTGGACCTTGCCGGCGTCGAGGTCCACGACGACGACCGCATCGTCGTCGACGAGCACGGCCGGACCACCGCGGCAGGGGTGTGGTCCCTCGGGGACGCCAGCTCCCCCTTCCAGCTCAAGCACGTGGCCAACCACGAGGCGCGGGTCGTCGCCCACAACCTGGCCCACCCGCAGGACCTGCGCTCCTTCACGCACTCCGCCGTGCCGGCGGCCGTCTTCACCCACCCCCAGATCGCGTCCGTCGGGCTCACCGAGGAGCAGGCGCGGGCGCAGGGCATCGACGTCACCGTCAAGGTGCAGCAGTACGGCGACACGGCGTACGGCTGGGCGATGGAGGACACGACGAGCCTGTGCAAGGTCATCGCCGACCGCCGCACGGGTCACCTCGTCGGTGGCCACCTCATCGGTCCGGAGGCGTCCACGCTCATCCAGCCGCTCATCCAGATGATGGCCTTCGACCAGCCCGTGGCCGAGATGGTGAGCGGCCAGTACTGGATCCACCCGGCGCTGACCGAGGTCGTGGAGAATGCGCTGCTCGGCCTCGACCTCAACCCGAGCGAGGACCTCAGCGAGTCGCCGCCGTTGGCGTGAGCTGCCCCCTTCGCCGTACCCGCGTCGACACCAGTGGAGGCCGCCGTCCCGTTACGCTAAGCGCGTGCTGACGACCCACGAGACCACCGGACCCATCCGATGAGCGGCGGCCTCGTCGCGCTCCTCGACGACATCTCGGTGCTGGCGCGCGCCGCCGCGGCCTCGGTCGACGACGTCGCGGCCGCCTCGGGCCGTGCGAGCGTCAAGGCGGCGGGAGTCGTCGTCGACGACACCGCCGTCACCCCGCGCTACATCGAGGGCGTGGACCCCAAGCGCGAGTTGCCGATCATCAAGCGGATCACCATCGGGTCGCTGCGCAACAAGCTGGTCTTCATCGTCCCGGCGATCCTGCTGCTCAACGCCTTCATCCCCTGGCTGCTCTCGCCGCTGCTCATGCTCGGTGGCACGTACCTGTGCTTCGAGGGCGCGGAGAAGATCTGGGAGAAGGTCTCCGGCCACGGACGCGAGGCCGAGGAGGAGGCCGCCGCCCAGGACGAGGACACGATCGTCAAGGGTGCGGTCACGACCGACTTCATCCTCTCCGCCGAGATCATGGTCATCTCGCTCAAGGCCGTCCTCGACGAGGGCCTCAACGACTCGTTCTGGTACCTCCTGGCCGTCATGCTCGTCGTCGCCATCGCGATCACGTTCGTCGTCTACGGCACCGTCGGTCTCATCGTCAAGATGGACGACATCGGGCTGGCCCTCAGCAAGCGCGAGTCCGGACTGTCGCAGACGATCGGGCGCGGACTGGTCACCGGGATGCCCAAGCTGCTCACCGTCCTGTCCGTCGTCGGCGTCGCCGCGATGCTCTGGGTGGGTGGCCACATCATCCTCGTCGGCCTCGAGGAGACCGGTTGGCTGCCGCAGCCGTACGAGTTCGTCCACCACCTCGAGGTGCTCGTCCACGACGCGACCGGCGCCCTCGGGGGGATCCTCGGCTGGCTGACCAACACCGTCGGCTCGGCGATCCTCGGGCTGCTCGTCGGGGCCGTTGTCGTCGCGATCATGCACGTGCTCCCCTTCGGCAAGAAGCACGAAGGGGAGGGTGCCGCCGCGCACTGAGCGGCCGAAGGTGCGAGGGGCGCCGACCCGTCTAGACTGTCGGCAGCCGGCGTGGGTGATGACCCGCGAGAGCCCAGAAGGGTCGCGCCGGGTCCGAACCCCACCCGTCACAGGAGTTTTCACGTGTCCTTCGACTACAAGGTCGCCGACCTGGGCCTCGCCGAGGCCGGCCGTCACCAGATCCGCCTCGCCGAGCACGAGATGCCCGGCCTGATGAGCCTGCGCGAGGAGTACGGGCAGTCGCAGCCGCTCAAGGGCGCCAAGATCGCCGGCTCGCTGCACATGACCGTGCAGACCGCGGTCCTCATCGAGACCCTCACCGCGCTCGGCGCCGAGGTGCGCTGGGCCAGCTGCAACATCTACTCCACCCAGGACGAGGCCGCCGCGGCCATCGTCGTGGGCGTGAACGGCACCCCGGAGAACCCGCAGGGTGTCCCGGTCTTCGCCTGGAAGGGCGAGACCCTCGAGGAGTACTGGGACTGCACCGAGCAGATCCTCACCTGGGCCGACGACGAGGGCCCCAACATGATCCTCGACGACGGTGGCGACGCCACGATGCTCGTCCACAAGGGCAAGGAGTGGGAGGCCGCCGGCCAGGTGCCCCCGACGACCGAGGACGACTCCGAGGAGTTCAGCGTCTTCAAGGCGCTCGTGCGCCGCACCCTCGGGGCCGACCCGCAGAAGTGGACCCGTGTCGCCGAGCGGATCAAGGGCGTCACCGAGGAGACGACCACCGGCGTGCACCGCCTCTACCAGCTGGCCGAGGCCGGCGAGCTGCTGTTCCCGGCGATCAACGTCAACGACGCGGTCACCAAGTCCAAGTTCGACAACAAGTACGGCACCCGCCACTCGGTGCTCGACGGCCTCAACCGCGCCACCGACGTGCTCGTCGGCGGCAAGGTCGCCGTCGTCGCCGGCTACGGCGACGTGGGCAAGGGCGTCGCCAGTGCCCTCGCCGGCCAGGGCGCCCGCGTCGTCGTCACCGAGGTCGACCCCATCTGCGCGCTGCAGGCCGCGATGGAGGGCTTCGAGGTCACGACGATGGACAAGGCCGCCGAGTACGGCGACATCTTCGTCACCACCACCGGCTGCTACGACGTCATCACCGCCGAGCACATGTCCTCGATGAAGAACAAGGCGATCGTCTCCAACATCGGCCACTTCGACAACGAGATCGACATGGCTGGCCTCGCCCGGATCGAGGGCATCACCAAGACCGAGATCAAGCCGCAGGTCCACGAGTGGACCTTCGCCGACGGCCACTCGATCATCGTCCTGTCCGAGGGGCGCCTGATGAACCTCGGCAACGCCACGGGGCACCCGAGCTTCGTCATGAGCAACTCCTTCGCCAACCAGACGATCGCCCAGATCGAGCTGTTCGCGAAGGCCGACGAGTACGTCGACGAGGACGGCGCGCCGACCGTCACCACCCTGCCCAAGCACCTCGACGAGAAGGTCGCCCGTCTCCACCTCGACGCCCTCGGTGTCGAGCTGACCGAGCTGACCAAGGGCCAGGCCGAGTACCTCGGCGTCGACGTCGCCGGGCCGTACAAGCCGGAGCACTACCGGTACTGAGGTTCATTGTCCGGGGTGGGTCCATACCCGCTCGGCTGAGTCTCGTGACGAGGCCCGGGCACGACGCCGCGCTGGGGAAAAGCCCGGACGACTTCGCACGCATCTCGCGGTGCCGGAGGAGTCCGGGCTTTTCCTTGATTCGCGCGACGCCGTCCCCGGGCCTCGCGCAACCTCAGGCGCGCAGGTACCCGGGGAGATGCGCGGTCGGCGGTTCGTCAGGCGCGCAGCCGCCCGGGCGGATGTGCGAAGGGGGTCACTCGTCCGGGCGGGAGGGCAGGACCTTCAGGCCGATGACGGCGGCGACGATGCCGGTGAGGAGCAGGGCCTTGGCGGGGGAGAAGGTCTCGTCACCCGTGGCCATCGCCCAGATGACGGTCAGGGCGGCACCGACCCCGGTCCACACCGCGTAACCGGTGCCGATGGGGATGGTGCGCACGGCGTGGCCCAGTCCGCCCATGCTCAGGGCGAGGGCGACGACGAAGACACAGGTCGCGAGCGGGGCGCTGAACCCGTCGGACCGGCCGAGCGCGGTGGCCCAGACGGCCTCGAGGACGGCGCTGACGAGCAGGACCACCCACGGCATCTCAGGCCACCACCTTCAGGCCGGCGACGCAGGCGACGAGCAGGACGACCAGACCCAGGCGGGCCGGGGAGGCGACCTCGTCCCCCTTCGCCATGGACCAGACGACGGTGAGGCTGGCGCCGATCCCGACCCACACGGCGTAGGCGGTGCCCGTCGGCAGGCCGGTCATGGCCCACGCCAGCCCGAGCATGCTCAGGACGAGGGCGACGGCGAAGAGGACGGTGGGGCCGCGGCGGGTGAAACCACGGGAGGCGGACAGGGCGCCCGCCCAGACGGCCTCGAGCATCCCCGAGACGATGAGCACGAACCAGGACATCAGGACTCCCTCGTGAGTCCGTCTTGTCGTGGTGCGGGTACGGCTCCCTCGTCCGCAGGCCCGGTCGTGGGCCTCGTGGACCACCGTACCCGCCGTGGCACACCGGGAGCGGGCGCCCGCTGTGTGATGATGGGCGGGCTGTCACCACGTGGGAAGGGAAGACCGTGAAGGGACGTGTCCTCGTCGTCGACGACGACCAGGCGCTGGCCGAGATGCTCGGGATCGTCCTGCGCAAGGAGGGCCTCGACGTCGCGCACGTCGCCGACGGCGCCCGTGCGCTCGACGCCTTCCACGAGACCCGACCCGACCTCGTCCTCCTCGACGTCATGCTGCCGGGGATGGACGGCATCGAGATCTGCCGTCGCCTGCGGCAGGAGTCTGGGGTGCCGATCGTCATGCTGACCGCCCGCACGGACACCGTCGACGTCGTCGTCGGCCTCGAGTCCGGCGCCGATGACTACATCGTCAAGCCCTTCAAGCCCCAGGAGCTCATCGCGCGGTTGCGCGCCCGGCTCCGCCGCGGCGACGAGCCGGAGCCGGAGCGGCTGACGATCGGCGACCTGACGATCGACGTGGCAGGCCACTCGGTCAAGCGCGGCGAGCAGCCGCTGGCCCTGACCCCGCTCGAGTTCGACCTCCTCGTTGCCCTTGCCCGCAAGCCGTGGCAGGTCTTCAGCCGAGAGGTGCTCCTCGAGCAGGTCTGGGGTTACCGCCACGCCGGTGACACCCGCTTGGTCAACGTCCACGTGCAGCGACTGCGCAGCAAGATCGAGCACGACCCCGAGAACCCCCAGATCGTCGTCACCGTCCGGGGTGTCGGGTACAAGGCAGGACAGTCCTGACGATGTCCTCGGGCTCCGTCACCGAGGAGACCGAGGCCCCGGACGCGCCGAGCCCCGAGGTCGCGGATGACGATGCACCCCGCGATGAGGGTTTCCTCGTCCGGCAGGTCAAGGCCCTCGTCGACCTGTGGCGGCGCTCGCTGCGCTTCCGGGTCGTCACGAGCACGCTGATCCTCGGGCTCGTCGTCGTCTCGATCATCAGCCTGACGATGTACCGCTCGATCGCCGACGGGCTGGTGGACAACCGGATCAGCCTGGCCCAGGCCGAGTCGCGCAAGCTCGTCGACGACGCCCAGGCCGGGTTCAACGGCTACACCGGTACGCCCGAGCTGCCCGTCTTCGCGAGCAACCTCGTCAACCGCACGCTCAAGGCGCCGGCCGGCGACGAGAGCCGCTACGTCATCTTCACCCGCAGCGTCGACAACTCCTCCGACGTGCGCATTCCGTCCGAGGAGTCCGACAACGTAAACCTCGAGTCGGTGCCCAGCTCGTTGCGTGATGCCGTCGCGGCCGATCCCAGCCGACAGCAGACGATGGTCATCGAGCTCACCCGCCCCGTCGGTGACGGCGTGGGCACGGCCTTCCCCGGTACCCCCACCGACTCCGAGACCGTCCCTGCCGTCGTTGTGGGCTCCCAGGTCGAGGTGCCCAGCGCCGACAAGTACGACATCTACTTCATCTACCCGATGGACCAGGAGGAGGCGACCCTCGGGACGATCTCGCGCTCCTTCACCCTCGGCGCGCTCTTCCTCATCGCCCTGGTCTCCGCGATCGCGTACATCGTGACGAGCATGATCGTCACGCCCGTGCGCCGGGCCGCGGCCGCTGCCGAACGGCTCTCGTCGGGTCACCTGAACGAGCGGATGTCGGCCCGGGGCCACGACGACCTGGCCCTCCTCGGTCAGTCGTTCAACGAGATGGCAGACAACCTGCAGACCCAGATCCGTCAGCTCGAGGGCCTCTCCCGGGTCCAGCAGCGCTTCGTCTCGGACGTCTCCCACGAGCTGCGCACCCCGCTGACGACGATCCGCATGGCGGCCGACCTGCTGCACTCGTCCCGCGACGAGATGGACCCCGTCGCGGGGCGATCCGCGGAGCTGCTGCACGACGAGCTCGACCGTTTCGAGGAGCTGCTCGCCGACCTGCTCGAGATCAGCCGCTACGACGCCGGTGCCGCCGTGCTGGAGCAGGACCCCGTCGACCTCTTCGCCATCATCGAGCGCGTCGTCGACTCCACCGAGTCGATCGCCGACGCCCGGGGGAGTGAGGTCACCGTCCACCGGGTGCCGGGGGAGTCGGCCGTCGCCGAGGTCGATGCACGGCGCATCGAGAGGGTCCTGCGCAACCTCGTCGTCAATGCGATCGAGCACGGCGAGGGGCAGCCCGTCGACATCTGGGTCGGGGCCGACGACGAGGCCGCGGCTGTCCTCGTGGAGGACCACGGGGTCGGGCTGAAGGCCGGCGAGGCCTCGCTCGTCTTCAACCGCTTCTGGCGAGCGGACCCGGCCCGCACGCGCACGACGGGCGGGTCTGGCCTCGGCCTGGCGATCGCCCTCGAGGACGCGCGACTGCACCACGGATGGCTGCAGGCGTGGGGTGAGCCCGGCGTCGGGTCCCGTTTCCGGCTCACGGTCCCGCGCGCGGCCGGTGGGCCCCTCACGACCTCACCCCTGCCGCTCACGCCGCGCGAGGGAGACCTGCCGAAGGGCGCGGCATGACCCCCGGCGCGGGCCTGACCCGACGAGGGGCCTTCGGGCTCCTGGCGGCCGGTGCCCTCGCGGGGTGTGGGCTCGGTGCGGACTCGACCGTCCGTCCGGGGCTCAAGGTGGACGGTGAGCCTCCCGTCCCGCTCAATCGCATCCCCAACCGCCCCGACGAGGGCGCGACGCCGGAGCAGATCATCCTGGGCTTCCTGCACGCGGGAGCCACGAGCGGCGAGCGACTCGACATCACGCGCTCCTACCTCACCGACGCCCTCGCCCGCGGCTGGATCCCCGACAGCCGGACGGTGATCTACGGAGGGACCGAACCCAAGGTGACGCGGGTGCAGGGCAAGCCCGACACCTACCGGACAAAGGTGCACGTGCGCGCGACCATCGACACCGAGGGGCGCTACACGGTGGCGCCGCACAACCTCTGGGAGATCTTCGAGTTCACCATGACGACGGTCGACGGCGAGTGGCGCATCGACCAGCTCGAGGAAGGCTTCGGCCGCGTCCTGCAGGAGCAGGAGGTCGGCTTCATCTTCCGCGACTACCCGGTGCACTACCCCGCCATCGGATGGAACTCCCTCGTCGTGGACCAACGGTGGTTCCCCCAGGACCAGCTCGCGACCCGGCTCGTGCGGGCGCAGCTCGGGAGAGTGCCCGACTACCTCGAGGACGCCGTCTCCACGGACACGGGCGCCCGCCTCGTCGTCGACGCCGTCCCCGTGCGTGACGGAGTGGCCCGGGTGGACCTGGACAGCGAGTCCGTCGCGGATGCGGCGACCGTGCGCAAGCAGCTGGCGGCCCAGCTCGTCGCCACCCTGATGTCGCTGCCGGCCGTCACCGAGGTCGTCATCACCCTGTCGGGCAACGAGCTGGACCTGGGACTCACCGAGCCGCTGACGACCCCGGAGCAGCTCGGCTTCGTCGACCGCGCGCAGACGAGCACACCCGTCGTCATGGCGCGGCGCGGGACGAAGCTGGTGCGGGTCGGGGACCGACTGGCCTCGGCGTCCGAGCAGCACATGCGCACCGCCGACTCGACCTTCGAGCCGATCCCGGAGACGTCGACCCGCCTCGCGCTGCGGATCGACGGCAAGGAGGTCGCGGCCGTCGACCGCACCGGACGCGAGTTGGTGCGGTACAACGAGGACGGCACCCACACGGACGTGCCGACCTTCGCCGCTGACATGTGTCACCCGTGCTACGACTACGGCGGTGTGCTGTGGGTCGGCGGCTCCGGCCTGGGGCGCGAGGCGGGGCACCGCCTCTGGGCCATCAACGCGACCGTCGACCCCACCGACGAGGACGCCGCAGAGCCCCAGTACATCCCCACCCCGTGGTTGGGCAGTCGCCTCGTCCAGGCGGCGGTCATCTCGCCCGAGGGCAGCCGCATCGCGGTCATCTCCGAGCAGATCCCGCGCGCCGGGAGCACGCTCGAGGTGGCCGGCGTCGTGCGGCGGGCCAATGGCCTGCCGACGAAGACCTCGCCGCAGAGCTTCCGCGTCGGGGCCTCGCTCGTCGAGATGACCGAGGCGGTGTGGGTCGACCAGACGACCCTGGCGGTCATCGGCCGCAAGGACAAGCAGACGGTGCTGCAGCCCTATCTGGTGCACGTGGGTGGTCAGGTCGAACCGATGACCGAGCGGCCGGGCGCGGTCAGCATCACGACGACGGGCGATGACAAGGACGTCGTGCTGACGTCCGCTGGTGGGCGGGTCTTCCAGCGCTCCGGTGGACGCTGGCAGGAGCTCACGGCCCTCACCGGAGTCGTCACCGCGGGCAAGTGATCCACAGCAGCTGACGCAGGGACCCCGTCGTCCACACCCGGGCCGGTTCCCCGGTCGTCAGCCGTCGCCGACGCCAGACTGCGAGCGTGGGTACCGCGACGATGACGGCCGTGCTGGGCGCCGCACTGGACCTCGTGCTGCCGCGTGACTGCGCCGGGTGCGGGCAGCCCGGCCCGACCCTGTGCCCGGCCTGCCGAGACGAGCTGGCCGGGTCGGCCCTGGACGAGACCGGTCCGGTGGCACCCGTCCCCGTCCCGGCGGAGTGGCCGGGATGCTCCGGGACCCTCCGGTACGAGGGAGTATCGGCGCGGGTGATGAAGGCCTTCAAGGACGACGGGCGCCGCGACCTCACCGACCCGCTGGCGCGACTGCTCGCGGACGCGGTGGGTCGGGAGCTGATGCGCCACCCGGCAGGGGGTGGTCCCGTCCTCCTCGTGCCCGTCCCGAGCGACCCCTCAGCGGTACGCCGACGAGGTGACCGTCCGACGCTGGTGCTGGTGCGCCGCGTGGCGCACCTCCTGGGACCCGAGGTCGAGCCGGCGCCCGTGCTCACGATGGCCCGGCGCACCGCCGACCAGGCGGGTCTGGGCCGGCAGGCGCGACAGGACAACCTCAAAGGGGCCATGCGGGTCCGCACGCCCGAGTCCGTGCGGGGCCGACCCTGCGTGCTCGTCGACGACGTCCTGACGTCGGGTGCCACGCTCGGCGAAGGGAGGCGCGCCCTGCGCGCCGCCGGCGCCGCGAGCGTGGGCATGGCGGTGTGCATGGTGACACCACGCAGGTCCCCACCGCCCGCCCTACCTTTCCGTCGTCCGGCGGACTAACGTGTCGTCATGGGCCCCTCGTACGGCCGGCACAGCCGGTGCGGAGCAGGGGCCTTCCGCGTCCACGGGCGGCAGCCCGTGACGACCGAGCTCCCCGCAAGGGAGGTGGTGCACCGGACCCGACGCCCTCGCCAGGCGTGACACATTGCATCACCGACGTCCCCAGGAGGACTCCGTGGAAATTGCCATCACCGGACGCCATGTCAACGTCTCCGATCGACTGCGCGACTACCTCGACACCAAGTTGTCGAAGGTCCCGCAGCTCGATCCTCGCGTCCAGCGGATCGAGGTCATGGTGAGTCACGAGCCCAATCCACGGCAGGCCAAGGCCAGCGAGCGCGTCGAGATCACGTGCCGCTCCAAGGGTCCGGTCATCCGGGCCGAGGCCTGCCACGACGACCGCCAGGCCGCGGTCGACCTCGCCGTCGACAAGCTCCTCGAGCGACTGCGCCGGGCCCACGACAAGCGCAATGTCCTGCGCGGTCGCCGCCGCCGGTCCGTCGCCGAGGCCACCGCCGGGCTGACCGAGCCGCTGTCGACCGACCTGCCGACCGACGAGTCGCCGCAGGAGAGCGACCAGTTCGGCACCATCGGCGACAGCCCGGTCGAGGTCCGCGAAAAGGTCCACGAGTCGGCCCCGATGACCCTCGCCGAGGCCGTGCGCCGCATGGAGCTCGTGGGGCACGACTTCTTCCTCTTCCACGACTCCGACTTCGACCGACCGAGCGTCGTCTACCGCCGGCGCGGCTGGTCCTACGGTGTCATCCACCTCGACGTGCAGGAGGGGGAGGCCGCTGCCGTCAACGGCACCCACGTCGACGGTGTCGCCGCCGTCAACGGCACCGATGTCTCCCGGGCGCGCGCCTCGGTGGGCTGACACGCACCGCACGACTCCCGCGCGGCCCCGCACCCGACCCGGGTGCGGGGCCGCGCCGCACGTTGTCGGTGCGACCGGGCAGGGTGGTGGTGTGAGCCGTTCACTGACGCCTGCCGCCGCCCGCCGCATCGCGATCGCCGCGCAGGGTCTGGCTCGACCCCGCCCCGGGCACGTGCCCACAACGCGCGACCTCCAGCGGGTCGTCGACACCGTGGGCCTGGTGCAGATCGACAGCGTCAACGTGCTGACGCGCAGCCAGTACCTGCCCTTCTTCTCCCGCCTCGGCCCGTACGAGACGGCGCTGCTGGACCGGATGCGCGACCGGGCGCCCCGTCGACTCGTCGAGTACTGGGCGCACGAGGCCAGCCTCATACCGCCGTCGACCTGGCCGCTCATGGAGCACCCCCGGATGCGTCGCGTCGTCGACGGCTCGTGGGGCGGCATGCAGCGGGTGGCGCGCGACCACCCGGACGTCCTGGCCGCCGTGCGACAGGAGGTCGCCGCGGGCAGGCCGCGCACCGCGCGCGAGCTCGAGGCCGCCCTCGGGCACGAGCGGCAGGGCGAGCGGGAGCACTGGGGGTGGAACTGGTCGCAGGTCAAGCACGCCCTCGAGTACCTCTTCTGGGCCGGCGAGATCAGTTCCGCCGGGCGGACCACGCAGTTCGAGCGGCGCTATGCCTCGCTCGAGCGGGTCGTGCCGAAGGGGGAGTCCCGGGCCTGGTTGGAACCGAGCGCCCGACCGGACGAGCCCGAGGCGTACCTCGAGCTCGTGCGGATCTCCGCCCGGGCGATGGGCGTGGCGACCGAGGCCGATCTCGCCGACTACTTCCGGCTCAGGCGCGACCGGGTGCGTCCGGCCATCGCGGAGCTCGAGCGCATCGGCGAGCTCGAACCGGTGGACGTGCGGGGCTGGGCGCAGCCGGCCTGGCTGCACGCCGAGGCCCGCCGGCCCCGGGCCGTGCACGCCCGGGCGGTGCTGTCCCCCTTCGACAGCATGGTGTGGTGCCGGCCGCGGGTCGAGCGGCTCTTCGACTTCCACTACCGCATCGAGATCTACACGCCCGCCGAGCAGCGGGTGCACGGGTACTACGTGCTGCCCTTCCTCGTCGGCGACGCGCTCGTCGGACGGGTCGACCTCAAGGCCGACCGTTCCGCCGGGACGTTGCTCGCCCGGCAGGTCACGTGGGAGCCCGGGCGTGGGGGAGCGGACGACCGGCGCGAGCTCGCGGAGGAACTGGCGCAGATGGCCGGTTGGCTCGGTCTCGGCGAGGTCGTGGGCGCCTGATCAGGCCAGTCGTTCCCAGTGCAGCGCAGGGCCGATGCTCCCGTCCGGCGCGTCGGCGGCCTCCTCACGTCCCCAGACCGTGAACCCCGCACCGGCCAGGACCCGGTTGCTCGCCTCGTTGTCGGCGGCGGTCTCGGCGACCAACCGACGCAACCCCAGGCCGCCCTCTGCGACCGGTCGCAGTGCGTGCTCCGACGCCAGTCGGGCAGCACGGCCCGCGATCCCGCGGCCGCGGGCACTCGGGCGCATCGCGTAGCCCAGCTCGGCGCTCCCGCCCGCCTCGAGCGCCCCCTCGCGCACGAAGAGGAGGACCTCACCGAGGGGATCGTCCGTCGCGGCGTCGGCGATGGACCAGTTGACGCCGCGGCCGAGGGACATCCCCTCGCGTCGTCGCAGCAGCCAGTCGTCGAAGGTCTCGGGGGTCGGGACCGCGCGTGCGGGCAGGTGGTGCGCGGGACGGTCGTGGGGCTCGGCGACAGCCCGGTCGTCGTCACGGATCGGGCGCAGGCGCAGGCCGTCGGCCTCGATGACCGGCGGGACGATCCATGGGTGCCGCGGCGTCATCGATTGCCCGGCCAGCAGGGAGGCGACCCAGGCGTCCGCCGACCGCTGCCCCCGCAGGTGCACGGCACTCGGCAGGGTGCCGTGGTGGGTGAACCCGGCGGCGTGGGCGACCCGCCACGAGGCGAAGTTGCCCCGGGCAGCCCACCAGCGCAGGCTCGGCGCCCCCTGGTCGAAGGCCCACTGCGCCGCGAGCCGCAGGGCCGCCGACATCACGCCACGCCCGCGCGCAGCGGGATGCAGCGAGAAGCCCGTCTCCCAGGCGTCACCCTCCCGGCCGCTCGGCCGCACGTTGATGACCCCGGCGAAGGGGGTGCCCGGCGCGTCCTCATGGGGGAGGCGCTCGATGGCCCAGTAGCGCCGTCCGCCCGACTCGGTCCACTGCTCCGCGTGGAAGGCGAGGGCGGCTCGGGCGTCGTCGAGACCGTGCGGCTGCGGGACCACGGTCCAGGCGATCGACTCGGGGTCATTGCTCTGCTCGACGAGCGAAGGGAGGTCGCGCTCGGTCATCGCGCGCAGCCGCACCGCTCCCTTCGTCAGGACGGGCACGACGTCGGGGAAGGCCCTCGGAACCACGGTGGCCACCTGCTCGTTCACTCGGCAAGGGTGTCCGGTCGGTGACCGACCCGGCAAGCGATTAGCCTGTCAGCAGACTGTTCCGTGCAGCGGCGTTGTGTCGTGCCCGGATGGAAGAGACGTCAGGAGCTTTGTTTCGTGAAGATCGTCGAGCGCATCCTCCGCGCCGGAGAGGGCCGTACCGTCAAGCGGCTCGAAGGCATCGCCGCCCAGGTCAACGCCATCGAGGAGGACTTCGAGAAGCTGACCGACGCCGAGCTGCGGGCCGAGACCGACGTCTTCCGCAAGCGCCTCAAGGACGGCGAGACCCTCGACGACATCCTCCCGGAGGCCTTCGCCGCCGTGCGCGAGGCGAGCCGTCGCACCATCGGCAAGCGGCACTTCGACGTGCAGATCATGGGTGGGGCTGCCCTGCACCAGGGCAATGTCGCCGAGATGAAGACCGGTGAGGGCAAGACGCTCGTCGCGACCCTCCCTTCGTACCTCAATGCCATCGAGGGCAAGGGCGTGCACGTCGTCACGGTCAACGACTACCTCGCCGAGTACCAGGCCGAGCTCATGGGACGCGTCCACCGCGCGCTCGGACTCGAGACGGGCGTCATCCTCTCGTCGATGAACCCGGAGCAGCGGCGCGCCGAGTACGCCAAGGACATCACCTACGGGACCAACAACGAGTTCGGCTTCGACTACTTGCGCGACAACATGGCCTGGAACACCGAGGAGCTGGTCCAGCGCGGCCACAACTTCGCGATCGTCGACGAGGTCGACTCGATCCTGATCGACGAGGCCCGTACCCCGCTGATCATCTCGGGGCCCGCGGACCAGCCGACGAAGTGGTACGTCGAGTTCGCCAAGATGGTGAAGAAGCTCGAGAAGGGCCACGGCGCCGACCTCATGCGGGGCATCGAGGCCGAGGGCGACTACGAGGTCGACGAGAAGAAGCGCACCGTCGGCATCCTCGAGCCGGGCATCGAGAAGATCGAGGACCTCCTCGGCATCGACAACCTCTACGAGAGCGTCAACACCCCGCTCATCGGCTACCTCAACAACGCGATCAAGGCCAAGGAGCTGTTCACCCGCGACAAGGACTACGTCGTCATGAACGGCGAGGTCCTCATCGTCGACGAGCACACCGGTCGCATGCTGGCCGGCCGCCGCTACAACGAGGGCATGCACCAGGCGATCGAGGCCAAGGAGGGTGTGGAGATCAAGAACGAGAACCAGACCCTCGCGACGATCACCCTGCAGAACTACTTCCGCATGTACGACACCCTCTCCGGCATGACCGGTACGGCGCAGACCGAGGCCGGGGAGCTCAACTCGATCTACGGCCTGGGTGTCGTGCCGATCCGCACCAACCGTCCGATGATCCGCAAGGACCAGCCGGACCTCGTCTACCGGACCGAGCAGGCGAAGTTCAACGCCGTCGTCGACGACATCGCCGAGCGCCACGCCGAGGGCCAGCCCGTCCTCGTCGGCACGACGAGCGTCGAGAAGAGCGAGTACCTCTCGCAGGAGCTCGCCAAGCGCAAGATCAAGCACGCGGTCCTCAACGCCAAGCACCACGAGCGCGAGGCGAGCATCGTCGCCGACGCGGGCCGCAGGGGAGCGGTGACGGTCGCGACCAACATGGCCGGCCGCGGCACCGACATCATGCTCGGTGGCAACCCGGAGTTCCGGGCCGTCGCCGAGCTCAAGGCGCGCGGGCTCGACCCGGAGGAGACCCCGGAGGAGTACGAGGCGGCGTGGGACGACGCGCTCGCCGAGGCCGAGAAGGCGGTCGAGGCGGAGCACGAGGAGGTCACCGAGCTCGGCGGCCTGTACGTCCTGGGCACCGAGCGCCACGAGTCGCGCCGCATCGACAACCAGCTGCGTGGTCGTTCCGGTCGTCAGGGTGACCCCGGCGAGTCGCGCTTCTACCTCTCGCTCGAGGACAGCCTCATGCGGCTGTTCAACGCCGCCTTCGTCGATCGCGTGATGACGACGGCCAAGATCGACGACGAGACGCCGATCGCCGGCAAGATGCTCACCCGCTCGATCGAGGGCGCGCAGAGCCAGCTCGAGAGCCAGAACTACGAGACGCGCAAGAACGTCCTCAAGTACGACGACGTCCTCAACCGACAGCGCACCGTCGTCTATGACGAGCGCCGCCGCGTCCTCAAGGGTGAGGACCTCGAGGAGCAGGTCCGCCACTTCATGACCGACGTCGTCAGTGGCTACGTCGACGCCGAGACGGCGGGCGGCTTCTCCGAGGACTGGGACCTCGACCGCCTCTTCACGGCGCTGAGCGCCATCTACCCGGCCTCGCTCACCCCCCAGCAGCTCGTCGACGGTGCGGGCAGCCTGGCCGGCCTGACCGCCGCCGGTCTGCGTGAGGAGATCGTCACCGACATCCACGAGGCCTACGACCGCCGCGAGGCGGAGCTGACCGAGCCGGTGGCCCGCGAGCTCGAGCGCCGCGTCGTGCTCTCGGTCCTGGACCGCAAGTGGCGCGAGCACCTCTACGAGATGGACTACCTCAAGGAGGGCATCGGGCTGCGGGCCATGGCCCAGCGCGACCCGCTCGTGGAGTACCAGCGCGAGGGCTTCCAGCTCTTCGAGGCGATGAACGACGCCATCAAGGAGGAGTCGGTCGGCTACCTCTTCAACTCCGAGGTGCAGGTGCCCTCTGCGCCCGAGTCGTCCACCCAGCCCAAGAGCGTGGACGCGCTCCTCGGCGGGGCGGGGGAGTCGGCTCGCCCGCAGGTCACGGCCAAGGGGCTCGAGGACGGCTCACGACCGCGCAACCTGCACTACTCGGCCCCGTCGGAGGACGGCGGAGTCGAGGAGCGGGACGAAGGGGGCTCCGCCGCCGGCGGGACCCGCGCCGAGCGGCGTGCCGCCGCGAAGCAGGCGAAGAAGGCCGCCAAGAAGAACCGCTGACCGAGCAGCACTGCATCGGCCCGGGCCCCGCGTGGGGCCCGGGCC
>NZ_BCSQ01000038.1 GCF_001570945.1 Janibacter anophelis NBRC 107843
ATCGTCCTGGACCGCGTCGATCGGCCGGCCATGGCAGAGGTACGCACCCACCTGATCGAGATGCTGCGCGAGCAGGGTCTCGAGACCGCGCCCGTCTTCACCGTCCCCGAGACCGAGCTCGACGCCGACGGGCTGATCCCCGAGGCCGACATCGAGCGGCTGCGCGGCTGGCTCACCGCGCTCGCCGGTGACCAGCGCGCCCGCACCATGGTCATCCGGCAGACGCTCCAGGGCGCGCTGCGCTCACTCGACGGGCGCGCGCAGGGCCTGATCGCCGCGGCCCAGGCGCACCGGGAGCAGACGAGCAGCCTGGCCCAGGCCGCCTACGACGCCTACGACACGGCCGAGGAGGGCGTGACCGAGGGCATGAAGGACGGCCAGCTCCTGCGCGGCGAGGTGCTCGCGCGGTGGCAGGAGTTCGTCGGCACCGGCGAGTTCTTCCGCAAGGTGGAGCAGGGTGTCTCCCGCCTGCGCGACCGCGTCACCTCACGGATGGCCGGCGGTCCGCCGCCGTCCGCCGAGCTCGACCAGGCCCTCCACACCGGCGTCAGCGCGCTGCTCATCGCCGAGGCCGACACCGCCGCCGCCACCGTCGTGCGCGCCTGGCGCGGCACGGAGGCCGGCCCGGTCGTCCTCGACGGGCACCCCGAGCTCGGACGGTCCTCACCGGGCCTCGAGCCGGCGGTCGAGCGCCTCGTGCGCGACTGGCAGGGCGACGTGCTCGACATCGTCCGGGCCGAAGGGGGCAACCGCCGTACCAATGCGCGCATCGCCGCCTACGGCGTCAACGGCATCGGCCTCTTCCTCATGCTCGTCTCCTTCGCCCACACCGGCGGTGTCCTCGTCGCGCCCGAGGTGGCCATCGCCGGTGGCACGACCGCGGTGGCGCAGAAGGTCCTCGAGGCGATCTTCGGCGACCAGGCCGTGCGCGAGATGGCCAAGAAGGCCCGCTCGCTCCTCCTCGAGCGCGTCGAGGAGCTCTACGCCGCCGAGCGGGAGCGCTACACCGAGGTCGTCGGCGATCTCGCGGTGAGCGAGGCTCAGGTGAGGCGACTGCAGCAGGCCGCCGCCGCCGTCGGGGAGGCGCAGCGATGAGCCCGCGCAACCCCCTTCGTCGCGGTGGTGGGTCCTCGGCGCTGTCCGTCGAGGAGCTGGGCGCCCGGGCCGAGGCGCTGTCCCAGGCCCTGGAGATCGGTGGCGACCGTCTCGAGCGGCAGCCGGCTGCACGGGCAGGTGAGGTCGCCGACAAGGTGCGCGAACGCACCGGGCTCGTCGGTGGCCACACCGTCGTCGCCCTCGCCGGGGCGACCGGGTCGGGCAAGTCCTCGCTCTTCAACGCGCTCGTCGGTGCCGACGTCGCGCAGACCGGCATGCGCCGACCGATGACGTCGACCCCCACGGCCGCCGTGTGGGGGTCCGAGCCGGCCGGGGAGCTGCTCGACTGGCTCTCCGTCGGGACGCGGCACCAGGTCGAGGGCTCCGACGGCGACCCGTTGAGCGGTCTCGTCCTCGTCGACCTGCCGGACTTCGACTCCCGGGAGTCGGCCCACCGCGAGGAGGCGACCCGGGTCCTCGAGCTCGTCGACGTCTTCGTCTGGGTGACCGACCCGCAGAAGTACGCCGACGCCGTCCTCCACGACGACTACGTCGCGGTGCTGCGCGAGTACGGCGCCGTGACCATCGTCGTGCTCAACCAGGTCGACCGGCTCTCCTCCGACGGCCGAGACCAGGTCGTCGCCGACCTCGAGCGGCTGCTGCAGCGCGACGGACTGGCCGACCACGAGGTCCTCGGCACCTCGACCCGGACCGGCGACGGCCTCGACGAGCTGCGGGCCCGCCTGCGCGGCGCCGTCGAGCACTCCGACGCCGCCCGCCACCGGCTCGGTGCGGACCTGCGCACCGCCGCCGAGGGACTGGGGTCCTCCGTCGCCGACGGCGAGCACGGCGTGCCCGACCGGGCTCGCGCCGAGCTCGTCGACGCGCTCGCCCGCAGCGCCGGTGTGCCCACCGTGGTCGAGGCGGTCGCCCGCGACTTCCGCATGGAGTCGTGGGCACGGACCGGATGGCCCTTCACCCGGTGGGTGCGAGCCTTGCGCCCCGCACCCCTCAAGCGACTGCGCCTCGACCGGGAGGTCGACGGTGCCCCCGACATCACCGAGCACGACGTGCGCGCCGTCCTCGGGCGCTCGTCCATCCCGCCGCCGGCGCCGGCAGCGCGGGCGGCCGTCGACCTCGCCTCCCGGCGGATCGGGACGTCCGCGGGGGAGGGGCTGCCCGTCCGGTGGGCCGACGCCGTCGCCGACGCGGCCCGTCCCGCCGACCGCGATCTCGCCGACGAGCTCGACATGGCGGTGATGCGCACGTCGCTGCGTGGCCGCAAGCCGGTCTGGTGGGCGATCTTCGGTCTGCTGCAGGTCCTGCTGGCGGTCGCCGCCGTCGCCGGGCTGATCTGGCTCGTCGTCATCGCGCTCGCCGGGTGGCTGCAGCTGCCCGACATCCCGACCGCCGACGTCGGGCCCTTCGCCACGCCCTTCCTCCTGCTCGTCGGGGGGATCGTCTGCGGACTGCTGCTGGCCGCCATCGGGCGGTGGCTCGCCGGCATCGGCGCGCGCACGCGGGCCGCGACGGTCGACAAGCGGTTGCGCCGGGCCATCGGCGAGGTCGCCGACGAGCGGGTCATCGAGCCCGTCGAGCAGGTGCTCGCCGACCACGCCCGCACCCGCGAGGGGATCCGGCGCGCGTTGGGCTGAGCGGCGCTCGATCCACGACCACCTCTCCGTCCACAGCCACCTCGCGTCCCCGGACGCTCTCCACACCCTGCGCGCACCACTGCCTTCGCCGGCCTCCGACCCCGAGGGTGGAGCCACGAGCCCACCCGAGACGCGGGAGGGCGGGGAGAGCAGGGAGTGCACCCATGAACGAGACCGAAGTGACCGTCGGCGGCCGGGTCGTCGCCGACCCCGAGCACCGCACCACGCGAGGCGGCGTGCAGTTCACGACCTTCCGGATTGCGAGCACCGTGCGTCGACGCACCCGCGAGGGCGTGTGGGTCGACGGGCCCACGAGCTTCTACAACGTCGCGACCTACCGGGCGCTCGGGGCCAACTCCCACGAGTCGCTCGGCAAGGGCGACCCCGTGGTCGTCCACGGCCGGCTGACGATCAACGACTGGCAGCGCTCCGACAACTCCTGGGGGTCGTCCGCGGACATCGAGGCGCTGAGCGTCGGGCACGACCTGACCTACGGGACGACGGAGTACAGCAAGGCGTCGCGCGGCGGGGTGGACCCGGAGGCGCTCGCGGCGAGCCAGCCGGGCTATGACCGGATGACGACCCGGATCGCGGAGTCCGAGGAGCAGACGTGGGGGACGCCCCACCCGGGCAGCGAGTCGGGGGCCGAGTCGTCGCAGCAGACGTCGTCGGGGCGCGTCGACGTCACGACGGGGGAGGTCCTCGACGAGCACGAGGGCGCCGCGGACGAGGTACCGCAGCCGGTCTGACGGTGGTGGATTCGGGCGTGGGGGCGGGAGTGGATAGCCTGCCCCCATGGCCGACTACATCTACACCATGGTCCGTGCCCGCAAGGCGCACAACGAGAAGGTCATCCTCGATGACGTCTCGATGTCCTTCTTCCCCGGCGCCAAGATCGGGATGGTCGGGCCCAACGGGGCCGGCAAGTCGACCATCCTGAAGATCATGGCCGGGCTCGACCAGCCGAGCAACGGCGAGGCGAGCCTCAAGCCGGGCGCGACCGTGGGCATCCTCCTGCAGGAGCCTCCGCTCAACGAGGACAAGACCGTCCTGGGCAATGTCGAGGAGGGCGCCGGCGAGATCAAGGCCAAGCTCGACCGGTACAACGAGATCTCCGAGCTCATGACCGAGCCCGACGCGGACTTCGACGCGCTGATGGAGGAGATGGGCCAGCTCCAGGAGGACATCGACCACGCGGACGCGTGGGACCTGGACTCCCAGCTCGAGCAGGCGATGGACGCGCTGCGCTGCCCGCCGCCGGACGCCGACGTCACCCGCCTCTCCGGTGGTGAGCGTCGCCGGGTCGCGCTGTGCAAGCTGCTCCTGCAGAAGCCGGACCTGCTGCTGCTCGACGAGCCCACCAACCACCTGGACGCCGAGTCCGTCCTGTGGCTCGAGCAGCACCTCGCGTCCTACCCGGGCGCCGTCGTCGCCGTGACGCACGACCGGTACTTCATGGACAACGTCGCGCAGTGGATCGCCGAGGTCGACCGCGGCCGGCTCTACCCCTACGAGGGCAACTACTCGACCTACCTGGAAAAGAAGCAGGAGCGCCTGCAGATCCAGGGCAAGAAGGACGCGAAGCTCGCCAAGCGCCTGAAGAACGAGCTCGAGTGGGTCCGCTCCAACCCCAAGGCCCGCCAGACGAAGAACAAGGCGCGCCTCGAGCGGTACGAGGAGATGGCCGCCGAGGCCGACCGGACGCGCAAGCTCGACTTCGAGGAGATCCAGATCCCGCCGGGCCCGCGCCTGGGCAGCAAGGTGATCGAGGTCCGGGACCTGAAGAAGGGCTTCGACGACCGGGTGCTCATCGAGGACCTCTCGTTCTCCCTCCCGCGCAACGGCATCGTCGGCATCATCGGCCCCAACGGCGTCGGCAAGACCACGCTCTTCAAGACCATCGTCGGCATCGAGGAGCCGGACGCAGGCACGGTCGACATCGGCGACACGGTCAAGCTGTCCTACGTCGACCAGAGCCGCGCCGGCATCGACCCGGAGAAGAACGTCTGGGAGGTCGTCTCCGATGGGCTCGACCACATCCAGGTCGGTCAGGTCGAGATCCCCTCGCGCGCCTACGTCAGCCAGTTCGGCTTCAAGGGGCCCGACCAGCAGAAGAAGGCGGGCGTGCTCTCCGGCGGTGAGCGCAACCGTCTCAACCTGGCGCTCACCCTCAAGCAGGGCGGCAACGTGCTGCTCCTCGACGAGCCGACCAATGACCTCGACGTCGAGACCCTCGGGTCCCTGGAGAACGCGCTGCTTGAGTTCCCCGGGTGTGCCGTGGTCATCTCCCACGACCGGTGGTTCCTCGACCGCGTCGCGACCCACATCCTCGCCTACGAGGGCACCGAGGAGGACCCGGCGAGCTGGTACTGGTTCGAGGGCAACTTCGAGGGCTACGAGGCCAACAAGATCGAGCGTCTCGGCGAGGAGGCTGCGCGCCCGCACCGGGTGACGCACCGCCGCCTGACCCGCGACTGAGGAGCCGCGGGGGCTCAGGCCCCCGCGGTCCTGCCCGGCAGTTCGGCCTCGACGAGGTCCGCGGCCCGGGAGGTCCCCCCTTCGGCCCGGGCGGCGTGTGCCAGCTCGGCGAGCCGAGCGGCGACCTCGCGGTCACCGAGCAGCTCGTCGCCGGCGGCGCGCAGGGCCGCGGAGGTGGCGTCGACGGTGTCCAGCCGCCGGGCCACGCCGAGCCCGACGAGGGTGTCGGCATTGGTGAACTGGTCCACGTCCTGCGGCACGGCGATCATCGGGGTCGCCGTGAGCAGTCCCTCGGCGCAGCCGCCCATGCCGGCGTGGGTGACGAAGAGGTCGGCCTCGCGCAGGATCGCCACCTGCGGCACCCACCGGTGCACCTCGACGCCGTCCGGGACCTCACCGAGGGCCTCGAGGTCGATGCGGCGGCCGACCTGCAGCACGAGGTGCCACCCCGGCCGGCCCGAGAACGCCGCGACGCACTGCTGGTAGAACTCCGGCTGGTCCGTGTAGCTCGACCCGAGCGAGACGAGGACGACGACCTCGGCGCCCGGAGGTCGCTGCCAGGTGCCCTGGTCCGAACGCTCACCGATGCACGGCCCGACGAAGGTGATGCGCTCCTCGTCGACGCGGTCGGCGTTCGGCTGCATCGCCCGGGGTACGAGGGCCAGGGCCCGGGGAGGGACACCGGCGAAGGCATCCGGGTCGGTCGTGACCGCCCCCTCGCGCTCGAGCCACGCGGCGAAGTCCGCGCGGTAGGCGTCGGCGCCCGGCAGGGCCATGACCTGTGCGCCGACCTCCTCGGCGTAGCCCTCCCACGCAACGTACGTGGGGGAGAGCTGGACGAAGGGGCGGCCGTGGGCCTCGGCGAGTACCCGGCCGCCGTAGCCGCCGATGTCGGCGAGGTAGAGGTCGGCCGGCTCGGCGTCGAAGCGCGAGCGCACCTGCGCCAGGCCCTGCACCGCGTCCTCGAGGAAGAGGCGCATCGCGGCGATCGGGTCCTGCGGCCACTCGCCCCGGGGCAGGGTCGAGGCGCACGCCACGAGCTCGGCGCCGGTCCCCTCGACGAGCTCGCGCTGACGGCTGTCGTTGATGACGCTCACCCGGTGCCCGCGGGCGACGAGCTCGCGCAGGATCTCGAGGCTGGGGAGGGTGTGGCTGACGGCGTCGACGCCGAACATCGCGATGTGGGCCATGCCGCGATGGTGACCCAGCGGGTCGTCGGGGCGCCACCGAATTGCCGACGGCGGCATCCGTGTGCACCGCGTCCGTGTGCCCCGTGTCAGGTGCCCAGCGGGCAGATCGCCTCGGCCTCGTAGGACGGCCGGCCACCGCGGTGGCCGCGCGAGACGAAGACCGTGATCGTGTCGGCGTCCCACGAGGGGCCCGCGTGCGTGTCCATGGCCCGCAGCCAGTGCGTCGCGTCGAAGGGGTGTCGGCTGCGCGCCAGGGTCAGGTGCGGTCGGTAGGTGCCGCCGGCGGGGGAGAGGCCCAGGCGGCCGCAGGCCGTGCGGGTGCGCAGGGCGAGGCGCTCGAGGTCGGCCAGCCCGTGCGGGGCATCGGAGTCCAGACCCGTCCACACGACGCGTGCCGTGGCAATGTCCGGGAACGCGCCGGCGCCCTTGAGCCGCAGCGGGATCGGTGTCGACCCGGCAGCGACCTCGGCGACCGCGTCGACGAGGTCGTCGACCGCCCTCCCGGGCACCTCGGCGATGAAGGCGAGGGTCACGTGCCACAGGTGCGAGGGCGTCCAGCGCAGCACCGACTCGACCTCTCGGCGGGGCTCGACGAAGGTCTCGAGCTCGGTGAGTGCCTCGTCGGACGGGACGAGCGCGGCAAAGACACGCATCGAGCCATTGTCGTGCCCCCTCGGTAGCGTGCCGGCATGGGCACCCTCCTCGAGCACGTCATCGGCCGTACGAGCATCGTCGACGAGGTGATCACCGGCGGCCTCGACGACGGGGAGCGGCTCGCCGACCTCGAGCTCGTCGGCTGCACGATCCGCGACACGTCGTGGGCGGGGGCCACCCTGGCCGGGGTCCGGTTCGAGGGCTGCACCTTCGAGCGGGTCGACCTCTCGCGGGTCGCCTGGCCGGACAGCATCCTCGACGGCTGCACGTTCACCGGCTGCAAGGCGCTGGCGACGTCGTGGGCGATGCTGCGCGAGCCGATGCTCTCGCCCGACCCGTGCACCTTTGTCGACTGCCAGCTGTCGATGGGCAGCTTCGCCGGGCTGGACCTCGGTGCGGCGCGCTTCGAGCGGTGCGTCCTGACCGACGCCGACTTCGAGGACGCCACCCTGCGGGGCGCGGTGATCGACGACAGCAGCCTTGCCGGTGCCCGCTTCGTGCGGGCCGACCTGCGAGAGGCCGACCTGCGTGGGGCGCGCGACTACGTCATCGACGTGCGCGAGGCACGCGTGAGCGGCCTGCGGGTCGACCACGTCGGCGCGCTCGGGCTGCTCGCCCCCTTCGGCATCGACGTCGAGTGACTCAGCCGTAGATCTCGTCCAGCGCCGCGTCGAGGTCGGGGTGGACGAACTCGAACCCGGCGTCGTCGAGCACGGCCGAGGTGCAGTGCCGCCCGGTGAGCGCGAGCGCCGGGTCGCTGCGCAGCGCGACGGCACCGATGTGCAGCATGGGGGCCGGGGTCGGCGGCGCGGCGGTCGGCCGTCGCAATCGCCGGCGCAGCGCGGCCATGAGCTCGGTGTTGCGCACCGGGTGCGGCGCTGCGGCGACGAGGACGCCCTCGGGGACGCGCACCTGCGGGTCCAGGCCCAGGGCCGCGAGCGCGATCCGTTGCCAGTCCTCGTGGTGCACCCAGCTGAACCACTGCCGGCCGCTGCCGACCCGCCCGCCGAGCCCGGCGCGCGTCAGGCGCGCCAGGATCTGGAGCGCGGGCGCGTGCCGGTCGAGGACGATCGAGGTGCGCAGCAGCACGAGATGGTCGGTGTTGGCCCCAGCGGTCGCCTCCTCCCACGGCCGGGCGACGCCGGTCATCTGCGGCAGACCGGGGTCGGGCAGCGGGCTCGTCTCGGTGACCCGCTGCTCGCCGGCATCGGACCAGATCGCCGTCGTCGAGGCCTGTAGCCAGGCCACGAGCGGACGGTCGAGCCCACGGCTGGCCGCGACGAGCGCCCGGGTGGAGTCGACCCTCGACCGGCGCAGCTCGTCGATGTTGGTCTCGGTCGGGCGCACGTCGACGAGCTTGCCCGCGAGGTTGACCAGGGCGACCCCGGCCGCGTGCTCGGAGCGCAGCACCTGCGCCCAGTCCCCGACGCGGCGTCCGTCCCAGACGACCTGGTCGAAGGGCAGCGAGTCGTCGCGTCGTCGGGTGATGATCCGCACGTCGTGCCCGAGGCCGAAGAGCCGCGCTGCGAGCAGTCGGCCGAGCGCGCCGGACCCGCCGGCGATGACGACGCGCGGTAGCGCCGGGTCGGGGGTGGCGCCGGCGAGTCGCGCCAGGCGCACTGACGCATCGGTGAAGCCACGGTCGAGCACACCCGCCATGCTCATGGCGACGGCCGGCGTCAGCGGACCGCTGACCTCGAGCGTCTGCGTCAGCCGGGTGCCCGTCCCGAGCGGGGTCAGCCGCCACCTGACCCGCATGGCGCCGCCTGGGCTGGGCTGGGTGAGCTCGAGGTGCCGGCCCTCCTCGAGACCGCTGACGCGAAGGGGAGGAGCCGCGCGGTCATGCACCGCACGCACCCACCGTGAGGACGGGGAGTAGCTGCCGGTCACCCCCTTCGCCAGGGGTGCATCGAGACGCACGGAGGCGATCGCCGGCTCCCACTGCGGCCACCGGGTGAGGTCGGACAGGACCCGCCAGGCCTCTTCAGCCGTGACGGGCAGGTGGGCGGAGGCGGTGCGGGTCCAGCTCATGTCAGTCCTCTCGGGCCCCGACGAGTCGCAGGGCGAGTGCCGCGTAGGTGTCGGCGATGGATTGGGGGGTGGTGCGCTTGATGCCCGGGTGGTACCAGCGGGCGACGTCGACGACGAGAGACAGCGCCGCCAGAGCGGTGGCCCGCACGTCGTCGACCGCGAACTCGCCGGTCCGCACGCCGTCGGTGATGATCCGCTCGACGACGCCGTCGATCTCGCGGCGCAGGGTGAGCACCTCGCGCTGGTGGTCGGGGGAGAGGTGGCGGAACTCGTACTGGACGATGCGCGCCACCTGGTGCTGCTCGGCGTGCCACGTGGCGAAGGCGGAGATGACCTCCTGCAGGGCTGCGGTCGGCGATGCCGCCTGGGCCGCGGCGGCGGCCAGGGCGTCACGCGCCGCCTCGTGGCCGACCCGGCTGAGCTGGAAGAGCAGGTCCTCCTTGCTCGCGAAGTGCACGTAGACCCCGGCGGGGGACAGGCCGGCGCGGGAGGCGATGTCGCGGGTCGTCGTCGCGTGGAAGCCCTTGTCGGCGAAGGCGTCCGCGGCCGCCTCGAAGAGCCTCACGACGGTGGGGTTGTCGTGCTCCGGCAGGGCGGGTGTCGGCGTGCTCACGGTTGACAGCATGCCCCCTTCGGGCGAGACTAAGCAAGCGCTTAGTCAATCCTTTCCGGGCCAGCGGCCCGGTCGACCTGCCGGCACCGCGGTGCCAGAGAGGTGTGGACATGCCCCGCAACATCTACGACGAGGACCACGAGTCCTTCCGGGCCTCCGTGCGCGAGTTCGTCGAGCGCACGCTCGTGCCGCGCGCCGACTCGATGATCGCCGAGCACACCATCCCGCGTGAGGTCTGGCTCGAGGCCGGCAAGCAGGGCTTCTTCGGCCTGACGATCCCCGAGGAGTTCGGCGGCGCCGGCATCGACGACTACCGCTTCAACGCGGTCCTGGCCGAGGAGCTCGCCAAGTTCAACGTCGCGGTGTCCTCGTGCTTCGGCATCCACGCCGACATCACCGCTCCGTACATCGTCGCCCTGGGCACCGAGGAGCAGAAGCAGCGCTGGCTGCCGCAGGTCGCCACCGGGGAGAAGATCCTCTCCATCGGCATGACCGAGCCCAACGGTGGCTCCGACCTCGCCGCCCTGAAGTCCACGGCGGTCAAGGCCGACGACGGCTCCGGCGACTGGATCATCAACGGCTC
This sequence comes from Janibacter anophelis NBRC 107843, assembly GCF_001570945.1. GTDB lineage: Bacteria > Actinomycetota > Actinomycetes > Actinomycetales > Dermatophilaceae > Janibacter > Janibacter anophelis. The sequence continues at coordinate 10,300 of NZ_BCSQ01000038.1, forward strand.
CAAGACCTTCATCACCAACGGTCACCAGTGCGACCTCGCGGTCGTCGCCATCCGGACCGACCCCTCCAAGGGCGCCAAGGGCATCTCCCTCTTCGTCCTCGAGAAGGAGGACGAGGGCTTCACCAAGGGCCAGCCACTCGACAAGGTCGGCCAGCCCGAGTCCGACACCTCCGAGCTCTTCTTCGACAACGTGCGTGTCCCCGCCGACCGCCTGCTCGGCCCCGAGGGCATGGGCTTCATCTCCATGATGCAGAAGCTCCCGCAGGAGCGCCTCGGCAATGCCGTGGGCTGCGTCGCGCACGCCCAGCAGATCCTCGAGGAGACGATCGAGTACACCAAGGAGCGCAAGGCCTTCGGTCAGCCGATCGGCTCCTTCCAGCACAACAAGTTCAAGATCGCCGAGCTCGTCACGAGCCTCGAGGTCGCCCAGGCCTACGTCGACGACTGCGTCGCCGCGCACGCCGAGGGCAAGCTCTCCGCCGTCGATGCTGCCAAGGCGAAGTGGTGGGCCGCCGAGACCCAGAGCAAGGTCCTCGACGAGTGCGTGCAGCTGCACGGTGGCTACGGCTACATGAACGAGTACCGAGTGGCCCGCGCCTGGCGCGATGCCCGGATCAACAAGATCTGGGCGGGCACCAACGAGATCATGAAGGAGCTCATCGGGCGCGACCTGGGTCTGTGACCCGCGCCTGACTCCTGCGCGAGCCGGCCATCCCGTGAGACACGGGTGGCCGGCGCTCGCGTTCGCGCAGTGATTTGAGACACTGGAGGACCAGCCAGTGAAGGGAGGCCGATGAGCGTCTCAGCCCACGTCATCACGGTTTCCGACCGGGTCAGCCGCGGAGTCCGCGAGGACTTGTCCGGGCAGGCTGCCGTCGAGCGCCTCACCGCCGCCGGCCACGAGGTCACCTCCAGCGTCGTCCCCGATGGCGCCGACGAGGTCGAGGCGGTCCTGCGTGCCTCCCTCGCCGCCGGCCACCGGCTCGTCGTCACCACCGGCGGCACCGGTGTGACGCCTCGCGACCGCACCCCCGAGGGCACCGCCCCCGTGCTGGACCGTGAGGTGCCCGGTCTCGCCGAGCTGCTCCGGGCGAAGGGGGCGCAGCACACCCCCTTCGCCGCCATCTCGCGCGGTCTCGTGGGTGTCGTCGACGCCGGTCCCGACCACCCCGGGGCCCTCGTCGTCAACCTCCCGGGCAGCCCGTCCGGTGTCGTCGAGGGACTCGAGGTGCTCCTGCCGCTCGTCGACCACGTCCTCGACCAGGTGGCCGGGGGTGACCACCGATGACCCGCTCCGCCTGGATCGCCACCGAGCCGATCGACCTGCCGGCGATGCTCACCAGCGTCAGCGGGCCGACGCACGGCGCGGTCGCGAGCTTCGTCGGCCAGGTGCGCGACCACGACCCGGAGGCCTCGGGTGAGGTCGTCGCGCTGCGCTACACCTGCCACCCGGACGCGCAGGCCTTCATCGAGCAGATCGTCGCCGCCACCTGTGCCGAGCACGACCCGGAGGGTGCGGCCACCGTCGCCGCGACCCACCGCATCGGTGACCTCGACGTCGGCGACCTCGCGCTCGTCGTCGTCGTGGGCAGCGCGCACCGCGACCTGGCCTTCACGCTGTGCCGCGCGGTCGTCGAGGCGATCAAGTTCACGCTGCCGGTGTGGAAGCAGCAGTTCGAGGCCGACGGCTCCCACGCGTGGTCGGGGTTGAGCTGCTGATGACCAAGCCGCTGCTCGACACCCACGGTCGCCTCCACCGCGACCTGCGGGTCTCCCTGACCGACAAGTGCAACCTGCGGTGCACCTACTGCATGCCCGCCGAGGGCCTGCCGTGGCTGCCCAAGGACGAGTTGCTGAGCACCCCCGAGCTGCTCACCCTCGTCGAGGCCGCGGTGACCGCGGGCATCAGCGAGGTGCGCCTGACCGGTGGCGAGCCGCTCGTGCGGCCCGACGTCGTCGAGATCGTCGCCGCCATCGCGGCCATGGAGGGCCCCGAGGGCACGCCCGAGGTCTCGATGACGACCAACGGGCTGGGCCTGACCAAGGTGGCCCCGGCGCTCGCCGAGGCCGGGTTGGCCCGGGTCAACGTCAGCCTCGACACCCTGCGGCCGGAGCGTTTCCACGAGATCACCCGGCGTGACCGCTTCGACGAGGTCGTCGCGGGCATGGCGGCCGCGCACGAGGCCGGTCTGCGCCCGGTCAAGGTCAACTCCGTGCTGCAGCGGGGGATCAACGACGACGAGGCGGTCGACCTGCTCCGGTGGGCGATCGAGCACGGCTACGAGCTGCGGTTCATCGAGCAGATGCCGCTGGACGCCCAGCACACCTGGGAGCGCACCGAGATGATCACCGGCGCGGAGATCCTCGCGAGCCTGCGCGCGGAGTTCGACCTCACCGAGCTGCCCGGTCGCGGCGCGGCTCCTGCCGAGCGGTTCGCGGTCGACGGCGGCCCGGCCACGGTCGGCGTCATCGCCTCGGTGACGATGCCCTTCTGCGGGTCCTGCGACCGGCTGCGCCTCACGGCCGACGGCCAGCTGCGCAACTGCCTCTTCGCCCGCGGTGAGACCGACCTGCGCGGACCGCTGCGGTCCGGGGCCACCCGCGAGCAGATCCACGAGCTCGTCCACGAGTGCCTGGCGCTCAAGCGTCCCGGGCACGGCATCAACGAGCCCGGGTTCCTCCAGCCCCCGCGCCCGATGAGCGCGATCGGCGGCTGATCAGCCCCCGGCGAAGGGGGGCAGCACGTCGATCGTCGCGCCGGCCGTGACCGGGGTGGACTCGTCGTCGACGTAGCGCCCGGCGTGCAGCACCGAGCACCGCTCGAGCACGTCGGCGAGCCGGGTGCCGTGCGCGCTGCGGGCGGCCGCGAGCACCTCGCCGACCGTCGCGCCGGCCAGCTCCTCCTCGTCGGTGCCGGCCGCCTCGGCGGCTCCCGCGAAGTACCTGATCGTCGTCATGACTGCTCCTGCTGCCGGTCGGTGGTCGTGGCCTCGATGGCCCGCCTGAGGGAGTCGATGTCGACCGGTCGTCCCTGCTCCTGCAGGTGGCCGACGGCGACCCCGAGGATGTACGCGCCGACGGGGGCCATCGGCCGCTCGAACCCGTGGGCGATCTGCTTGGTCATCGCGTGGATCGTCACGACGTCGACGCACTCCGGGTCGATGCCGACCGCGGCACTGGCCTCCTCGATCCAGTCGGCCCACAGCGCCCGGGTCGCCTCGAGGTCGGTCATGACGAGCCCTCCTGCAGCCGCTCGACCCAGCGCGCGTGGTCGGTCCAGGTGTCGATGTCGGCGACGTCGTCGTCGCTCGCGGGCACGGTGACGAGCACCGACGCCTCGAGCAGGCTGCGCATGGAGCGGTCCCGGGGCGAGCCGAGCCGGTCCAGCGCCCGCCGCAGCGACGCGGTGCGGTGGATGCCGAGGAGCCACTGCGGGTGGCCCGTCGCGTCGGCCAGGCACCAGCCGTCGTGCTCGTCGGTGTCGACGTCGTCGCTGCGGTGCGCGAAGGACCACGCAGCGAGCAGTCGGCCGAGGGCCGGCAGGGGGTCGGCCAGGTCGCAGGCGAGCAGCACGGTCCACTCGGCGGGGCCGTCGTCGGTGCCCACACCGGCCTCGACGAGGGCGTCCAGTCCCGCAGCGACACCGGCGACCGGGCCACCGAGGGGTGGGTCCTCGAGCGTGCGGTGCACGCCGGCGGGCACGGCGACGTCGCCGACGACGGCGATCTCGCGGGCGTCGGAGACGGAGACGAGCACGCGGTCGAGCAGCCGCCGGCCGTCGAGCTCGACATCGGGCTTGCTCGCACCACCGAGGCGCTCGGCAGCGCCACCGGCGAGCACGACGGCGTCGAAGGGGGTCGGCTCGCTCACTCGGCCACCTCCACCGTGCCGGTCTCCTCCCGGGTCCACGTGCCGCTGCGACCGCCCGTCTTCTCCAGCAGGCGGATGTCGGTGACGTGGGCGCTGCGGTCGCGGCCCTTGACCATGTCGATGACGGCCAGCGCCGCCACCGAGACGCTCGTCAGGGCCTCCATCTCGACGCCGGTCCGGTCGGCGGTGCGCACGGTCGCGGTGATCTCGACGCCCTCGTCGGTGATCTCGAGGTCGAGCACGGCCCCGTGGACGCCGATGACGTGGGCGAGGGGGAGCAGCTCGGGGGTCTTCTTCGCCGCCTGGATCCCGGCGATGCGCGCGACGGCGAGCACGTCCCCCTTCGGCACGGCGCCGTCCCGCAGCAGCGCGACGGTCTCGGCGGAGGTGACGACACGACCGGCCGCGGTGGCCGAGCGCACGGTCGGCGTCTTGTCGGTGACGTCGACCATGCGGGCGTGGCCGCTGGCGTCGAGGTGGGTCAGGGGATGGTCCATCTAGAGGCTCCTGATCTGGACGAGGTCGCCGGGCTCGACGCCCTCGGTCTGCTCGGCGACGACCGCCAGCGCCTGTGCGCCGGCGAGCGAGGTGACCATGTGCGAGGCGGACCCGCGGCGGTGGGTGGGGGTCGCGACGAGCCGACCGGTCTCGTCGCTGCCCAACCGGACGGGCACGTACTGACGGCGACCGGAGGGCGAGCGCCACCCGGCGCCGGCGACGGCGCGCGTGGGTCCTTCGGTCGTGGACCGACCGAGCAGGGCATCGACGAGCGGACGGCCGAAGACCTCGAAGGAGATCGCCGTGCTCACCGGGTTGCCGGGCAGGGCGAGGACGGGCACGCCGCGCCAACGGGCCCGGCCCTGCGGCTTGCCCGGCTGCATCCGCACGTGGCGGAAGACACCGCCCGACTGCTCGAGCACGATCCGCGAGACGTCGAAGTCGCCGACGCTCACCCCTCCCGTCAGCAGGACGAGGTCGGCGCCGCCGGCGAGCTCGTCGAGCCCCGCGGTGAAGGCATCGGTGTCGTCCGCCAGGACCGCCGGACCGCGCACCTGCGCCCCGAGCTCCGTGAGCGTGGCGGCCAGGTGGGTGCCGTTGGACTCGAAGATCTGCCCGCGCTGCAGCTCCCCACCAGGGGCGATGAGCTCGTCGCCGGTGGCGGCGATGCCGACCACGGGTCGCCGCCGGACGGTGACAGTCGCGGTGCCCGCGGCGGCGAGCGATCCGAGGACCCGGCCCGTGATCGTCACGCCGGCGTCGGCGACGACGTCACCCGCCCGCACGTCCTCGCCGGCGTCGCGCACGTGCTGCCCGCGGGCGCGCTCCTCGAGGATCGTCACGGTCTCGGTGCCGGCGTCGGTCATCTCGACCGGCACGACGGTGTCGGCGTCCGTCGGCAGGGGCGCGCCGGTCATGATGCGCACGCACTCACCGGGCCGGATCGCCGGGTCATCACCGGAGCCGGCGGGCACCGCCCCCACGACCGCCAGCGACGCGGGCAGGGTGTGCAGGTCGTCGTGGCGCACCGCGTAGCCGTCCATGGCCGAGTTGGCGAAGGCGGGGACGTCGCCGGCCGCGTGCACAGGCTGGGCGAGCACCCGCCCGAGCGCCTCGGCGAGCGGCACGACCTCGGTGCCGAGCACGGTGTCGCCGACGAGCTCGGTGAGCAGCTCGTCGAGGTACTCCTCGACCGTGAGCAGCACTCGCGGGGCCGGGGCGCTCATCGGGTCACCGCCTCGTGCGGGACGGGGTCGGGCCAGGCGAGCATGCCGCCCTCGAGCACGAGGAGGTGGTCGAACCCCCGGGTCCGCAGCGCCGTGGCCGCCAGGTGGGCCCGTGGCCCGGCGCGGCAGACGAGGACGATGTCGCGGTCGGTGGGGATCCCGGCGTCCGCTCCCGGGCCGCCGGTGAGGGTGGCGACCGGCAGATGCACGGCTCCCGGGACGATCCCGTCGGCCAGCTCGTGCGCCTCTCGCACGTCGACGACGAAGGGGGCGTCCGGGGCGGCGAGGCGCGCGGCCAGGTCGGCGGGGGAGATGAGCGCAGTGGCGGGTGGCTCGGCGACGGACACGGAGCCGGTACCCGGGCCGGCCGCTGAGGCGCCACGCTCCCGCCGCGGCCCGCGCGCCACGAGCGGGATCTCGCGCTGGGTCGCGCCCAGCACGTCGATGAAGAGCAACCGACCGAGCAGCGGCGCCCCGACACCCGTGACGAGCTTGATCGCCTCGGTCGCCATCATCGAGCCGATCTGCCCGACGAGCGGCCCGACGACCCCGGCGTCCCCGCAGGCCGGGACCGACCCGGGGGCCGGCGGCTCGGGGAAGAGGTCGCGCAGCCCGGGCGCCGGCCACCCCTGCGGGGCCGCGGTCCAGAAGACGGTCAGGTGCGCCTCCGTGCGGTACACGGCGGCCCACACGAGCGGGATGCCGAGCTCGTCGCACGCGTCGGCGACCGCGTAGCGGGTCTCGAAGTTGTCGCTGCCGTCGAGCACGAGGTCATGGTCGGTGAGCAGCCGTGCGGCGTTGTCGGCGGTGACGCGCTCAGCGACCCCGGTGATCGTCACGTCGGGGTTGAGGGCCCGCACGCGCTCGACGGCGCTGTCGACCTTGGGCCGACCGATGTCGTCGGCGGAGTGGATGACCTGTCGTTGCAGGTTGGTGCCGTCGACGACGTCGTCGTCGATGACCGTCAGCTGCCCGACCCCGGCCGCGGCGAGGTAGAGGAGCGAGGGTGAGCCGAGGCCACCGGCACCGATGACCGCGATGCGGGCGGCGAGGAGGCGGCGCTGACCCCCTTCGCCGATGGTGGGCATGAGCAGGTGGCGCGAGTAGCGGCTCACCTGGTCGCCGGTGAGCGCCGGCCCGGTGGCGAGCAGCGGCGGGAGGGTCATGTGGTCGACGGTAGTCGGCTCACCTGCGGCTCGGCAGGTCGGGCTTGTCCCAGCCCCGGCGCGGGGCCTGGGTGCCCGTGCCGTATCCACGGCGCGCGTCCCGCGACCGGTAGACGAGGTACGGCCGGGTCAGGTAGCCGACCGGCGCGCTGAAGACGTGGACGAGCCGGGTGAAGGGCCACATCGCGAACAGCGCCATGGCCACGAGCGCGTGCAGCTTGAAACCGGTCGGTGCCTGCGCCATGAGGTCGGGGTCGGGGCTGAAGGTGAAGACCCCGCGCCACCACGGCGAGACCCCGTCGCGGTAGTTGTACTCGCCGCCGAACTGCAGGAGCGAGCCGGCGACGGTGTTCCACATGCCGAGGACGATGACGGCGGCGAGCAGTGCGTACATCACCTTGTCGTTGGTCGTCGTCGCGGAGAAGACCGGTCCGGTCGTGCGCCGCCGGTAGACGAGGATCGCGAGCCCGACGAGGGTCGCGATGCCGGCGGGGATGCCGCCGGCCAGCGCGATGACGTGGTACGCGTGCCGGCTCAGGCCGAAGGCGTCGGTCCACACCTGGGGGATCACCAGGCCGATGACGTGCCCGGCGACGACACCGAGCATGCCGAAGTGGAAGAGCGGGCTGCCGATCCGCAGCAGCCGGTCCTCGTAGAGCTGGGAGGAGCGGGTCGTCCAGCCGAACTTGTCGTAGCGGTAGCGCCAGACGTGCCCGACGACGAAGGTCGCGAGGGTCAGGTACGGGACGATGACCCAGAGGAAGGTGCTCATCTTGGGGCTCCTACGGGGATGGTCGAGCCGAGGTCGGCCGTGGTGGGGGCGGGGCCGGGACGAAGGGGGGCGCCCAGGTGCTCGTCGAGCGCCGGGTCCTGGGCATAGGGGGCGCTGTCGATGCCGACGTCCTCCTGCGGCGGACCCTGGGCGATGAGGCGCGCCAGGGCCTCCTCGTCGTCGCCCTGCAGCTGCGGGAGGGTGGCGCGCAGGGCCTGCACGACCGGCAGCCACGGCGACCGCTTGCCCGTGAGGGCGGTGTACAGCAGCTCGATGCCGACGCGGTGGTCGTTGAGCAGCTTCCACGCCGTGTCGAGGTCGCAGGTGGCGCCGAACTCGAGGAGCACGCACAGGTGGTCTGGCAGCTCCCCGCCGACGTCGTCGAGGCTCGCGCCCGCGGCCCGGTAGGCCTGGGTGAACTGCACGAGGGCGACGCCCCGCTTGCGGGTGTCACCGTGCAGGAAGTAGGTCAGGTGCAGGGCGCACCTGCGGGTGACGTCGAAGGTGTCGACGTACTCCTCCTGGAGCGCGGCCAGGTCGTGCGCCTCGAGGTGGTCGAGGAAGGCGCCGATCGGCTCGCGGACGGCGGCGGGCAGCCCCTGCGCGCTCGAGCGCAGGACCGGGGCGAGGCCGAGGAGCCGCTCGTCGGGGTAGTCCAGGAGCAGGGAGACCAGCTGCCACGCGTCGGCGAGGGCCGCCCCCTCGACGGCGGGTCGGGTGCGCCGGTGGCGCCGCCACGGCATCATGAGCGGTCACTCCCGGCCTGGTCCGGGAAGAGACCCTCGGGTGTGCCCTTGCCGTCCCAGTTGAGCAGGTTGACCCGGCCGCTCTTGCTGCCGCCACCGACGAGCCGGTCGGAGGTCTGGCGCTCCTGGAGCATCTGGAAGTTCTCGATCGCCACGGGCGTGAGGGCACCGCGCCCGGAGCCCTCACCGAAGGGCCCGGACAGGTCGATCTCGTCGTCGTACCCGGAGACGGCGCAGTCGGTCGCGAGCTCCTCGAGGCCGTGGGCCTGCTCGCCGTGCGCCGTGGGGATGACGTAGCGCTCCTCGTACTTGGCCAGGGCGAGCAGGCGGTACATGTCGTACATCGCCTCCTCCTCCATGCCGACCGCCTCCGGGATCTCGGCCCGCGGGTCGCGGCCGAGGTTGATGTCGCGCATGTAGCTGCGCATCGCCGCGAGCTTGCGCAGCACCTCGTCGACCGGCCGGACGTCGCCGGCGGTGAAGAGGTTGGCGAGGTACTCCACGGGGATGCGCAGGGTGTCGATCGCGGCGAAGAGGTTGTCCTTGTCCTCACCGTCGTAGCCGGTGTCCTTGATGACGTCGACGACCGGGGACAGCGGCGGGATGTACCAGACCATGGGCATCGTCCGGTACTCCGGGTGGAGCGGCAGCGCGACCTTGTAGTCCATGATGAGCCGCCGCACGGGCGAGGCCTTGGCCGCCTCGACCCAGTCACCGGGGATGCCGGCCTGCTCGGCCGCCTGCTGCACCTGCGGGTCGAAGGGGTCGACAAAGACCGAGCGCTGGGCCTCGTACAGCTCGTGGTCGTCCTCGACCGACGCGGCGTCGAGCACCCGGTCGGCGTCGTAGAGCATGATCCCGATGTAACGCAGCCGGCCCACGCAGGTCTCGGCGCAGACGGTCGGGATGCCGACCTCGACGCGCGGGTAGCAGAAGGTGCACTTCTCGGCCTTGCCGGTCTTGTGGTTGAAGTAGACCTTCTTGTACGGGCAGCCGGTGACGCACATGCGCCAGCCGCGGCACTGGTCCTGGTCGACGAGGACGATGCCGTCCTCCTCGCGCTTGTAGATCGCGCCGGAGGGGCACGAGGCGGCGCAGCTGGGGTTGAGGCAGTGCTCGCAGATGCGCGGCAGGTAGAACATGAAGGTCTGGTCGAACTCGAACTTCACCTTGTCCTCGATGCCCTTGAGCATCGGGTCCTTCACCGCGTGCTCGAGGCTGCCGCCGAGGTCGTCGTCCCAGTTGGCCGACCACGAGACGTTCATCGGCTTTCCCGAGATGAGCGAGTGCGGCCGGGCGACGGGGAAGGTCTTCTGCGCGGGGGCGTTGAGCAGCGTCTCGTAGTCGTAGGTCCACGGCTCGTAGTAGTCGTGGATGCTCGGCATCTTGGGGTTGGAGAAGATGTTGAGCAGCTTGCTGATCCGCCCACCGGCCTTGAGCTTGAGGCGACCGTTCGGGGAGCGGACCCATCCCCCCTTCCACTCCTCCTGGTCCTCGTAGCCGCGCGGGTAGCCGAGGCCCGGCCGGGTCTCGACGTTGTTGAACCACACGTACTCGGTGCCGGAGCGGTTGGTCCATGCCTGCTTGCAGGTCACCGAGCAGGTGTGGCACCCGATGCACTTGTCGAGGTTCATGACCATCGCCATCTGAGCCATCACACGCATGTCAGTACTCCACGTCCTGGTTGGTCCGGCGGCGGATCATCGTGACCTCGTCCCGGTTGTTGCCGGTGGGTCCGATGTAGTTGAAGAAGTAGGACAGCTGGGCGTAGCCGCCGATGATGTGGCTCGGCTTGAGGAGGATGCGGGTCAGGCTGTTGTGGATGCCGCCGCGCCGCTGGTCGGTCTCGGTCAGGGGCACGTCGATGAGGCGGTCCTGCGCGTGGTGCATGTACACCGTGCCCTCGGGCATCCGGTGGCTCACCACGGCCCGCGCCGCGACGACGCCGTTGCGGTTGACCGCCTCGATCCAGTCGTTGTCACGCACGCCGATCTTCGCCGCGTCGACGTCGGACATCCACACCGTCTGCCCGCCACGGCTGAGGCTGAGCATGAAGAGGTTGTCCTGGTACTCGGAGTGGATCGACCACTTGTTGTGCGGGGTCAGGTACCGCACGCTCACGCCGAGCTCGGTCTGCTCGCCGATGGGACTCTCCCCGAAGAGCCGGGTCATGTTGAGCGGTGGCCGGTAGGTCGGCAGGCCCTCGCCCATGGCGAGCATCCAGTCGTGGTCGACGTAGAACTGCTGCCGGCCGGTGAGGGTGTGGAAGGGCTTGTGCCGCTCGATGTTGATCGTGAAGGGGGCATAGCGCCGACCGCCGGCCTCGCTGCCCGACCACTCGGGCGAGGTGATGACCGGCACCGGCGCAGCCTGGGTGTCGGCGAAGGTGATGAGCTTGCCCTCGTGCTCGGCGGAGAAGTCGTGCAGCTGGGTGCCGGTGCGCTTCTCCAGCGCCTTGAAGCCCTGGGTCGCGAGGTGGCCGTTGGTCGTGCCCGACAGGTGCATGATCGCCTCGGCGACGTGGATGTCGGTCTCGAGGCGGGGGCGACCCGCTCCGGCCCCCGAGCGGACCTCGCCGTTGCGCGCGCGCAGCAGGTCGATCTCACGGGAGGGGTCGTAGGGCACGCCCTTGGTCACCATGCCGGTGCCCTCGAGCAGCGGACCGATCGAGGTCATCTTGTCGTGGATCGCGGTGTAGTCCCGGGTCACCTCCGCGAGCACGGGCAGGGTGCGGCCGGGGACCGCCTCGCACTCTCCCTTCGCCCAGTCCAGGACCCGGCCGTGCACCGTGGCCAGCGCCTCGGGCGTGTCGTGCCAGAGCGGCTTGGCGACGACGTCGGTGCGGGTGCCGAGGTGGTCCACGGCCAGCTCCGAGAAGCGCTTGGCGATGAGCTTCCACGTGTCCCAGTCGTTCTTGGACTGCCACGGCGGCGCGATCGCCGGGTTGAAGGAGTGGATGAAGGGGTGCATGTCGGTCGTGTTGAGGTCGTGCTTCTCGTACCACGTCGCCGCGGGCAGGACGACGTCCGAGAGCAGCGTCGAGCTCGTCATGCGGAAGTCGAGGGTGACGAGCAGGTCGAGCTTGCCCTCGGGCGCCCGGTCGGCCCACACGACGTCCTGCGGTCGCTGTGACTCGTCGGCCTCCGTGGCGCGGACGGCGTTGTCCGTGCCGAGCAGGTGCTTGAGGAAGTACTCGTTGCCCTTGGCCGAGCTGCCGAAGAGGTTGGCCCGCCACAGCGACAGGATGCGCGGGTGGTTGTCCTCGGCCTCCGGGTCCTCGATGGCGAAGCGCAGGCTGCCGTCGGTGAGCGAGCGCGCGACGTACTCGCCGACAGGCACACCGGCCGCCTTCGCCTCGTCGGCGACGACGAGCGAGCTGCGGTCGAACTGCGGGTAGCTCGGGGTCCAGCCCAGCCGCACCGACTGCGCGAGCAGGTCCATCGTCGAGCGCCCGGCGAAGGCGCCCGTGCTGCCGTTGACCGTGTCCGCGTCGAAGGTGTCGTAGCGGTACTGGCTGGTGTTGACGTACCAGTACGCGGTCTGGTTCATGTGCCGCGGCGGGCGCACCCAGTCCAGGGCGAAGGCCATGTGCTGGAAGCCCATGAGCGGCCGCACCTTTTCCTGCCCGACATAGTGCGCCCACCCGCCGCCGTTGCGGCCCTGGCACCCCGTGATCGTCGTCAGGACGAGCATCGCCCGGTAGATCTGGTCGGAGTGGTACCAGTGGTTGGTGCCGGCTCCCATGAGGATCATGCCGCGGCCACCGGTGTCGATGGCGTTGTCGGCCCACTCCCGGGCCAGCCGCACGATCTGCTCCACGGGCACGCCGGTGATCTCCGCGCCCCACGCGGGCGTCGCGGGGACACTCGGGTCCTCGTACCCGGTCGGCCACTGGCCCGGCAGGCCGTGCCGGGCCACCCCGTAGTGGGCGAGCATCAGGTCCAGGACGGTCGTGACGAGGTGCTCGCCGACGCGTCGCACCGGGACGCCGCGGCGCTCGGTCGACATCTCGCCCTCGAGGTTGTCGAAGCGAGGCAGCTCGACCTCGACCGACTCGCCCTCGCCGTACATGCTCAGCCGGGGCCGCACGTCGCCGAGCTCGAGGTTCCACCGACCGACGCCCTCGTCGCCGAAGCGGTGGCCGATCGAGCCCTGCGGGATGACGACCTCACCGGTGACGTCGTCGACGACCGCCGGCTTCCACATCGCGTTCTCCGAGTGCTGCTCGGGGCCCTCGAAGTCGCCGGCGACGAGGAACTTCGAGGGCGCCCAGCCCCCTTCGCTCGTGGGCTCGAGCGTGACGAGGTGCGGCAGGTCGGTGTACTGCCGGTTGTAGCCGGTGAAGAACTCGACCTCGCGGTCGACGAAGTACTCCTTGAGCAGCACGTGCCCCATCGCCATCGCGAGGGCGCCGTCGGTGCCGGGCGCGGAGGCGACCCACTCGTCGGCGAACTTGACGTTCTCCGCGTAGTCGGGGGCGACGGCCACGACCTTTTGCCCGCGGTAGCGCGCCTCGGTCATCCAGTGCGCGTCGGGAGTACGGGTGAGCGGGACGTTGGAGCCCCACATGATGAGGTACCCGGCGTCCCACCAGTCGCCCGACTCGGGCACGTCGGTCTGGTCGCCGAACATCTGCGGCGACGCATTGGGCAGGTCCGCGTACCAGTCGTAGAAGGAGAGCATCGGCGCGCCGATGAGCTCGTTGAAGCGGGCGCCGGAGGCGTAGCTGACCTGCGACATCGCGGGGATGGGCGAGAAGCCGGCGATGCGGTCGGGGCCCCAGCGCTTGATCGTGTAGACGTAGGCGGCCGAGACCATGTCGACGACCTCGTCCCACGTGGCGCGCACGAGTCCGCCCTTGCCGCGGGCGCTCTTGTACTCGCGGGTCAGCTCCGGGTCCTGGACGATCGAGCCCCAGGCGACGACCGGGTCGCCGTAGCGCTCCCTGGCCGCGCGGAACATCTGCAGCAGCGTCCCGCGCACGTAGGGGTAACGCACGCGCGTGGGGGAGTAGGTGTACCAGGAGAAGGCCGCCCCGCGCGGGCAGCCGCGCGGCTCGTACTCGGGTCGGTCGGCACCCGTGCTCGGGTAGTCGGTCTGCTGCGCCTCCCAGGTGATGATCCCGTCCTTGACGTAGATCTTCCACGAGCAGGACCCGGTGCAGTTGACGCCGTGGGTGGAGCGGACCACCTTGTCGTGGCTCCAGCGGTCGCGGTAGAAGGCGTCACCGCCGCGCCCGCCCTCGATGTACATCGCGCGCTTGTCCGGGGAGATCCCCGCCTTGGTGAAGAAGCGCCGGGTGCCGACGAGGGCCTCGGACAGCGGCCCGTCCAGTCCCGCCGATCGGGGCAGCTCGGTGGGTCCACCGGTGGACGAAGGGGTCATGAGGTGCCTCCTGCAGGGGCGAAGGGGGTCCGGGTCGTGACGTGGGCGGTGCAGCGGGTGGCTTCGACGAAGGGGGTGAGCGAGAGCTCGGCGTCGTGCTCGCCGAGGACCTCGAGGGTGCCGCGCATCAGGCCGCGGTGGACGCCGCAGACGACCTCGGGTCGGTCGCGGGCCAGGTCGAGGAAGGGGCAACGCACGATGTCGACGTCGGCGGTGCGTCCGTCGTCCTGGGTGCGCACGGCGGGCGTGTAGCCCCAGCTGCGCAGGACGTCGACCATGGCGCCGACCTTGCTCAGCCAGGCGCCTGCGGTGGTGGCCGGGTCGGTGGTGGCGACCTGCCCGATGAGGTCGGCGGCGTGCGCGTGCGCCCACGCGGCCCCGGCCTGCTCGGGGGTGAGTGCGTCACCGTCGGGTGTGCGGGCGGTGAAGGACTGCGCGAGCAGCTCGGCCAGGCGGGTCAGGGACTCCTCCCGCGGCGGCGCGTCCAGGCTGCCCGGGGCGACGAGGTACTTCTTGCTCGGGCGCCCGGCACCGGGGGAGCGCACGGAGTGGGAGGCGAGCAGGCCGGCGTCGACCAGCTGCTCGAGGTGGAAGCGGACGGTGGTCACGTGCAGGCCGACTCGACCACTGAGCTCCTGGGCCGTCAGGCCGTCGCGCTGCGTCGACGGGAGGTTGGCCAGGGTGTCGACGAGGTCGCGGCGCACGGCCGAGCGCAGCAGGCCCGCGCCTGCGTCATCCCGCTCACGTCCCTCCGGGGCACCGGCCCCGGATGCTCCCGGTGTGCTCGCCACGGTCCGGAGTCTGCCACATAAAAAGGATTGGCACGAGGGGCTGCGCGTCTCCGGTGCTCGCGTGAATTGGGCAACATGTCGCTGTCGTAAATCCCTTGGTTCTTCAGGGATTCGGTGCGGGTTCGGCTGGTCGTCGCACCGATGGCATCGCCGTGGTCACGCGCGGTGAGGGTCCCCCGAAAAGGGTTTTGGAGGAATCCTCAGGAGGTGGGCGCGCCGGACGTCGGCTTGATGCGCACCATCGCCTCCTGGGCGATCGTGGCGACGAGGGCTCCCTCCTCGGAAAACACCTTGCCGACCATGAGGCCACGCCCGGAGCGCGTGGACGGCGACTCCTGGTCGTAGAGGAGCCACTCGCCCGGGTCGACGGGGCGGTGGAACCAGATCGTGTGGTCGATGGTTGCGGGTCGCAGCCCGGGCTGGGTCCACGTCAGGCCGTGGGCCCGCAGCATGGTGTCGATCGGGGTGTAGTCGGAGGCGAAGGCCAGGACGGCGCAACGGGTCAGCTGGTCATGCGGCAGCTGTGCGACCGTGCGGAACCACACGCGCTGGCGGCCCTCGTGCTCCGGCGCGGGCACCGCCATGATGTCCCCGTCGACGTAGCGGTGGTCGACCGGTCGGCTGGCGATGTACTGGGCCCGGGGGTGGTCGATGCCGGCGAACTTGTCGGAGATCGACTGCAGGTCGTGGGGCGAGGGGACGTCGGGCATCGGGAGGTGGTGGTCGAGCCCGTCGGAGGGGTCCTGGAAGGAGGCGGTCATCGACAGGATCGGCCGCCCGTGCTGCAGGGCGTGGACCCGCCGGGTCGAGAAGGAGCGGCCGTCGCGCATCCGCTCGACGGCGAAGCGGATCGGCAGGCTCGAGTCGCCGGGGCGCATGAAGTAGGCGTGCAGCGAGTGCGGCATGCGGTGCGGCATCTCGGGCAGGACCGTGCGGCCGGCGGCGACGAGCGCCTGGGCGAGGACCTGGCCGCCGAAGACGCGGCCGTGCGGCATGGCGATGCTCTCGCCCTCGTAGACGTCGGCGGCGCTCGCGCCGAGCTCACCCACTCCCTCGGGGCCCTCGACGCGGATCGTCGCGTGACCGACCTCCTCGAGGTCGAGGGTCGCCAGTGCGGTGCTGAGCGCGATGCGCTGCGCCTGCTCGATCGACTCGGCGGTCATTGGGCTCCTCGGCTCGTGGTCAACGTCGAGACTCTAGGCGACGAGGCGCGGTCGACGCGCGCTCGGTCACCCGTCGAGCCCGAGGACGAAGGGGAGCACCTCCTCCACGCCGGCCTGCCTCAGGGCGCGGGCCGCGACGGTGAGGGTCCACCGTGAGTGGGCGACGTCGTCGACGAGCAGGACCGGGCCGCGGACCTCGGCCAGGGCCCGGGCGAGCTGCGGACCGACGACGAGCCGCTCCCAGACGCCCGAGAGCCGGTAGGCGGAGTTGCCACCGGGCTCGCCCACGGGGCCGCCGTCGACGGGCTCGAGCGAACCCAGGACCGGCAGGCGACCGACCTGGCCCAGCTGCTCGGCGAGCGAGGTGATGAGCGTGGGGCGCGAGCGGGAGGGGACGGTGACGATGCCGACCGGCCGCGTCGTCCAGCCCCACTCGGCGAGCACGCGCACGCAGGCGCGCACGGCCGCCTCGGGGACGGGCTGGTTGGTGGCGAGCAGCTCGCGCACCCGTGGCCCCCACCCCAGGTCGGTGACGCGGGCCAGGGCTCGACCGGGGGACATCGCCTCGCCCGCGGGGATGCGGCCCCTGACCGGGACGCCGAGCCGGTCCATGCCGGTCGGCCACTGCGCGCGCGGGTCGAGGTCGACCCCGGCCCGGTCGAGCGTGGAGCGGGCCGACCCGAGGGCCTCCTCCGGGACGTCAGCGTCGATCCAGGGACCGGCGCAGCGGTCGCACCGGCCGCAGTCCCGGGCCGACCCGTCGTCGAGGGTGCGCTGGAGGAAGGCCATGCGGCAGCTGTCGGTGGAGATGTACTCGAGCATGTGTTGCTGCTCGGTCTCGCGCGCCGCGGAGACCCGCTCGTAGCGCTCGGCGTCGTAGACCCACGGCTGCCCGGTGCCGACCCAGCCGCCGCTCACCCGCTGCACCGCGCCGTCGACGTCGAGCACCTTGAGCAGCAGCTCCAACCGGGTGCGCCGGATGTCGACGATCGTCTCGAGGGCAGCGGTCGACAGGGGCCGACCGGCCTCGGCGAGGGCCGTGAGCACCGCGGCGGCCTGGTCCTCCCGGGGCATGGAGGCCGAGGCGAAGTGCTTCCAGATCGAGACGTCGTCGTGGCCGGGCAGCAGCACGACGTCGGCGCGCTCGGTCGCGCGGCCAGCGCGTCCGACCTGCTGGTAGTAGGCCACGGGCGACGAGGGCGCACCCAGGTGGACGACGAAGCCGAGGTCGGGCTTGTCGAAGCCCATGCCGAGGGCGCTCGTCGCGACGAGCGCCTTGACCCGGTTGTGGCGCAGCGACTCCTCCATCGCGGCGCGCTCCTCGGCATCGGAGCGCCCCGTGTAGGCCGCCACCTCGTATCCCGCGGACTGCAGGGCGGCGGCCACGTCCTCGGCGCCGCTCACGGTCAACGTGTAGACGATGCCGCTGCCCTCGAGCTGCCCGAGGTGGGTGGCGAGCCAGGCGAGGTGCCGGTCGGTGCCCGCACGGGGCAGCACCGCGAGCCGCAGGCTGTCGCGGGCGAGCGGGCCGCGCACGGTGAGCACCTCGTCGTCGGTGCCGGCCGCGAGCTGCTCCTCGACGTCGCGCACGACCCGCTCGTTGGCCGTGGCGGTCGTCGCGAGCACCGGGGTGCCGGGCGGCAGCTCGCCGAGCAGGTCCTTGATCCGGCGGTAGTCGGGGCGGAAGTCGTGCCCCCAGTCGCTCACGCAGTGGGCCTCGTCGACGACGAGCAGGCCGCAGCGCCGGGTGAGGTCGGGCAACTGCTCGGCGCGGAAGCGCGGGTTGTTCAGCCGCTCGGGGCTCACGAGCAGGACGTCGACCTCGTCCCGGGCCAGCCGCCCGCGCACGTCGTCCCACTCCTGCGCGTTGGCCGAGTTCATCGACACCGCGCGGACGCCCGCCCGCTCGGCCGCGGCGATCTGGTCGCGCATCAGCGCGAGGAGAGGAGAGACGATGAGGGCCGGGCCGGCCCCCTTCGCCCGCTGGAGTCGGGAGGCGACGAAGTAGACCGCCGACTTGCCCCACCCGGTGCGCTGGACGACGAGGACGCGACGCCCCCCGCCGACGAGCGCCTCGATCGCCTCGAGCTGGCCGTCGCGGAAGGTGACGTCGTCGCGGCCGACGAGCCGGCGCAGGACCGCGGTCGCATCGTCGGCCAAGGTCGTCGTGGGGGAGGTGCTCATGTCGTCCACCGTAGGCGAGCGGTCCGACGACGCCCGGTCGTCGGGGACGGCTGGGGACGACGGGCGCCCACGATGGGAGGATGTGGACATGACGAGCGAGACCCCTGCCCACCCCAGGCTCACGGTGCAGGTGGTCCTGCGGTGGGGCGACATGGACGCCTACGGGCACGTCAACAACGTGCAGTACCACCGGCTGCTCGAGGAGGCGCGGATCCGGGCCTTCGGCGAGTGGTTCCACGCCTCCGGCGGCGACAGCATGCTGCGCTCGGGGGTGCTGCTCGCGCGGCAGGAGATCGAGTTCCTCGAGCAACTGACCTATCGCCCCGAGCCGATCGACATCGAGATGTGGGTGACCCAGCTCGGCGGCGCCAGCTGGGACATGGGGTACGAGATCCGTGACGGCGACGCCCTGTACGCGCGCGCGGAGTCCACGCTCGTCGCCTTCGACCTCGCCTCGCAGGGCCCGCGCAAGCTCACCTCCGACGAGCGAGCGGCCCTGACCGCCGCGCTGGGTGAGCCGGTCGCGATGCGGCGGCGGCGATGAGCGCACTGCACCTGGCCGACCCGGAGAGCGCGGCGGACCTGACCACCTATCTCACGCGCGCGCGACGCCTCGACGACGAGGGCGACGTCCGGCTCCAGGCCGTCGGCTCCGTGCTCGCCGCCTGGACCTGCGTGCTCCCCGGACGGGGTCTGGGCAGCAGCGGCTTGGTCCTCGGCCTGCGGACCTTCGCCCTCGCCGAGCCCGCCGAGCTCGACTCGACGGTCCCGATCGCTGCCGTCACCGACCGCCTGGCCCGCGGCGGCACCCGGATCGAGCACCCTCCGGTCACCACCCAGCCCACGTGGCGCGCGCTGACCCCGCCCCGCGGCGGGTGGGAGCCGGTCGGCCTCGTCGCCGACTCCGCCCTGCTCGAGGCGGCGCGCGCCGGCGTCGCCGAGGTGGCGCAGGGCGCCCCCGAGGGCTCAGGGGCCGCGGCCGTCGCCGACCTGCGCTCGCGGGTGTGGGGGCGGCTGACGCGCACCGTCCCGCCTGTCCCGGCCGGCGCGGCCTTCGGCCTGCATGCGCTGGGGTTCCTGCGCCCGGACCCGGCCGCGCGGGCGAGCGTCCACACAACCGGGCCGTGGACGCGCGTGGCGACCGAGGGCGGCTTCGTCCTGGCGCGCTGACCCCCCTTCGGTCCCCGGATCGTCACCCATAGTCTGGGCCTCGTGGACGACCACCTCGCCGATCTGCCCACCGATGTCGACGACGCGACCCTCGCCCTCGCGCTGACCCGCAGCGCGGCCGAGCTCGCCGCCCGGATGCGCGCCGCCGGTGTCGAAGGGCGGTCCAAGACCTCGATCTCCGACGTCGTCACGGCGGCCGACCACGCCGCCGAGGAACTCGTCGAGGGCACCCTGCGCCGGCTGCGTCCGGACGACGGCATCGTGGGGGAGGAAGGCGCCGAGGCGCCCTCTCGCTCCGGTCGCACCTGGGTCATCGACCCGGTCGACGGCACGTACAACTTCCTGTCCGGGCTCGGCACGTGGTGCAGCGCGCTCGCCCTGCGCGATGACGAAGGGGTCATCCTGGGGGCGGTCCACCAGCCCGCGGTCGGCGAGGCCTGGGTCGGCGGTCGCGATCTCCCGACCGCGCTCAACGGCGCCCCGGTCGGGACGCTCGCCGACCTGCCGCTCGAGGAGGTCGCGATGGCGACCTACCTGCACCCGGGCGTCCTGCACGTCGACGACCTGCGTGAGCCGTGGCTAGCGGCGATCGCCGGTGCGGCGACGGTGCGGATGTTCGGCTCCGGGTCGTGTGACCTCGCGGCCGTCGCAGCAGGTCGCATCGGGGTCTGGGCCCAGCAGTCGGTGCCCGAGTGGGACTGGCTCCCCGGCGCCGCGCTCGTCACCGCCGTCGGCGGCCGTGCCGAGCAGGTCGAGGTGCGCGGGCACCTGTGGAGCGTGGCCGGGCGTCCGAGCGCTGTCGAGCAGGTCATCGGGGCGCTGCGCGGCTGATCCCCGTCAGGGACGAAGGGGGTGACCCCGCTCCGCGAGGACGTCCCGCAGGGTGTCGATCCGGTCCGTGACGATGCCGTCGACCCCGAGGTCGAGCAGTCGGTGCATCTCGTCGGCGTCGTCGATGGTCCACACGTGCACCTGCTTGCCCAGGGCGTGGGCGCTGGCCACCAGACGAGGGGTGACGAGGGTGACGGGGACGCGCCCGACGCGTTGGGTCACCGGGATCTGCAGGGCCTGCGAGGGTGAGCGCAGCAGCCTCGCGATGATGCGCGGCAGGAGCCGGTTCATCGCGACGTCCCGCGGACCGGCGGAGGTGGCCAGGCGCGGCCCGAGCGCACGCCGCACCAGGCGCAACCGCGCGTCGTCGAAGGAGCCGATGCACACCCGGTCGATCGCGTCATGGCGACGGATCGCCGCGACCAGCGGCTCGATGGCTCCCGGTGCCTTGATGTCGATGTTGAAGCGGGTCCCGGGGAAGGTCTCCAGGAGCTCGTCCATGGTCGGCACCGCGTCGGTGCCGTTGATCCGCGCCGATGACACGGCCGACCACGGCAGCTCGGCGATGGCGCCGCGCGCGTCGGTCACCCGGTCGAGCACGTCGTCGTGGAAGGCGACCAGATGCCCGTCGGCCGTCGCGTGCACGTCGGTCTCGAGGTAGCGGTAGCCCATGTCGACGGCTTCCCGGAAGGCGGCGACCGTGTTCTCGCGGCCGACATTGGGCGCATACGTCGACCCGCCGCGGTGGGCGAGGGCGATCGGTGGTGCATCGGCGAAGTAGGCGAAGTCCGAGGCGGCTCTCACCGGGCCCACGCTACGCCCGTCAGTGGTTGGCGACGCAGAACTCGTTGCCGTCCGGATCGGTGAGCGTCACCCACCGGAAGTCCCCCATCGACCGCTCCGCGACGACCTGCGCGCCGGCCGACGTCAGCCTCTGGACCTCGGCGTCCAGATCGGGTGCTCCGAGGTCGAGATGCAGACGGTTCTTGCCCGGCGTGGGGTCCTCGACGCGTTGGAAGGCGAGCATCGGACCACCGGGGAGCTGGACCGTGACGAACCAGCCGTCATTGGTCTCGACGACGGTGCCGCCGGTCTGCTCGGCCCACCAGCGGCCGAGAGTGGTGGCGTCGGTCGTGTCGGTCGTGATCATGCCGAGTATGAGGGTCATGGGCCGAACGTAGTGACCACCACCGACAGCGCCCGGGTCAGCGGATGAAGGCGTCGATCCGCTCGACCGTCGCGGCCGTGAGATCCGCGTCGTACCCCGGCAGGTCGGGGTCGGTGAAGAGGTGCCCGTGGCCGGGTGCCACGTGGTCCTCGAAGGGAGCCCCGCTCGCCTCGACTGCGTCGCCGAGACGCGGGACGTCTGCCGGCGAGATCCACGGATCGTCGGCGTACCGGTGCACCTGGAGGGGCACGCCCGACCACTCGTGCCGTGGCGCGGCGACGGAGTGCAGCAGGATCGCGGCCCGTGCTCGGGGGCGCCGGGAGGCTAGCCGTTGGGCGAACCACGCCCCGAGGGAGAATCCGGCGAGCACTGTCTCGGGCGGCATGCTCGCGGCCAGCTCGCGCACCCCGTCGAAGTACTCGGGATGCGCGTCGCGGTGCGCGATGCCGGGTCCCTCCGCATCGAAGACGTGCCCCTCGTAGAAGTCGGGCACCTCGACCTCGTGCCCGCGCTCGCGCAGCAGGTCGGCGAAGGCGTGCACTCCGGGGCGCAGCCCGAGCGCGGAGTGGAGCAGCAGGATCGTCGCCATGTCAGTCGAGCCGGGCCCAGACGGCCGTGTCCGTCGGCAGTGACCCGTCGGCGAGCTCGCCGGACGCGACGAGCTCGCCGGACGCGACGAGTACGTCGGCCTGCGCAGGGATCGCGACCGGCTCGGAGGAGAGGTTGGCCAGGACGAGCGTGCGGGTGCCGTCGGGTGCGGTGAGCACGTACCCGATGACGTCGTCACCCAGCCCGTGCACCTCCGCGAGCGAGGCGAGCCCGAGCCGGCGCTCGCGACGCAGCGCGAGCAGGGCGCGGTAGAGCTCGAGCGTCGAGCCCGCCACCCCGGTCTGCGCGTCGACGGCGAGGTCCGAGTAGGCCTCCGGCTGGGGCAACCACGCGGCGCCGGTGTCGTTGAAGCCGAGGGCGGGCGCCCCCTTCGTCCATGGCATGGGGACGCGGCACCCGTCGCGGCCGAGCTCGACGCCGTCGGTGCGCCGGTAGGTCGGATCCTGGCGGACCTCGCCGGGCAGGCTCGTGTGCTCGGGCAGGCCCAGCTCCTCGCCCTGGTAGACGTACGCGCCCCCGGGCAGGGCGAGCATGAGGGTGGTGGCCGCGCGGGCGCGGCGCAGGCCGAGCTCGGCGTCGGGCTGTGGGTCGTCGGGCCCGATGCCGTTGGGCCGGGCGCCGTCCACGGGCAGGCCGAACCGGCTGGCGTGCCGTAGCACGTCGTGGTTGCTCAGGACCCACGTCGAGACCGCGCCGACCGAGTCGTTGGCTGCCAGTGAGCGACGGACGGCCTCGCGCAGATCCGTTGCGCGCCAACGGGTCTCGAGGAAGTCGAAGTTGAACGCCTGGTGGAACTCGTCCGGGCGCACGTAGCGCGCCAGCCGGTCCGCGGGGTTGACCCAGGCCTCGGCGCACAGGATCCGCTCGGGCGTGCCGTAGGAGTCGAGGAGCGCCCGCCAGCCGCGGTAGATCTCGTGCACGCCGTCCTGGTCCCAGTACGGGGCCTCGTGCGTGACCTCCATGAGCCCGCCCGGGTGCTTGCCGAAGGGCGGGAAGGTCGGGTCCTTGACCAGACCGTGCGCGACGTCGACGCGGAAGCCGTCGACGCCGCGGTCGAGCCAGAAGCGCAGCGTGGTCTCGAAGTCCTCACGTACCCGCGCGTCGTCCCAGTTGAGGTCGGGCTGGGAGGGGTCGAAGAGGTGCAGGTACCACTGCCCGGGCGTGCCGTCGGCCTCGGTGACCCGGGTCCACGCGCCGCCGCCGAAGTTGGCCTGCCAGTCGGTCGGCGGCAAGGAGCCGTCCTCACCGAGGCCGTCGCGGAAGATGTACCGCTCGCGCTGGGGACTGCCCGGCGCGGCGGCCAGCGCCTGCTGGAACCACGCGTGGTCCGAGGAGGTGTGGTTGGGCACGAGGTCGACGACGACGCGCAGGCCGAGCTCGTGGGCGCGAGCGACCATCGCGTCGGCGTCCGCGAGCGTGCCGAAGAGCGGGTCGACGTCGCGGTGGTCGGCGACGTCGTAGCCCGCGTCGCGCTGCGGCGAGCGGTAGAAGGGAGAGAGCCAGACCGCGTCGACCCCCAGGTCGCGCAGGTGGTCCAGTCGTGAGGTGATGCCGGGCAGGTCGCCGATGCCGTCGCCGTCACCGTCGGCCCACGACCGCGGGTAGATCTGGTAGATCACCGCGTCGCGCCACCACGGCGAGTCCGCGGGCTGGGCCGCGTGGATCTCCTGTGTGGCGAAGGGGGCGGCAGCTGCGGTCGTCGTCGGATCGCTCACAGGCGGTTCCCTTCGTCGTCGGCGTTGACGAGCATGTCCGCGGCGCGGCGGAAGTAGTCGCGCATCGCCGCGTCGTGCGACTCCGGCAGGTCGAGTGTGTCCATCGCCGCGAGCATGTGCCGCATCCAGCGGTCCCGCTGGTCGGGCGTCACGGCGTAGTTGACGTGGCGCATCCGCAGCCGCGGGTGCCCGCGCTGCTCGCTGTAGGTCGTCGGCCCGCCGAAGTACTGCTCGAGGAACATCCGCAGGCGCACCTCCGCGGGGCCGAGGTCCTCCTCGGGGTAGAGGGCCCGCAGGGTCTCGTCCTGGGCCACGCCCTCGTAGAAGGCATGCACGAGACGCACGAAGGTCTCGTGCCCCCCGACCTGCTCGTAGAAGGAATCACCGGGCTGAGCGAACATGCCTGCAGTCTCGCAGGCGACCGCGCGGGGGTTGTCGGTGGTGGGGAGGAGAGTGGTTCTCGCAGGTTGAGGTGCGGGGTCCGCGCAGCGGGCGCAGCCTCGAGACCACCTCTCGCAGATCTCGAAAAAAGTTGTCCTCACCCTCTTGAATTGTTCGAACACCTGTTCGACAATGGAGTGAGCGAAGGGGGAGCGCGATGACCGAGCAGACCGACACCAGCACCGTCGACGAGCAGGTAATCCCCGCGCCCTGCGCGGGTGGCGAGCAGCCCGAGACTGCAGGTGGGCTGGCGTTGCCGGAGCGGTTGGCGGGGATGTTGGCCGACCTGTCGACGGCTGGGGTCGAAGGCTTGGCGCCGGCGCAGCTGATCGAGGTCATCGGGGTGCTGGAGTCGATCAAGGGCGCCGCGGCCGGGGTGCAGGCTCGGGCGACGGCCGCGTTCGTGGCCGGGCAGGACGCCGATGTGGCGGAGCGGGCGGCCGCCGGTGAGTTGTCGTCGCGGGAGGCTCGGGTGGGCCGGACCGGC
>NZ_BCSQ01000039.1 GCF_001570945.1 Janibacter anophelis NBRC 107843
CGAGCCGCTGCCCGCCCTGACCGCGCGGCTCGTCGCGGCCTTCCCGCAGTTCGAACCGTACGAGGGCGCCTTCGGCCCCCACCCGCTCCCGCACGTGACCCTCGACGCGGCCACGCCCACGGTGACGATCGAGAGCACCCGCCGCCGGCTCGCCGCCATGATCCCGGCGTCATGCACGCTGGCCCGGCTGCAGCTGGCCTGGTGGGAGTCCGGCCGGTGCCACGTCATGCACGAGTGGCACCTCGGCTGACCCCGCGAGCCGGAGCCTTCCCTCCCTTCGATCAATCTATTAGTCTATGACTATGAGACTTGAGGTAACTCGACGAGCGGAGTTGGCCGTGCAGGCCGTGGCGACCCTCTCGCCGCGCGACACCCGGCTCAAGGCGCCCGAGCTGGGGGAGGCGCTCGACGCGACCCCGGGCTTCGTCGCGCAGGTGGTCGGGCCCCTCGTCAAGGCCGGTTGGGTCCGCTCGACCCCCGGCCCTTCCGGTGGCTACTCCCTGACCGACGCCGCGGCCGGCGCCAGCGTGCTCGACGTGATCGAAGCCGTCGACGGGCCGACCGCGACGGGTCGCTGCGTCGCCCAGGACCGGGCCTGCGCCACGGGGGACACGTGCGCCCTCCACGACGCGTGGACGCAGGCCCGCACCACGCTCACCTCCACGCTGGCCGCCACCCCGGCGGTCCCCGTCCACCTGAGGGGCGCCGGGTGACGCCCCCACCATGAAGGGAAGATCGGCCATGCCAGTCGCCACCACCGCAACCCTCGCCGAGCTGGTCACCGAGGACCCGCGTCGCAGTCGGGTGCTCGAGCAGCTCGGCCTCGACTACTGCTGCAACGGGCATCGTCCGCTCGAGGAGGCTGCCAGCGCTGCCGGCCTCGACCCGACCGAGGTGAGCGCCCGCCTGGACCTGCCCGGCGAGCCGCCCGCGGTGGTCGCCCGCGACCTCGAGATGTCCGCGCTGGCCCACGACATCGTCGACACCCACCACGCGTACGCGTGGGAGGAGATGCCGCGGTTGACCGCGCTCGTCGACAAGGTCGCCGGGGTGCACGGCGAGCGCCACCTCGAGCTCGCCGAGGTCAAGGCCGCCTTCGAGGAGGTCACCGCCGAGCTCGACCCGCACATGACGCGCGAGGAGCGGGTGATCTTCCCGGCGATCACCCGACTGGAGCGGACTCAGGCCCCGGTCCGGCTCGCCTCGGGCACCCTGGCCGATGCGCTGCAGGAACTCATCGACGAACACGACGTCGTCGGCGACCTGCTCAAGCGGATCCGTGAGCTGACCGGTGACCACGTGCCGCCGGCCGACGCGTGCGGTTCGTACCACGCGATGCTCGCCGGTCTGGCGCAGTTCGAGCGTGACATCCACGAGCACGTGCACCAGGAGAACAACGTGCTCTTCCCCCAGGTGCTCCGCCTGGACGAGCGCTTGAGGGGTGAGTGACGCCCCGTCCCGACTGCGCCGGGGCCCCTCTCTGCGGGACATGCAGGGAAAACCCGGACGTGTGCACGGCGAACAGTAAGGAAATGTTCAGGAAATCCTGCGATGCCTGACGTATGCCGCGAATCCTTGGTTGAGTGCGCTCACCCCTGTGGCACCAGCCACACATGTTTTCTGGAGGATTCGTGAAGAGACGCCACACCTATGTCGTGTCCGGTCTCGCCGCGTCCGCCCTCGTCCTGACCCTGGCGCCGATGTCGGCGTCCGCGCGGACGACGGCAGGAGTGGCCCCCGATGACCGATCGGCCTCGACCGCCCGGCACGACGACCTGCCCAACCCGCTCGGTGACGCCCAGCGCGAGCTGCGCGAGGACGCGGTCACCAAGCTCCTGCGGGGCGAGGCGAAGCTGGTCACCAAGAACGGCACCCAGGTCATCGAGATCACGAGCGACGACGCGGCCGAGCAGCACACGCAGGCCAAGGGCCACAAGGACCGCACGACGGCGAGCAAGGGCAAGGGCAAGGACAAGAAGCCCCGCACCAAGTACGTCCAGTACGACGTCGACCGTGAGGCCTCCGTCTTCACGATCCTCACCGACTTCGGCGACCAGACCCTCCCGGCCACCGGCGGCGAGGCCGGCCCGGCGCACAACGAGATCGCCGAGCCCGACCGCTCGGTCAACAACTCGACGATCTGGACCGACGACTTCAGCCGCGAGCACTACCAGGAGCTGATGTTCGCCGAGGGCCAGGAGTCCTTCCGCGACTTCTACCTCAAGCAGTCCAACGGCCGTTTCCTCACCAAGGGTGACGTCAGCGACTGGGTGACCGTGCCGTACAACGAGGCGCGCTACGGCCACAACCCGGTCGAGGGTGACGGCACCTCCGAGGCGGGCGGCTACTGGAACTACGTCAAGGACACCGCGACGGCGTGGTACGACGACCAGAAGGCCCAGGGCAAGAGCGACGCCGAGATCAAGGAGTACCTGGCCCAGTTCGACGTCTGGGACCGCTACGACTTCGACGGTGACGGCGACTTCAACGAGTCCGACGGCTACATCGACCACTTCCAGGCGATCCACGCCGGTGAGGGCGAGGAGGCCGGCGGCGGCGCACAGGGCGAGGACGCCATCTGGAGCCACCGCTGGTACGCCTTCTCCAACAACATCGGCAAGGAGGGCCCCGCGCAGAACAAGCTCGGCGGGGTGCCGCTGGGTGACTCCGGCCTGTGGATCGGTGACTACACCACCGAGCCGGAGAACGGTGGCCTGGGTGTCTTCACCCACGAGTTCGCCCACGACCTGGGTCTGCCGGACCTGTACGACACCGCCGGCGGTGACAACGGCACCGGCTTCTGGACGCTGATGTCGGGCGGCTCCTGGCTCAACGACGGCACCGAGGACATCGGCTCCAGCCCCGGCTACATGGGTGCCTGGGAAAAGCTGCAGCTCGGCTGGCTCGACTACGACCTCACCGAGCAGGGCCAGACCAAGAACATCGACCTCGGCCCGGCCGACCGCGACCACGCGACCAAGGCCCAGGCCGCGGCCGTGCTCCTGCCCGAGCAGACCCTGACGACCGGGTACAACACGCCGCACTCGGGTGAGTACGAGTGGTGGTCCGGCTCGGCCGACAACCTCAACAACACGCTCGGTCGCGAGATCGACCTCACCGGCGCCACGTCCGCGTCCGTCACGGCGCAGGTCGCGACCGACATCGAGGCCGGCTACGACTTCCTCTACACCGAGGTGAGCACCGACGGTGGTGCCACCTGGGAGGAGGTCGCCGTCACCGACGGTGGCGACCTCTCGTGGAACGAGGTGACCACCGACCTGAGCGCCTACGCGGGCAGCACCATCCAGTTCCGCTGGCGCTACCAGACCGATGGCGGCGTCTCGCAGCCCGGCGCCTTCATCGACGACATCACGATCACCGTCGACGGCAGCCCGGTGCTGACCGACGACGTGGAGAGCGGGGACAACGGCTGGACCGCTGACGGGTTCACCCGGATGACCGGATCCACCTCGGAGCAGGTGCAGAGCTACTACCTGGCCGAGAACCGCGTCTACTCGGGCTACGACAAGAACCTCGAGACGGGCCCGTACAACTTCGGGTTCGCCGACCGTCCCGACTGGGTGGAGCGCTTCCCGTACCAGGACGGCCTGCTCGTCTGGTACATCAACAACGCCTACAAGGACAACAACACGCGGGTCCACCCGGGCTACGGCCAGGTGCTTCCGGTCGACGCGCGTCCCGCCCCCGTCACCTTCGACAATGGCAAGCTGCTCGGCAACCGTCGCCAGCCCTTCGACGCCACCTTCGGCAAGCAGCGCACCGACGAGGTGACCTTCCACAACGCCGGGATCCCCGAGACGGTGCCGTCGAGCAAGGGCATCACGACCTTCGATGACTCCGACCCCGACCGCTACTGGTCTGCGGACAACCCGTGGAGCTCGACCAAGGTCGCCGGCTCCGGCACCAAGATCAAGGTGCTCAGCGAGAAGAAGGACTCGATGAAGCTGCGGATCGAGGCCGCCGACTGATCGACCCCACCGGCTGATCACTCGAGCGCCGGGCCCGCCCCGTCCACCCGGACGGAGCGGGCCCGGCGTCGTTGCGTCGCAGAGCCTGCCCGTGGGGCAGGATGGGGCCATGGATCGTCAGCAGGAGTTCGTCCTCCGGACCATCGAGGAGCGCGACATCCGGTTCGTCCGGTTGTGGTTCACCGACGTGCTCGGGACGTTGAAGTCCGTGGCCATCGCCCCGGCGGAGCTCGAGGGTGCCTTCACCGAGGGCATCGGCTTCGACGGCTCGGCGATCGAGGGCTTCACCCGGGTCTACGAGGCGGACATGCTCGCGCGCCCCGACCCCTCGACCTTCCAAGTCCTGCCGTGGCGCGGTGAGCATCCCGGCACCGCGCGGATGTTCTGCGACATCCAGCTGCCCGACGGCAGCCCTGCCCTGGCCGACGCCCGCTACGTCCTGCGGCGCGCGCTGGACAAGGCCGCCGACATGGGGTTCAGCTTCTACACCCACCCCGAGATCGAGTTCTTCCTCCTCAAGCAGGGCACCCCGCCGGGTGAGCGGCCGGTGCCCGTCGACGACGGTGGGTACTTCGACCACGTGCCGAAGGGGGAGGCCCACGACTTCCGCCGGGCGGCCATCACCATGCTCGAGTCCGTCGGCATCTCGGTGGAGTTCAGCCACCACGAGGGGGCGCCGGGGCAGAACGAGATCGACCTGCGCTACGCCGATGCCCTCTCGACGGCGGACAACATCATGACCTTCCGCACGGTCATCAAGGAGGTGGCCCTCGAGCAGGGGGTCTACGCGACCTTCATGCCCAAGGTCTTCGCCGAGTACCCGGGCAGCGGCATGCACACCCACATGTCGCTCTTCGAGGGTGACACCAATGCCTTCCACGAGCCGGGCGCCCCGTACCAGCTCAGCCGCGTGGGCCGCCAGTTCATCGCCGGACTGCTCCACCACGGTCGCGAGTACGCGGCCGTGACCAACCAGTGGGTCAACAGCTACAAGCGCCTGTGGGGCGGCGGCGAGGCTCCGGCGCACCTGACGTGGGGGCACAACAACCGCTCCGCGATGGTGCGGGTGCCGATGTACAAGCCCAACAAGGGCAACTCCAGCCGGGTCGAGCTGCGTTCGCTCGACGCCTCGTGCAATCCCTATCTCGCCTTCGCGGTCATGCTCACCGCGGGCCTGAAGGGCATCGAGGAGGGCTACGAGCTGCCGCCCGAGACCGAGGACGACGTCTGGGGCCTCACCGACCGTGAGCGCCGGGCGATGGGCATCAAGCCGTTGCCGGCGAGCCTCGCCGAGGCCATCGAGGCGATGGAGGAGAGCGAGCTGGTCGCCGAGACGCTCGGCGAGCACGTCTTCGACTTCTTCCTGCGCAACAAGCAGCAGGAGTGGGCCGACTACCGCAACCAGGTCACCCCCTTCGAGCTCGAGCGTCTCCTGCCACGCCTGTGAGGTCCGCGTGAGCCCGCCGTCCCGACCCGAGCCCACCCTCGCCCGACGCGGCTTCGGGGACGCCCGTCGCGCCGAGTCGCTCCTCGCCGACCCGGCGCTGGAGCCGCTCGCCGACGTCCACCTGCCGCTGCTCGCGGCGCTGTCGCGGTCGGCCGACCCGGACCAGGCGCTGCTCGGTCTGGTGCGCCTGATGGAGGCCCGCCAGGACGACGACCTGGTCACCGCGCTGCGGGACGAAGAGGTCGCCCGCGACCGGGTGATCGGCGCGCTCGGCATCTCGTCGGCGCTCGTCGACCACCTCGTCGCGCACCCGAGCCAGTGGCGCGATGCGGTCGACGCCCGCGAGATGACCCCCGAGGAGCGCACCGAGGTCCTCCTCGCGGAGATCGCCGACCACGGCGACCTCGATCCCCAGGACGCGCTGCGCGTGGGCTACCGCCGGCAGCTGCTGGGCATCGCCGCGCGGGACGTGACCTCCGAGGACCCCGTCGCCGACTTCCCCGACATCGCCCGGGCCCTGGCCGACCTGGCCGGATCGGCGCTCGAGGGGGCCGTGCGCATCGCCCTCGACGAGCAGGGCGAAGGGCGTCACGGCATCCGGTTCGCGGTGATCGGCATGGGCAAGGCCGGCGGGCGGGAGCTGAACTACATCTCGGACGTCGACGTGATCTTCGTGGCCGAGCCCGTCGAGGGCACCGACGAGGCCACCGCGCTCGAGGTGGCCACCCGGGTCGCCACCCGAGCCATGCACGCATGCGCGGACGTCACCGCGCACGGCAGCCTGTGGCCGGTCGATGCCGCGCTGCGCCCCGAGGGCAAGCAGGGCCCGCTCGTGCGCACGGTGGCCAGCCACCGCACCTACTACGAGCGCTGGGCCAAGACCTGGGAGTTCCAGGCGCTGCTCAAGGCGCGCCACCTGGCCGGGGACGCCACCCTGGGTGCCGAGTACCTCCAGGCCGTCCAACCCCTGGTGTGGGAGGCCGCCTCGCGCGAGGACTTCGTCGACGACGTCCAGGCGATGCGCCGGCGCGTCGAGCAGCACATCCCGGCCGCCGAGGCCGCGCGCCAGCTCAAGCTCGGCCCCGGCGGGTTGCGCGATGTCGAGTTCTCCGTGCAGCTGCTCCAGCTCGTCCACGGGCGCACCGACGAGACGCTCCACTCCGGCACGACGCTCGACGCGCTGGCGGCGCTGTCCGCGGGTGGCTACGTCGGGCGGTCCGACGCCGCCGTGCTCGAGCAGGCCTACCGGATCCTGCGCACCCTCGAGCACCGCATCCAGCTGCACCGACTGCGCCGCACCCACCTGATGCCCACGTCCGAGGACGACCTGCGGCGACTCGGCCGCTCGATGCGCCTGTGGGACCAGCCGGGCAAGCAGGTCGCCGAGCTGCGCACCGGGCACGCGCGCGAGGTGCGCCGCCTGCACCAGAGGCTCTTCTACCGACCGCTGCTGTCCGCCGTCGCCCGGCTCAGCCCCGACGAGGCCTCGCTCAGCCCAGACGCGGCCCGCGAGCGGTTGAGCGCCCTCGGCTACCGCGACCCGGCCGGGGCACTGCGCCACCTGCAGGTGCTCACCGAGGGCGTCAGCCGCGCCGCCTCGATCCAGAAGCAGCTGCTGCCCGTGATGCTCGAGTGGTTCGCCGAGATGGCCGACCCCGACGCCGGGCTGCTCGCCTTCCGCAAGGTGAGCGAGGAGCTCGGGACCACCCACTGGTACCTCCGCCTGCTGCGCGACGAGGGGGAGGCCGCGCAGACGCTCGCCCACACCCTCGGCGCCAGCCGCTTCGCCGGTGAGCTGCTGCTGGCCAGCCCCGAGGCGGTGCAGATGCTCGGAGACACCGACGGTCTGCGACCGCGCTCACGCGAGGAGCTGCTGCGACGCATGCGCTCGGCGGCCGGGCGGCGCGAGGACCCCGAGGCCGCGGTGGGGGCCATCCGGGCCATCCGCCGGGCCGAGATCTTCCGCGTGGCCGTCGCCGACCTCGAGGACCGGCTCTCGCTCGACGAGGTGGGCGAGGCCCTCACCGAGGTCAGCGAGGCGACCATCGAGGCCGCGCTCGAGGTCGTCGTGCGCAAGGTCGAGGCCGAGCGCGAGGAGCCGCTGCGCACCTCCCTGCTCATCGTCGGCATGGGCCGCCTGGGCGGGCGGGAGGTCGGGTACTCGTCCGACGCGGACGTGCTCTACGTGCACGACCCGCACGAGGGGACCGACGAGCAGGCAGCCCAGGAGGCGGCCCTCGCCGTCGTGACCGAGCTGCGCCGACTCATCGGGGCGGCCGGATCCGACCCACCGCTCGGCCTCGACGCCGACCTGCGCCCGGAGGGCAAGAGCGGCCCGATGGTGCGCTCGCTCGCGAGCTATGCCAGCTACTACGCCCGGTGGTCGCAGACCTGGGAGGCACAGGCGCTGCTGCGCGCTCGCCCGGTCGCCGGCGACCCCGAGCTCGGCGCCCGGTTCACCGCGCTCATCGACCCCCTTCGCTGGTCGTCGGAGGGACTGGACGCCCAGCAGGTGCGCGAGGTCCGACGGCTCAAGGCCCGCATGGAGGCCGAGCGGCTCCCGCGGGGAGCCGACCGCAAGGCGCACTTCAAGCTGGGCATGGGCGGGCTGTCCGACGTCGAGTGGACGATCCAGCTGCTGCAGATGCAGCACGCACACGACCACGAGGGCTTGCGGACGCCCCGGACCCTGCCCGCGCTTGCGGCCGCGGTCGAGGCCGGCCTCGTCGACGTCGATGACGCCGACACGCTGCGCCAGGCGTGGTCGATGGCCTCGCTGCTGCGCAATGCCGGCATGCTCTTCCGCGGTCGCCCCGTCGACTCCGTGCCCTCCAACCTGCGCGAGGCCGACGGCGTCGGACGCATCGTCGGCATGGAGCCCCAGTCGGGTCTGGCCCTCGCCGAGTCCTATCGGCGCACCGCCCGGCACGCTCGCCACGTCGTCGACCGGATCTTCTACGGAGAGCGGTAGCGGCCGGCCGTGAGACACCGGTCAGCCGCCCCGTGGGGCGAATCTAGACTGGACCCATGCTCGCCACGATCGACCTGCGTTCCCAGCCCCTCGGGGCCCGGGCGCTGCGCGCTGCCCTGCCGCGTGCGGAGTACGACGTCGAGACCGCACTCGAGGCGGTCCGCCCGATCTGCGACGACGTCCATGACCGCGGCGCGACGGCGCTGTACGAGCTCGGCGAGCGGTTCGACGGGGTGCGGCCGACCTCCCTCCGCGTCCCGCCTCAGGTGCTCGACGCCGCCGTCGAGGTGCTCGACGCCGACGTGCGCCGCGCGCTCGAGGTCTCGATCGAGCGCGCCCGGGCCGTGCACGCCGACCAGCGACGCACCGACACCACCACCCGGCTGCACGAGAGCGGCACCGTCACCGAGCGCTGGGTGCCCGTCGAGCGGGTCGGTCTCTACGTCCCGGGTGGGCGCGCGGTCTACCCGAGCTCCGTGGTGATGAATGTCGTGCCCGCCCAGATCGCCGGGGTCGGTTCCCTCGCCGTGGCCAGCCCACCGCAGCGCGACAACCAGGGCGTCTTCGCCGGGTACCCGCACCCGACGATCCTCGCGGCGTGCTCCCTCCTCGGCGTCGACGAGGTCTGGACCATGGGTGGCGCCCAGGCCGTGGCCGGCTTCGCGCACGGTTTCGTCGACGACACCGCCGGCCAGGACGGCGAGTGTGCCCCGGTGAGCCTCGTGACCGGCCCGGGCAACATCTACGTTGCCGCGGCCAAGCGGTTGCTCAAGGGACTCATCGGGATCGACGCCGAGGCGGGCCCGACCGAGATCGCCGTGCTCGCCGACGCCACCGCCGACCCCGAGCACGTCGCCGCCGACCTCATCAGCCAGGCCGAGCACGACCCGCTCGCCGGGTCGGTGCTCGTCACCGACTCGACCGAGCTCGCCGACGCGGTGGCGGCCGTCGTGGAGCGGCGGGCCGCGGCCACCAAGCACAGCGAGCGCGTCGTCGAGGCCCTCGGTGGGCGCCAGTCGGCGATCGTCCTCGTCGACGACCTCGACGCCGGCCTGCGGGTCGTCGACGCCTACGCCGCCGAGCACCTCGAGGTCATCACCGTCGACGCGGCCGCCGTCGCCGCGCGGGTGCGCAACGCCGGCGCGATCTTCGTCGGTCCGCACTCCCCGGTCAGCCTCGGTGACTACGTCGCCGGGTCCAACCACGTCCTGCCGACCGGGGGCAGTGCCGCGCACTCCAGCGGACTGTCGGTGCAGTCCTTCCTGCGTGGCATCCACGTCATCGAGTACTCGGCCGACGCCCTGGCCGAGGTCGCCCCGCACGTCGTGGCGCTCGCCGAGGCCGAGGACCTGCCCGCGCACGGCGAGGCCGTGACCGCGCGCACCGGCGAGGTGCGCCCATGAGCGAGGTCGAGCAGCTGCTGCGCCCCGAGCTGCGCGGGCGCACCGCCTACGGCGCCCCGCAGCTGGACGTGCCCGTCCAGCTCAACACCAACGAGTCGTCCTACCCGGTGCCGAGCGAGGTGGTCGAGGCCATCCTCGGCGAGCTGCGCGAGCGCCTGTCCGGGCTCAACCGGTACCCGGACCGCGAGTTCACCGACCTGCGCAAGGCCCTGGTCACCTACCTCGAGGACCGCAGCGGGGTCTCCCTTCGCCCGGAGCAGCTGTGGGCCGGCAACGGGTCCAACGAGGTCCTGTCGCACATCGTCCAGGCCTTCGGCGGGCCCGGCCGCACGGCGCTGGGGTTCACCCCCGCCTACTCGATGCACTCGATCATCAACGAGACCCTCGGGACGACCTGGGTCGACGGGCAACGCCACCAGCAGACCTTCGACCTGACCGTCGAGTCGGCGATCGAGCAGGCGACGGCGGCCGACCCGCACCTCGTCTTCCTCTGCTCGCCCAACAACCCGACCGGCACCGCGCTGCCCTTCGACGTCATCGAGGCGATGCTCGAGGCCGCCCCGCGCGCCCTCGTCGTCGTCGACGAGGCCTACGCGGAGTTCGCCCGACCCGGGACGCCCACCGCGCTGTCGCTCCTGGAGCGGCACCCGCGGCTCGTCGTCACCCGCACGATGAGCAAGGCCTTCGCGCTGGCCGGCGGTCGACTCGGTTACCTGGCCGCCGACCCGCAGGTCATCGACGCGCTGCGGCTCGTGCGCCTGCCCTACCACCTGTCGATCCCGACGCAGACGATCGCGCGGGTCTCGCTCGAGCACGCCGACCGGCTGCTCGAGACGGTCGACGCCATCAAGGAGCAGCGTGACCGTCTCGTCAGCGAGCTGACGGCGATGGGCCTGTCCCCGGTGCCGAGCGACGCCAACTTCGTCCTCTTCGGCGGACTCGCCGACGCCCCCGCGACGTGGCAGGCTCTGCTCGACGAGGGGGTCCTGGTGCGCGACGTCGGCATCCCGCACCACCTGCGCGTCACCGCCGGCACCCCGGAGGAGACGAGCCGCTTCCTCACGGCGATGGCGCAGCTCGTCCCCACGCACGCACTGACCAAGGAGATCCCGTGAGCAGCACCGCACCCCGCACCGCGACGGTGACCCGAGGCACCTCGGAGAGCCGCGTCGAGGTGACCGTCGACCTCGACGGCACCGGCGTCGGCGAGGTGTCCACGGGGGTGCGCTTCTACGACCACATGCTGCTGTCGCTCGCCAAGCACAGCCTCATCGACCTGACCGTGCGTGCGGAGGGCGACGTCGACGTCGACGCCCACCACACCGTCGAGGACGTCGCGATCGTCCTCGGTCAGGCCGTCCGTGAGGCCCTCGGCGACAAGCGCGGCATCAGCCGCTTCGGTGACGCGACCGTGCCGCTCGACGAGGCGCTCGTCCACGCCGTCGTCGACGTCGCCGGCCGCCCGTACGTCGTGCACACCGGTGAGCCCGAGGGGCAGGAGTACGTCATCATCGGCGGCAACTTCGTCGGGTCGCTCACCCGTCACGTCATGGAGTCCTTCGCGTACAACGCCGGCATCGCCCTCCACGTGCGCGTCCTCTCCGGCCGCGACCCGCACCACATCGTCGAGGCCCAGTTCAAGGCGCTGGCCCGCGCGCTGCGCGCGGCCGTCGCCGTCGACCCGCGCGTGACCGGCATCCCGAGCGCCAAGGGCGCCCTGTAGAGCATGCGATGACCGAGCAGGGCAGGGGAGTGGTGCTCCTCTCCGCGACCGCGGCGAGAGCGCTCGAGTGGGTCCGGCGCGGCGTCGTGCCGTGCCACGTCCTCGAGCACAGCACGTGGTCGATCGTCGTCCCCGCCGGGGCGACCAGCCGGGCCGCGGCACCGTACGACGACGCGCTCACCGTGCTGGCCTCCCGGCACGTGCCGTCACCGGCCGCGCCGGCCGTGGGCCTGTTCGAGATCGGGGACGCCGCCGTGATCACGGCCCGCGCGCCCGGGCGATCACCGATCCGCTGGGCACTGCGCGCCGCCGACCGCGAGGTGGTGCGCGGACCGCAGCTGCCGCCGCTGTCGCCGGAGGACCTGCACCGCACCCTCGCCGCCGCACCCGGCGTCCGTGAGGTGCCGATCCGCCAGATCCGTGAGCTGTGGGGTCGGAGCGACCTGACGCACCGGGAGTGGCTCGTCGAGGCCACGACCGTGCTCGGGCTGCCCGGCGGCCGGGTGCTCGACGGGTCCGACACCGATCTGGGCCCGGTCATCGCCCCCGACCCGCGGTCCGTCCAGACCTTCGAGTCCGTCGTCAAGGATGTGCACCAATGACCAGTCCCCGCGTCGTCGTCCTGGACTACGGCTCCGGCAACGTGCACTCGGCGGTGCGCGCGCTCGCGCACGTCGGGGCGCAGGTCGAGCTGACCGCGGACCGCGGTGCCGTCCTGGCGGCCGACGGTCTGCTCGTGCCGGGTGTGGGCAACTTCCACGCCTGCATGGCGGGGCTGCGTGCGGCCGACGGCCCGGCACTCATCGACACCCGGCTCGCCGGCGGTCGCCCCGTGCTCGGCGTGTGCGTCGGCATGCAGGTGATGTTCGACGGCTCGCAGGAGCCGAGCGGCTCGCAGGAGCAGGAGTCCGGCCTGTCGCAGTGGCCCGGCACGGTCGCGCGGCTGTCCGCGCCCGTCGTGCCGCACATGGGCTGGTCCGAGGTCACCGCGCCCGAGGACAGTGCCCTCTTCGCCGGTGTCGGGGCCGAGCGCTTCTACTTCGTCCACTCCTACGGCGTCGGCTCCTGGGACCTGCCGCCGGCCGACGGCGCGCTCGCTGTGGCGCAGCCGCGCGTCACGTGGAGCGAGCACGGGTCCCCCTTCGTCGCGGCCGTCGAGAACGGTCCGTTGTCCGCCACGCAGTTCCACCCCGAGAAGTCCGGGGACGCTGGGCTGCACCTGCTGAAGAACTGGGTGATGTCACTGTGACCACGACCGAGAGCCCCCGTCTGGAGCTCCTGCCCGCCGTCGACGTGCGAGGGGGTCGGGCCGTCCAGCTGCAGCAGGGCGTCGCCGACTCCGGGTGGGACTTCGGTGACCCCTTCCAGGCGGCGAGCGCCTGGCAGGAGCAGGGCGCGGAGTGGATCCACCTCGTCGACCTCGACGCCGCCTTCGGAGAGGGCAGCAACCGCGAGCTGCTCGCCGACATCGTCGGTCGCCTCGACATCAAGGTCGAGCTGAGCGGCGGCATCCGCGACGAGGCCTCCCTCGTCGCGGCGCTCGGCTCCGGGTGCGCCCGGGTCAACCTCGGGACCGCCGCGCTGGAGAACCCCGAGTGGACCGCGGCCGCGATCGCCGAGCACGGGGAGCGGATCGCCGTCGGGCTCGACGTGCGCGGCACCACCCTCGCCGCGCGCGGCTGGACCAAGGAGGGGGGCGACCTGTGGGAGACCCTCGGCCGCCTCGACTCCGAGGGCTGCGCGCGCTACGTCGTCACCGACGTCGCCAAGGACGGCATGCTCGCCGGCCCCAACCTCCAGCTGCTGCGCGACGTCGCCGACGCCACCGACGCCAAGGTCGTCGCCAGCGGGGGAGTGACGACCCGCGAGGACGTCGTGGCCCTGCGCGAGCTCGTGCCGGTCGGCGTCGAGGGCGCGATCATCGGATCGGCGTTGTACAAGGGCACCGTCACCCTGGCCGAGGCCCTCGACGCGGCGGGTCGCCCGTGACGGGCCCGGCGGACTCCGCCGGCATCCCCTGGGGCGGCCGCGAGCTGCCCCTCGGTGGCTTCGCCGGCGACACGGGCGAGGCCGACCCGACCCTCATGGCGGCCCTGCACAGCGGCGGCGAGGCCGACGTCATGGCGTCGCTCGCG
The DNA here is from genome assembly GCF_001570945.1 of Janibacter anophelis NBRC 107843. Taxonomy (GTDB): domain Bacteria; phylum Actinomycetota; class Actinomycetes; order Actinomycetales; family Dermatophilaceae; genus Janibacter; species Janibacter anophelis. The sequence goes on from NZ_BCSQ01000039.1 coordinate 13,669, forward strand.
AGCGCCCGGATGCTCGTGCCGGTCAAGGCCGTCGCGGCCGAGACGGTCGAGGGCGAGCACGGCCACACCGCCGACAAGGAGGCGGACATGGCGGTCGTCCTCCTCGAGCACCCGGACGGCCGCACGGCCCTGCCGGTCTTCACCTCGATGGCCTCGCTCGCCGCCTTCGACAGCACGGTCCGGCCGGTGCCGGTCGAGGCCGCCCGGGCGGCGCAGGCCGCCGTGAGCGAGCGGGCCGACCTCATGGTGCTCGACTGCGCGAGCGAGCAGGCCTTCGAGATCCGTCCCTCGATGGTCTGGGCCCTGGCCCAGCAGCGCGCGTGGTTGCCCGCCCACGAGGACCCCTTCGTGGCGCAGTCCGTCGCCCGGGTCGTCGCCGGCCACGACGAGGTGACCGAGCACGAGCTCGCCGAGGGCGTGCCCGACGGCCAGGGGATCCTGCAGGTGCGCCTCACCCTCGTCGCCGGTCTCGATGCCGACGGCGTCCGGGACCTCGTCACCGCCGTGGCCGAGGAGCTGGCCACCGACGGCGAGCTGCGAGCCCGGGTCGACGGTCTGTCCTTCGCCGTCGTCTGACGAAGGGGGCAGGCCGGGGGAGGCAGCCCCGACGACCCTCGGCCCGATTTCGGCTCAGGGCGCGGCGCTGGTACCGTTTGGCAACGACCGGTCATCACCCTCGTGGTGGTGACGCAAGAGGAGCCTCGCTTCCACCCGCGCCGACCATCGTCCACGGACACAGGTTGCCGGGTCTCAGGTCTCGACGCGACATCGGGTCGCTGGACGCCCAGGCGTTCCGCTCCCTTCGTCGACGTCGTGCTCTGGTGAGGCTCCTCGCGACCGGCGAGGAGCCTTTCTTCGTCGGTGGCGGGAGTGACACACCGAGCTAAGGAGCAGCACATCAGCGAGCCTCGCATCAATGACCGTATCCGCGTCCCCGAGGTGCGGTTGGTCGGCCCCAACGGGGAGCAGGTCGGCATCGTGCGCGTGGAGGACGCCCTCCGTCTCGCCGCAGAGGCCGATCTCGACCTCGTCGAGGTCGCTCCGATGGCCAAGCCCCCCGTCGCCAAGCTCATGGACTTCGGCAAGTACAAGTACGAAGCCGCCATGAAGGCGCGTGAGGCCCGCAAGAACCAGGTCAACACGGTCATCAAGGAGATCAAGCTCCGACCGAAGATCGACAGCCACGACTACGGCACCAAGAAGGGCCACGTCGAGCGCTTCCTCAGCGCCGGCGACAAGGTCAAGGTGACGATCATGTTCCGCGGCCGCGAGCAGTCCCGCCCCGAGCTGGGCTTCCGACTGCTGCAGCGTCTGGCCGAGGACGTCGTGGAGCTCGGCACCGTGGAGTCCGCGCCCAAGCAGGACGGGCGCAACATGATCATGGTGCTCGCACCGACCAAGCGGAAGTCCGAGGCGCGCGCCGAGGCGCGACGCAAGAAGGACCAGCAGAAGGCGGACTCCGCCGCCCCCGCGGAGGAGACCGCTGCCCCGGTGGAGGAGACCGCCGAGGCCCCGGCCGAGTCCTGAGCCGGCACAGACCAGCACAGCAACGAGAAGGAGATCGGCGCCATGCCGAAGAACAAGACGCACTCCGGTGCGAAGAAGCGCTTCCGGGTCACCGGCTCGGGCAAGATCATGCGCGAGCGCGCCAACCACGTCCACAAGTTCCACGAGAAGACCCCGCAGCACGCGCGTCGCCTCGCGAACGACGTGTTGGTCTCCAAGGCCGACGAGAAGAAGATCAAGAAGCTGCTCGGTCGCTGACCTGAGCCACTTGTCCAACGAACTGTAAGGAGAACTCACGTGGCACGCGTGAAGCGGGCGGTCAACGCCCACAAGAAGCGCCGGGTCGTCCTCGAGCGCGCCAGCGGCTACCGGGGCCAGCGCTCCCGTCTGTACCGCAAGGCCAAGGAGCAGGTCACCCACTCCCTCGGGTACAGCTACCGGGACCGTCGCGCCAAGAAGGGTGACTTCCGTCGCCTGTGGATCCAGCGCATCAACGCCGGCGCCCGCGCCAACGGCATGACCTACAACCGGTTCATCCAGGGCCTGCGCGCCGCGGAGATCGAGGTCGACCGTCGCATGCTCGCCGAGCTCGCCGTCAACGACGAGGCCGCCTTCGCCGCGCTCGTCGAGATCGCCAAGGCCAATGTGCCGGCGCAGGCCGACGCCAAGGCCTCGGCCTGAGCCAGAGTTCCGGACGCCGGGAGCGCCCACCACTGACCAACCCCGCTGCTGACCGGGTGAAGTCGGTGCGCGGGCTCTCCCGGCGTTCTGTGCGTCGCCGCACCGGGCGGTTGCTCGTCGAGGGCCCGCAGGGTGTGCGCGAGGCGGTGCGCTTCGCGCCCGGACGGGTCGTCGACCTCTACGTCACCGACGAGGCCGCGCAGCGCTATGCCGAGTTCGTCGAGCCGGCGCGCGAGGCCGGCATCTTCGTGCACCGCACGAGTGACGAGGTGCTCGCGGCCATGTGCGACGCGGACACCCCGCAGGGGACCGCCGCCGTCGTCGAGTGGGCAGCGAGCGACCTCGAGTCCGTCCTCGCGGCGCAGCCGCGGCTGCTCGTGCTGCTCACGCACGTGCGCGACCCCGGCAACCTCGGCACGGTCATCCGGGGCGCGGACGCGGCCGGCGCCGACGCGGTCCTCGTCAGCGATGCCTCCGTCGACGTCACCTCGCCCAAGGTCGTGCGCTCCACGGCCGGGTCGCTCTTCCACCTGCCGATCGTCACCGGGCTCGACATCGACGCCACCCTGGCCGGGCTCGCGGCCGCCGGCGTGCGTCGCCTCGCAGCCGACGGGGCGGGTGAGCGGACCATCGACGACACCGAGCTCACCGGCCCCCACGTGTGGGTCATGGGCAACGAGGCCTGGGGCCTGGAGGAGCAGACCCGTGCGGCGTGCGACGAGGTCGTCCGGGTGCCGATCCACGGCCACGCCGAGTCCCTCAACCTCGCGATGGCGAGCACCATCTGCCTCTATGCCTCGGCTCGGGCGCAGCACGCCTGACGGGATGACGAAGGGGGCGCCACCCGCTCGAGTGGCGCCCCCACGTCGTGCGTGGCTCCGGGTCAGGTGCTGGCGAAGGTCTTCTTCTGGGGGATGACCTCGCCCGGGTCCACCGGCGACTCGTCCGCTGCAGCCTTGCCGTCGCGGATGCGCTGGCCGATCGTGGCGTCGACATTGGTCCAGTACTCGAAGACCCGCGAGAGCACCGGGTCCTCGACGCCGGCGAGCGAGCCGACGACGGTGGCCACGAGACGGTCGCGCTGGGCGTCGTCGAAGACCTCACGCACGAGCGTGCCCGGCTGACCGAAGTCGTCGTCCTCGGCGTGCAGCTGGTAGGCCGAGCGCACGATCTCGCCGTCGGCCTCCCACCCGTCGTCGACCGGGCCCTGCTCGTCGGCCGTGGGTCGACCGAAGCTGTTGCCCACGTACGTGGGTGCCGCTCCGGAGTGCTCGTAGCGCATCGGACCGTCGAACGAGTAGTGGTTCTCGTGCTCGATCGCCGGACGGTTGACGGGCAGCTGGTGGAAGTTCGGCCCGATGCGGGCGCGGTGGGCGTCCGCATAGGCGAAGACGCGACCGAGCAGCATCTTGTCGGGCGAGAAGCCGATGCCCGGGACGGTGTTGCTCGGCGCGAAGGCTGCCTGGTCGATCTGGGCGAAGAAGTTGACCGGGTTCTCGTCGAGGGTCATCGTGCCGACCTCGATGAGCGGGTAGTCCGCGTGCGACCAGGTCTTCGTCAGGTCGAAGGGGTTGAAGCGGTAGGTCTTCGCGTCCTCGTACGGCATGACCTGCACGGACAGCTTCCACTGCGGGGCGTCACCGCTCGCGATGGCCTCGAAGAGGTCGCGACGGTGGAACTCCGCGTCCTGACCGGCGATCCGGTCGGCCGCCTCGCCCGTGAGGCCCTCCACGCCCTGCTGGGAGTGGAAGTGGTACTTGACCCAGAACCTCTCACCGGAGGCGTTGACCCACATGTAGGTGTGGCTGCCGTAGCCGTTCATGTGGCGCCAGGAGCGGGGCAGGCCGCGGTCACCCATGAGGTAGGTGACCTGGTGGGCGGACTCGGGGTGCGCCGTCCAGAAGTCCCACTGCATCGTGTTGTCGCGCAGACCGCTGTCGGGCAGGCGCTTCTGGCTGCGGATGAAGTTGGGGAACTTCAGCGGGTCACGCAGGAAGAAGATCGGCGTGTTGTTGCCGACGAGGTCGAAGTTGCCCTCGGAGGAGTAGAAGCGCAGGGCGAAGCCGCGCACGTCACGCCACGTGTCGGGGGACCCGAGCTCACCGGCGACGGTGGAGAAGCGGGCGAGCATCCGGGTGGTCGCGCCCTGCTGGAAGAGGGCCGCCTTGGTGTACTGCGACACGTCGGCGGTCGTCTCGAAGTGGCCGAAGGCGCCGGACCCCTTGGCGTGGGGCTTGCGCTCGGGGATGTTCTCCCGGTTGAAGTGGGCGAGCATGTCGACCAGGTGGGTGTCGTGCAGCAGCAGGGGGCCGTTGCTGCCGACGGAGAGGCTGTTGCGGTCGCTGACGGCCGGGGCTCCGTTGACCTGGGTCGAGGGGCCTGAGACATCGAGCGTGCCCCGGGCGTCCGAGCGCGGCTCCGGGGTGGAAGGGGTGGGTGACATCTGCTGCTCCTCTTTCTCTGTGGGGTGGGGTGCAGTGCTGGTCAGTGGGTGGCGGCCGCCTCGGTCGCGCAGGTGGGGCAGGTGCCCCAGTAGATGACCTCGGCCTCGTCGATGGCGAAGCCGTGGTCGTCGGCGGCGTCGAGGCACGGCGCCTTGCCGGGAGCGCACTCGACATCGATCATCGTGCCGCACGTACGGCACACGAGGTGGTGGTGGTTGTCGCCGAGCTCCAGCTCGAAGCGCGCGGGGTGCCCGGCGGGCTCGAACTTGCGCACGAGGCCGTTGGCGGACAGGGCGGCGAGGATGTCGTAGATCGCCTGCGTGCTCACCGAGCCGAGCCGCTCGCGGGTGGCGCGGGCGATGGTGTCGACATCGGCGTGCGGGATCGCCGACAGCTCCCGGAGCACGGCCACCCGGGGGGCGGTGACGCGCAGGGAGTGGCCGCGGAGCAGCTCCGCAGCGGTCTCGGTCTCGATCATGGTCGCCATTGCCCTCCAGAATCCCACCAGAACTTGAATCAGTCAAGATAAGGCGGGGGAGTCGTCCCCATCGCCGGATGCCGGTGCCGAACCTAGGGTGGACGGTCATGACGGTGACCCATGGCAACGACCCCGACGTGCTTGACGGCATCGCCGACGCCCTGCGGGCGCAGGCCGACCGGGTGGAGACGATCTCCGGGACGGGCGCCTCGGGTGTCGCCGTGCTGGTGGACGCGTGGGCCGGCCCCGACCTGGAGGTCTTCGGGGAGGACTGGCGTGGCGCACAGCAGCAGCTGGAGTCGGCCGCACAGCTCCTGCGGGCCGTGGGGGAGCGGGCCAGGGAGCAGGCGCAGCAGCAGCGCGACAGCAGTGGCGAAGGGGGCGCAGCCGGGCCCGGCGCACGTGGCCCGGCGGCCTCGCCGGCTCGGCACGTCCCACCGCCGTCGCCGGGTGACCGGGTGCCGCACAGCGACTCGGACCAGTCGCAGCTCCCGATCCCGATCCCGGACGACGGGAAGCCGTGGACACCCCAGGGACTCGGGTACAGCGAGGAGCAGGACGTGTACGTCCACTCGCTCTACAACCACGACAACGGCCAGGAGGGCGTGCTCGCGATCCAGCCGGCCGACGGCGGGCCCGTCCAGTACGTCCACCTCGAGGGCAATGACCACTACGGCGGGGTGACCGTCGACGGCGACAACGTGTACGTCACCGGCAACGGCCGGGTGACCGGGTACGACGACGAGGGCGAGCCGATCACCGAGGGCCCCCACGTCGAGCACTACTCGCTCGAGGACCTGCGCGCAGCCGGCGAGGACGAGGTCGTGGAGCCCATCTCCCGCCACTCCCTCCCCACGGCCTCGACGGTGACGAGCCACGACGGCACGTTGTACGTCGGCGACTACAACGACGGCGAGCCGGGGAAGATCTACGAGTTCGACCTCGGCGACGGCGGTGGCCTCCCGGCCGAGGGTGCCGACTGGGACCCGACGAACGAATGGGTGGCGCCGAACAACATCCAGGGAGTCGTCACGGACGGCGAGAACTTCTACGTGACCCAGAGCCACGGGGCGGATGACCCGTCGACGCTCATCCGGATCGACCGTGGCAGCAACGAGTTCCATGAGGAGGGCGACCTCAGTCCGCTCTCGCAGGGTCTGGTGATCCGCGACGGCGAGCTGGTCATCACGTCCGAGTCCGGGTCCGCCCCGTACCGGCAGGAGGTCATCGACTCCGACTCGCCGTGGAAGCCGAACTTCATCGAGCAGCCGGTCGACCCCGAGGACGACCTGCAGACGCACGACCTGCCCTCCTGACGCCAAACCCGGGTGTGGGCCCCCTTCGTCCCGCCGTAGACTCGGGCCTCGTGTCAGGACCCAACACCAACTACGACCCGGTCGAGGTCGCGGCGCTCGACCCGCAGGCGATCGACGACGCCGTGACGGCGGCGCTCGCTGCGGTCGCTACGGCGACGACCCTCGACGAGCTCAAGCGGATCCGCGGTGCGCACCAGGGCGACAAGAGCCCGCTCGCGCTGGCCAACCGCGAGATCGGCGCCCTGCCGCCGAGCGCCAAGGCCGAGGCCGGCAAGCGCGTTGGCCAGGCCCGCGGCCGGGTCGGTCAGGCCTTCACGGCCCGGCAGGCCGAGCTCGAGGCGGAGCGTGACGAGCGGATCCTCGTCGAGGAGACCCTCGACCTGACCGTCCCGAGCCCCCACCAGCGACTCGGTGCGCGCCACCCGATCAGCCTCGTCACCGAGCGCGTCGAGGACATCTTCGTCGGCATGGGCTGGGAGATCGCCGAGGGCCCGGAGATCGAGTCCGAGTGGCTGACCTTCGACGCGCTCAACATCGGTCCCGACCACCCGGCCCGCGGGGAGCAGGACACCTTCTTCGTCGAGCCGGCCGACGCCGGCGTCGTCCTGCGCACGCACACCTCGCCGGTGCAGGTGCGCACCATGCTCGACCGCGAACCGCCGATCTACGTGCTGTGCCCGGGCAAGGTCTTCCGCACCGACGACCTCGACGCGACGCACACGCCGGTCTTCCACCAGTTCGAGGGACTCGTCGTCGACAAGGGCATCACGATGGCCCACCTGCGCGGCGCTCTCGACACCTTCGTCCAGGGCCTCTTCGGCGAGGGCATCGTCACGCGCCTGCGGCCGAACTACTTCCCCTTCACCGAGCCGAGCGCCGAGATCGACTGCCAGTGCTGGGTCTGCCGCGGCGAGGACAGCGCCTGCCGCACGTGTGGTGGCACCGGCTGGATCGAGCTCGGCGGCTCGGGCATGGTCAACCGCCGCGTGCTCGCCGCGTCCGGGATCGACCCGGACGAGTACACCGGCTTCGCCTTCGGCCTGGGCATCGAGCGCTCGCTCATGCTGCGCCACGGCGTCGCCGACATGCGCGACATCATCGAGGGAGACGTGCGCTTCTCGGCCGCGTTCGGGATGGAGATCTGATGCGGGCACCCATCGAGTGGCTCCGTGAGCTGACCGAGGTCGACCCGCAGGCGAAGGGGGTGGACGTCGCCGCCACGCTCGTGCGCGTGGGCCTCGAGGAGGAGGACATCCTCGGCGGGGACGTCACCGGCCCCCTCGTCGTGGGACGCGTCCTCGAGCGCACTCCCGAGGAGCAGAAGAACGGCAAGACGATCAACTGGTGCCAGGTGGACGTCGGTGCCGCCAACGGGACCGGCGAGCCGCAGGGCATCGTCTGCGGTGCGCACAACTTCGACGCCGGCGACCTCGTCGCGGTCATCCTGCCCGGCGGTGTGCTGCCCGGGAACTTCGAGATCTCCGCGCGCAAGACCTACGGGCACGTGAGCGCCGGGATGATCTGCTCCGCGATGGAGCTGGGCCTGGGCGAGGACCACGACGGGATCATCGTGCTCACCGAGCAGCTGCCGGCCGACGTCGTCAGCGGGCTGGTACCCGGCGACGACCTCATCCCGGTCCTCGGCCTCGACTCCGAGACGGTCGAGGTCAACGTGACCCCCGACCGCGGGTACTGCTTCTCCATGCGCGGGATCGCGCGCGAGTACGCACTGTCCGCGGGGACCCCCTTCGTCGACCCGGCGGACCTGCCGGTCGCACCGGCGTCCGGCCCCGGCTACGAGGTGCGCCTGTCCGACGACGCTCCGGTCGACGGTGTGCCCGGGTGCGACCGCTACGTCGCGCGCGTCGTGCGCGGCATCGACGCCACGGCCTCGTCGCCGGAGTGGATGCAGCGCCGCCTGACCGAGGTCGGGATGCGCCCGATCTCGCTGGCGGTCGACGTCACCAACTACGTGATGATGCTGCTCGGGCAGCCGCTGCACGCCTTCGACCTCGACACCCTCTCGGGCGCCATCGAGGTGCGTCGTGCGCGGACCGGCGAGACGCTCAGGACCCTCGACGACGTCGAGCGCACGCTCGACCCCACCGACCTGCTCATCACCGACGGCGGCAGCACGCCGCTCGCGATCGCCGGCGTCATGGGGGGCGAGACGAGTGAGGTCACCGCGTCGACAGTCAACGTCCTCGTCGAGGCGGCGCACTTCGACCCGGTCACGGTCGCCCGGTCCGCCCGCCGGCACCGGCTGTCGACCGAGGCGTCCAAGCGCTTCGAGCGCGGGGTCGACCCGGCCGTCACCGCGGCCGCCGCTCAGCTGGCCGTCGACCTGCTCGTCGAGCACGGTGGCGGGAGCGCCGACACGACCGCGACCGACGTGGGGGAGCCCGCGCTGCCGCAGCCCATCCGGCTCGACCCGCAGCTGCCGACCCGGTACATCGGCCTGGACTACCCGCGCGACGAGGTCATCGCGAGCCTCACCGCGATCGGGTGCACGGTGACCGACGAAGGGGAGTCCCTCCTCGTCGCCCCGCCCACCTGGCGTCCCGACCTCGTCGACGGCCCGGACCTCGTCGAGGAGGTCGCCCGCGTGCGCGGGTACGACCAGATCCCGTCGGTCGTGCCTCGCGCCAGCGCGGGGCGTGGGCTGACGCACGGCCAGCGGGCCCGCCGTGTCGCCACGCGCACGCTCGCCGCGACCGGGCTCGTCGAGGTGCTGTCCTACCCCTTCACCTCGGCCGACCGGCACGACGCCTTCGGCTACGCCGCCGACGACGCCCGTCGGGAGACGGTGCGGTTGGCCAACCCGCTGCAGGACGAGGCGCCGCTCATGCGCACCTCGATCCTCGACACGCTGCTCGACACCTTGCGGCGCAATGTCTCCCGCGGTCACCGCGACGTCGCGCTCTACGAGATCGGGCTGGTGACGGCGGGCGGGGTCACCCCCCTTCCGCTGCCGCCCGGTGGCGCCAAGCCGGACGCGCAGGCACTCGCGCGGATCACCGACGGGGTCCCGGCCCAGCCGCGCCATGTCGCGATCGCCGCCGCCGGCGCTGCCCTGCCGGCCGGTCCGCACGGTCCGGCCCGGGCCGTCGAGGCCACGGACGTCGTGGGATGGGTGCGGGCGCTCGGCGCCTCGCTCGGGCTGGAGCTACAGGTCGAGGCCGCGCAGCGCGAGCCCTTCCACCCCGGCCGATGCGTCGCGGTGAGCATCCCCGGCGGCGCTGTCGTCGGGTACGCGGGTGAGCTGCACCCCAAGGTCGTCTCCCGGCTCGAGCTGCCCGAGCGGACCGTCGCCGCCGAGATCGACCTCGATGCGGTGGTCGCCGCGTCCGGGGCTCCGGTGCGTCCCTCCCAGCTGTCGACCCAGCCGGTCGCCAACACCGACGTCGCGCTCGTCATCGACGAGGGCGTCCCGGCGGCCGCCGTCGCCGCTGCCCTGCGCTCCGGAGCGGGGGAGGACCTCGAGTCGCTCACCCTCTTCGACGTCTACCGCGGCGACCAGGTCGGTGAGGGGCGCAAGTCGCTCGCATACCGGATGACCTTCCGCGCGGACCGGACGCTCAAGACCGAGGAGGTCTCCTCCCTGCGTGACAAGGCGGTGGCCGCCGCCACCAGCGCCACGGGGGCCCAGCAGCGCTGACTCCTGCCGCCGGGCGGGCACGTCCCGCCCGGCGGACCGGCTTTTGCATGACTCAACGCCTGAGCGTATGGTCATGCATTGTGATCACCGCAGCCATCGCCGGAGCCAGTGGCTACGCGGGAGCCGAGATCGCTCGCCTCCTGCTCGCCCACCCAGAGATCGAGATCGGGGCCCTGACCGCCTCGGGCAACGCGGGGGTGCGCCTGGGCGACCTCGCCCCGCACCTGCAGCCGCTCGCCGGCCGGGTGCTGCAGCCCACCGAGGTGGACGTGCTCGCCGGCCATGACGTCGTCTTCCTCGCGCTGCCGCACGGCCACTCGGCCGCCATCGCGCAGCAGCTGCCCGACGACGTGACGATCATCGACTGCGGCGCCGACTTCCGGCTCGACGACGAGCAGGACTGGACCGACTTCTACGACACCCCCTTCGCCGGCACCTGGCCCTACGGCCTGCCCGAGCTCGTCAAGGCGGGTGGCGGCAAGCACCGCGATGACCTCGTGGGAGCGCGGCGCATCGCCGTCCCCGGGTGCTACCCGACGGCGGTCAGCCTCGCGCTGGCCCCGGGCCTGGCGGCCGGGGTCATCGAGCCGCAGGACGTCGTCGTCGTGGCCGCGTCCGGGACCTCGGGTGCCGGGCGCTCGACCAAGCCGCACCTCATCGGGGCCGAGGTCATGGGCGCGATGAGCCCGTACGGCGTCGGCGGCGGGCACCGCCACACCCCCGAGATCCGGCGCAACCTGGCCCTGGCCGCCGGGGCCGAGGCGAGCGTGTCCTTCACCCCCACCCTCGCGCCGATGCCACGCGGCATCCTCGCGACGACCACCGCCCGGGCCGTGCCGGGCACCGACGCGGCCGCGGTCCGCGCCGCCTGGGATAGCGCGTACGCCGACGAGCCCTTCGTCCACCTGCTGCCCGAGGGGCAGTGGCCGCACACCGGCAGCGTGCTCGGCTCCAACCTCGTCCACGTCCAGGTCGCCCTCGACGAGCGCAGTGGCCGCGTCATCGCGATCGCCGCGGAGGACAACCTCACCAAGGGGACTGCCGGCGCCGCCGTGCAGTCCATGAACCTCGCCCTCGGTCTGCCCGAGACCACCGGGCTGCCGATGACGGGAGTGGCACCGTGAGCACGACGACCCCTGCAGGATTCCGCGCCGCCGGCGTGGTCGCCGGCCTCAAGGCGAGCGGCCGGCCCGACGTCGCTCTCGTCGTCAACGACGGCCCGGACCGCCACGCGGCCGCGGTCTTCACGACCAACCGCGTCGAGGCCGCCCCGGTCACGTGGTCGCGCCAGATCATCGCCGACGGCCGGGCAGACGCGGTCGTCCTCAACTCCGGTGGCGCCAACGCCATCACGGGCGCACAGGGCTTCCAGGACACGCACGCCACGGCGGAGCACACCGCTGCCGCGCTGGGCGTGTCCGCCGGTGACGTCGTCGTGTGCAGCACCGGACTCATCGGCGAGCTGCTCCCCATGGACCGACTCACCGCCGGCGTCACCGCCGCCGCGGACGCGCTCTCGCACACCGGGGGTGACGCGGCCGCGGAGGCGATCATGACGACGGACACCGTCGCCAAGACGGCGGAGCGCGCCCGTGCCGGATGGAGCGTCGGCGGCATGGCGAAGGGGGCCGGCATGCTGGCCCCGGCCCTGGCCACGATGCTCGTCGTCGTGACGACGGACGCCGTGACGAGCGCCGAGGACCTCGACGCGGCCCTGCGCGAGGCGACGCGGACCACCTTCGACCGGATCGACTCCGACGGGTGCATGTCCACCAATGACACGGTGCTCGCGATGGCCTCCGGCGCCTCCGGCGTGTGGGTCGAGCGGGACGAGCTCACCGAGGCGCTGCGCGAGGTCTGCGCCGACCTCGCCCGCCAGCTCATCGGCGACGCCGAGGGCGCGGCCCACGACATCGAGATCGTCGTGCGCAACGCGGCGAGCGAGGACGACGGGCTCGAGGTCGCTCGGAGCATCGCGCGCAACAACCTCTTCAAGTGCGCGATCTTCGGCAAGGACCCCAACTGGGGTCGGGTGCTCGCCGCGGTCGGGACCACGCGGGCGGCCTTCGAGCCCGGCGACCTGGACGTCGCCATCAACGGCGTGCAGGTCTGCCGCGCGTGCGGCGTCGGCGAGGACCGCTCGCTCGTCGACCTCGAGCAGCGCGAGGTGCGCGTCGAGGTCGACCTGCACGCCGGCTCCCACGAGGTGACGGTCTGGACCAACGACCTCACCCACGACTACGTCCACGAGAACTCCGCCTACTCCACCTGAGGACCAGCGATGCCCGACAACTCCACCCTGCGCGGCGCGATCGACGCCGCGGCGCTGCGCGTCGCCCAGACCAAGGCGACGACCCTCGTCGAGGCGCTCCCGTGGCTCGAGCGCTTCCGCGGCGCCCTCGTCGTCATCAAGTACGGCGGCAACGCGATGACCGACGACTCGCTCAAGGCGGCCTTCGCCGAGGACATCGTCTTCCTGCGCTACGCCGGGCTGCGACCCGTCGTCGTCCACGGTGGCGGGCCGCAGATCCAGGCGATGCTCGACCGCCTCGGGCTCGAGAGCGAGTTCAAGGGCGGCCTGCGCGTCACCACCCCCGAGGTCATGGAGGTCGTGCGCATGGTCCTCACCGGGCAGGTCGGCCGCGAGCTCGTGGGCCTGCTCAACCAGCACGGGCCGGTCGCCGTGGGGCTCTCCGGCGAGGACGCCGGGCTCTTCGGCGGGCGGCGCAAGGGCGTGGTCATCGACGGTGAGCCGGTCGACATCGGCCTCGTCGGTGACGTCGAGTCGGTCGACCCCGCAGCGGTGCTCGACATCCTCGACGCCGGCCGCATCCCGGTCGTCTCGACGATCGCCCCCGACCTCGACGCCGAGGGGCAGGTGCTCAACGTCAACGCCGACACCGCCGCTGCGGCACTGGCGGTCGCGCTCCGGGCGCACAAGCTCGTCGTGCTCACCGACGTCGACGGCATCTACGCCGACTGGCCCGACCGCGACTCCCTCCTGTCGCACCTGACCGCCTCGGGCGCCCGCGAGCTGCTCGCCAGGGTCGACTCCGGCATGATCCCCAAGCTCGAGGCCTGCATCCGCGCGGTCAGCCAGGGGGTGCCGCAGGCGCACGTCGTCGACGGGCGGCAGCCGCACTCGATGCTCCTCGAGCTGTTCACCTCCGAGGGCTTCGGGACGATGATCCTGCCCGACGAGGACGACGACGAGCAGGGCGAAGGGAGCCCCTCATGACCGTCTCCGCCGCACAGCAGGCGCTCCTCGAGCGCTACCGCGCCAGCCACATCGGCGTCTTCGGCCTGCCCGGGCTCGTCCTCGCCCGCGGGGAGGGCGCCCACGTCTGGGACGTCGACGGCAACCGCTACCTCGACCTGCTGGGTGGCATCGCCGTCAACGCGCTCGGCCACGGGCACCCCGAGCTCGTCGCCGCGATCTCCAAGCAGGCCGGCGAGCTGGTCCACGTCAGCAACTTCTTCACCACCACCGCGCAGATCGAGGCGGCCGAGGCGGTCCTGCGCATCGCGCAGGCGCCCGAGGGCTCCGGGGTCTTCTTCTGCAACAGCGGGTCCGAGGCCGTCGAGACCGCGATCAAGCTCTCCCGTCGTACCGGCCGCACCGGGATCGTCGCCGTCGGCGGCGCCTTCCACGGCCGCACGACGGGTGCGGTCAGCCTGACCCACAAGGAGGCCTACCGCGCCCCCTTCGAACCGCTGCTGCCCGGCGTGACGCACGTCGAGCCCGGCGACCTCGACGCGCTGCGGGCGGCCGTTGGACCGGACACGGCGATGGTCCTGCTCGAGCCGATCCAGGGAGAGGCCGGGGTGGTCCGTCCGCCCGAGGGGTACCTTGCGGCCGCCCGGGAGATCACCCGTGACGCGGGCGCGCTGCTCGTCCTCGACGAGATCCAGACCGGCATCGGCCGCACCGGTGCGTGGTTCGCGCACCAGCTCGAAAGTGTCGTCCCGGACGCGATCACCGTCGCCAAGGGACTCGGCGGGGGAGTGCCGATCGGAGGCCTCGTGACCTTCGGACCCGAGGTGACCGGGCTGCTCACCGCGGGCCAGCACGGCTCGACCTTCGGCGGCAACCCGCTCGCCTGCAGTGCGGCCCTGGCGGTCCTGGCCACCATCGAGTCCGAGGGCCTCATTGAGCACGCCGTGACCGCCGGGGACTTCCTCGTCGACCGCGTCGCCGCGCTGGGCCACCCGCTCGTGACGGGGGTGCGTGGCGCCGGCCTCCTGCGTGCCGTCACCCTCGCCCAGCCGCTCGCCCCGGCGGCCGCACTCGCCGCGCGTCGGCACGGCTTCATCATCAACCCCGTGGCACCCGACGCGCTGCGGCTCGCGCCGCCGCTCGTCGTGACCACCGACCAGCTCGCCACCTTCGTCGACGCCCTCCCGGCGATCCTCGACGAGGCCGTCAAGGAGACCGCATGACCGTCCGCCACCTGCTCGCCGACGACGACCTCACGGCCGAGGAGCAGGCCGAGGTCCTCGACCTCGCTGCCGCGCTCAAGGCCGACCGCCACGCCGAGCGGCCGCTCGCCGGCCCGCAGGCCGTGGCGATCATCTTCGACAAGCCGACGCTGCGCACGCAGCTGTCCTTCACGACCGGCGTCGCCGAGCTCGGCGGGTACCCGATGGTCGTGGACGGCAACCTGGCGCAGATCGGCACCCGCGAGTCCATCGCCGACGTCGCCCGGGTCGTGGGCCGACAGGTCAGCGCGATCGTCTGGCGCACGCACGGACAGGACCGGCTGCAGGAGATGGCCGACCACGTCGACGTCCCGGTCGTCAACGCCCTGACCGACGACTACCACCCGTGCCAGCTGCTCGCCGACCTGCTGACGATCCGTGAGCACAAGGGCGGCACGGCCGGTCGCACCATCGCCTACGTCGGCGACGGCGCCAACAACATGGCCCACTCGTACCTGCTCGCCTGCGCCCTCGCCGGCATGCACGTGCGCATCGGCACGCCCGCCACGCACCAGCCGGCGGCCGACGTGCTCGCCCGCGCGGAGCGCATCGCGGCCG
Source organism: Janibacter anophelis NBRC 107843 (assembly GCF_001570945.1). Classification (GTDB taxonomy): domain Bacteria; phylum Actinomycetota; class Actinomycetes; order Actinomycetales; family Dermatophilaceae; genus Janibacter; species Janibacter anophelis. The sequence goes on from NZ_BCSQ01000039.1 coordinate 28,789, forward strand.
AGCAGGGCGGCTCCGTCGTCGTCACCGACGACCCTGTCGCGGCCGTCTCCGGGGCCGACGTCGTCGCCACCGACACCTGGGTCTCGATGGGCATGGAGGGGGAGAAGGGCGACCGCACCGGCCAGTCCTCGCCCTTCGCCCCCTTCGCCGTCACGCGGCAGCTGCTCGGCCACGCCGCGGGCGACGCCGTCGTCCTGCACTGCCTGCCCGCCTACCGCGGCCTCGAGATCGAGGCGGACGTCATCGACGGGCCGCAGTCGGTCGTCTGGGACGAGGCCGAGAACCGGCTCCACGCGCAGAAGGCACTGCTCACCTTCCTGCTGCGCGCCTCGTCATGATCGCGGCCACCCGGCCGGGGCGGCAGGCACGCATCACCGAGCTGCTGCGCGAGCACGCGGTGCGCAGCCAGACCGAGCTGCTCGCCCTGCTCTCCGAGGACGGCATCGAGGTCACCCAGGCGACCCTCTCGCGCGACCTGCTCGAGCTGCGCGCCGAAAAGGTGCGCGTCGGCCGCGACCTCGTCTACGCCATCCCGGGCGAAGGGGGTGACCGCACCCCCCGCGCCGCCGTGGACCCCGCAGAGATCGACGGTCGCCTGCGGCGCCTGTGCGAGGAGCTGCTCGTCACCGCCAGGGCGAGCGCCCAGCTCGTCGTCGTGCGCACGCCACCGGGGGCGGCCAACTACCTCGCCTCGGCCATCGACCACGCGCGCCTGCCCGAGGTCCTCGGCACCATCGCGGGGGATGACACGATCATGGTCATCACCGGCGGGCCCGACCAGGGCGCCACCCTCACCACACATCTGCTGGGCCTGGCCCAGACCACCGACAGCCAGGAGGCACCGTGAGCCAGGACCAGACCACGACGTCGGAGCGGGTGAGCCTGTGGGGTGGGCGCTTCGCCGGGGGACCGAGCGACGCGCTGGCCGCGCTGAGCAAGTCGACGCACTTCGACTGGCGGCTGGCCCCGTACGACATCGCCGGCTCGCGCGCCCACGCCCGGGTCCTGCACGGCGCGGCCCTGCTCGACGACCCGACCCTCGAGGCGATGCTCGCCGCGCTGGAGCGGCTGGCCGCTGACGTCGAGTCGGGCGCCTTCGTCCCGGCGGAGGACGACGAGGACGTGCACACCGCGCTCGAGCGCGGACTCATCGAGCGGGCCGGGGCCGACGTCGGTGGGCGCCTGCGCGCGGGCCGCTCGCGCAACGACCAGGTCGCCACCCTCTTCCGGATGTACCTGCGCGACCACGCGCGCATCGTCTCCGGCCTCGTCCTCGATGTCGTGCGGGCCCTGGTCGACCAGTCGCGTGAGCACATCGACGTCGCCATGCCCGGTCGCACCCACCTGCAGCACGCGCAGCCGGTGCTCCTGAGCCACCATCTGCTCGCCCATGCGTGGGCGCTGCTGCGCGACGTGCAGCGCTTCGTCGACTGGGACGCGCGGACCTCGCTCAGCCCCTACGGATCCGGCGCCCTCGCGGGCTCCTCCCTCGGGCTGGACCCGGAGGCGGTCGCGGCCGACCTGGGCTTCGCGGGCGCGGTCGACAACTCCATCGACGGCACGGCCTCCCGGGACTTCGTCGCCGAGTTCTGCTTCGTCGCGGCGATGACCGCGGTGGACGTCTCGCGGCTGGCCGAGGAGGTCATCCTCTGGGCGACCAAGGAGTTCTCCTTCGTCACGCTCGACGACGCGTTCTCCACCGGGTCGAGCATCATGCCGCAGAAGAAGAACCCCGACGTCGCCGAGCTCGCCCGCGGCAAGGCCGGGCGGCTGGTCGGCGACCTCGCCGGGCTCATGACGACGCTCAAGGCGCTCCCGCTGGCGTACAACCGCGACCTGCAGGAGGACAAGGAGCCGGTCTTCGACGCCGTCGACACGCTCGAGGTCCTGCTGCCCGCCTTCTCCGGCATGGTCGCGACGATGACCTACCACGGCGAGCGGATGGCCTCGCTCGCCCCGCAGGGCTTCTCGCTCGCCACGGACGTCGCCGAATGGCTCGTGCGACAGGGCGTGCCCTTCCGCATCGCCCACGAGGTCGCCGGGGCCTGCGTGCGGGTCTGCGAGGAGCGCGGGATCGAGCTGTGGGACCTCACCGACGCCGACCTCGCCGGGATCAGCGAGCACCTCACTCCCGGTGTGCGCGAGGTGCTCTCGGTCGAGGGCTCGCTCGCCTCGCGTGATGCCAAGGGTGGCACCGCCCCGGCGCGGGTCACCGAGCAGCTCGATCGTGCGGCCGCCCTGCTCGACGAGCTCGGCGGGTTCGCCGCGAGCCGCATCGAGGCCCGCTGAGGGATGGCGGGCCGGGCGCGTCGATGGACCAGGGCCGACCTGGCCCGCGACCCCCTGTCCGTCGCCCGGTCCCTGCTCGGCACCCACCTCGTCGCCGGCCCCGTGACCCTGCGGCTGACGGAGGTCGAGGCCTACTGGGGGACCGGCGACCCCGGGTCGCACGGCTACCGCGGCATGACCCCGCGGACCGAGGTGATGTTCGGACCTCCGGGTCACCTCTACGTCTACCGCTCGTACGGCATCCACTGGTGCGCCAACATCGTCTGCGGGACGAAGGGGGAGTGCGCCGCCGTCCTCCTGCGTGCCGGTGAGGTCGTCGCCGGGCACGACATCGTGGCCGCGCGACGCCCGGACGTACGTGAACGGGACCTCGCGCGCGGTCCGGGGCGCCTGACCGTCGCGCTCGGGCTGCACGGCGACGACAACGGCGCGGCCCTCGTCGGGCGGGGATCCCCCTTCGTCCTGACGGCACCGGCCGACCCCGTCGACGACGCACGCGTGCGCACGGGTCCCCGGGTCGGGGTCTCCGGCCCCGGGGGTGACGGTGCGACGTACCCGTGGCGGTTCTGGATCGAGGGCGAGCCGACCGTCTCGACCTACCGCCCCGGCAAGGTCAGGCGGGGTTGACCCCGACGTCGACCTGCTGCGCCAGGTAGTTCTCCAGACCCACGCGGGCGACGGCGTCGAGCTGTGCCTCGAACCAGTCGGCGTGCTGCTCCTCGTCGCGGGCCATCTCCTCGAAGATGGCTGCCGTGGCGTGGTCGCCGAGGTCGTGGCACTCCTGGGCCGCAGCGTTGAACTGCTTGACGGCGACGATCTCGCTGGCCAGGGCCAGCTCGAGCATCTCCTTGGCGTCCTCGCCGATCGGGATGTTGTTGAGCTTCTGCACGTTGGGGTGGCCGTCGAACATCAGGATGCGCTCGATGAGCTCGTCCGCGTCCTTCATCTCCCCGATGGACAGGTCGTAGAAGACCTTGCCCAGACGCGGCAGGCCCCAGTTGTCGAGCATGCGTGCGTGGAGGAAGTAGCCGTTGACGACGGTGAGCTCGAGGGTGAGGGCCTCGTTCAGGAGCGTGACGACTCGGGGATCAACTGGCTGCACGGTCTACCTCCGCGGACGTGGTGAAGAGACCGTGATCGGTCTCACTCCCCACACTCTCGCAGAGGATGCGACGTACTGAGAAGACACAGGACCCGCAATCGCGGCCCGCTCCGGTGCTCGCGCACACCTGGGAGAGGGTCGAGGCGCCGGCGGCGGCTGCCGCGGCGATCTCGCGGTCACCGACGACCGCGCAGTGGCACACGATCACGTGAGGCTCCCTTCGGGTCACTGAGGTGAGGCACACCTTATCCGGTCGAAGGGGGCGGCTGTCACCGGGTGTTCCACATGCCGGATCGGTGCGCCTGCCGGGGGCCCGCCTGAGGCATGGCAGGCTGTGACGGGCGCGTGATCGCGTGCCCGTGACACCCGGAAGGACCGATGACGACCGTGACCGACATCCTCGACGAGCTGCAGTGGCGCGGAGCGGTGGCCCAGACCACCGACGAGACGGCCCTGCGACAGGCCCTCGCCGACGGACCGATCACGGTGTATTGCGGTTTCGACCCGACGGCGCCCTCGCTCCACTTCGGCAACTTCGTCCAGCTCGTCGCCCTGCGTCGGCTGCAGCGCGCCGGCCACAAGGTCATCTGCCTCGTCGGGGGCTCGACGGGCCTGATCGGCGACCCGAAGCCGACGAGCGAGCGGCAGCTGCGCACCAAGGAGCACACGGCGCAGAACGTGGCCCGCATCAAGGAGCTGGTCCGTCCCTTCCTCGACTTCGAGGGGACGCAGACCCAGCACCCGGCGATCCTCGTCGACAACCTCGACTGGACGGCGCCGATGAGCGCGCTGGACTTCCTGCGCGACATCGGCAAGCACTTCCGCGTCAACCAGATGATCCGCAAGGACGCCATCTCGGCTCGTCTGGAGAGCCAGGAGGGCATCTCCTACACCGAGTTCAGCTACCAGCTCCTGCAGGCCCTCGACTACCTCGAGCTCTACCGCCAGCACCGGTGCACCCTCCAGCTCGGGGGATCGGACCAGTGGGGCAACCTCACCGCCGGCGTCGACCTCATCCACCGCACGGAGGGAGTGTCGGTCCATGCGCTGACCTCGCCCCTGCTCACCGACTCACACGGGGTCAAGTACGGCAAGTCCGAGGGCAATGCCATTTGGCTGTCGGCCGACATGACCAGCCCGTACGCCTTCTACCAGTACTTCCTCAACGTCGAGGACGCATCGGTGGTCAAGCTGCTCAAGGTCTTCACCGACCGCAGCCGGGAGGACATCGCGGAGCTGGAGCGACTCGTCGCGGACGAGCCGCACCGACGCGCGGCCCAGAAGGCGCTCGCGGCGGACATGACGACCCTCGTCCACGGGGCCGAGGCGACGGCGTCGGTTCAGGCGGCCTCGGAGGCGCTCTTCGGCAAGGGCGACCTCGCGGCCCTGGATGAGCGCACACTCCTCGACGCGACGGCCGAGCTGCCGGGCGCCGACGTGCCGGTGGGCACCGGTGTCCTCGATGCGCTCGTCGCGGCCGGCCTCGTCGACTCCAAGAAGGCCGCGCGGCGGGCCATCTCGGACGGCGCTGTGTCGGTCAACGGTGCCAAGGTCTCCGATGAGGCACACACCCTCGGGCCGGGGGACTACCTCCATGGCCGGGTGGCGATCCTGCGCCGTGGTCGCAAGAACCTCGCCGCGGCCCGTCAGGCCTGACGCCTCAGCGCACCCTTCGGGGGCGGAACCCTTGATTTTCCGGGGGATCCGCCCCCGATTTGGTTTCTGCCCCAGCGGTGTTCTAATGTTCTCGACGTCAGCCCGAGAGGGAGGAACGGACACCACGCGGCGGCCCTTGCAGGGTCGCACCAAGCAGGCCGGTCCCACCGAGCTGACACCCCACTCCGAGCGAGTCACCAGGCACTTCGGTGCCACGAGGACGGACTTGGAAGCACAGCAGCTCGACTGCTAGTGTGGGAGATCGCCGCAGGCGACAGACCCGCAGATCGATCCGCAAGGACATCGCGAGTTTGACCCGCGACGATCACAGTAGTAGG
>NZ_BCSQ01000040.1 GCF_001570945.1 Janibacter anophelis NBRC 107843
TTGATCTCGACATCCAATCTCCTCCGAGAGTCCGCCTAGGTGCGCGCCTTGACCGTGCCCTCAGTGAACAACAGTCAACCTCATTGAGGGTGAGGAATATCGAGCGGACACTCAGCGACACATCTGAGGACCGATCAGGCCGGAGCCGCCGACATGTCGGCGCACAGCACGCCCCGGTTGCCCTCCGGGTCGGCGATGACGGTGAGGCCGGGCGCTTGGCTGTCGTCGACGACCTCGCCGCCTGCCGCGACGGCGGCGGCGATCCTCCCTTCGACCTCCTCGGGGGCCACGTAGACCTCGAGTTGGAAGCGCTGGCCGGCCCCACCCTCCGGGTCCACCTCCCCGAACCACAGGTTGGGGACGCGCACGTCGGCGTCGCGGATCTCGTCGCCCGGCGTCCCGCGCCCCTGCGACTGCGCGTCGCCGGTGAGCAGCGCGGCCCACACGGGCGCGACCTTCGCGGAGTCCGTGACGTCGAGCCCGAGCTCGACCTCGCTCACGCCGGCCGGGTCCGCGGTCAGCCCGAGCTCGGTGGCGATCTGCGTGATCCGGCGCGCGAGGTCGACGTCGCGCTGCGTCACCCACTCGATCCCGTGCAGCTGCGACCCGTCCTCGTCGCGGTAGACCGCGTCCTGGCTGACGACCTCGAGGTCGACGACACCCTCCCCGATGCGTACGCGCGGATGATGACCGAGGTCGTCGCCCCCTTCGCCGATGGCCGTGACGAACCGCACCGCCTCCCCGAAGCCGTCGACCCGATACCGCGCGTGCAGCCCCTGGGCGAGCTTGCGCCAGTCGGTGAGCCGCTCGGCAGCGATCTGATCTCCCCTGATCATGTCCATGGCGTCCACGCTAGCGGCGAAGGGGGTGCCGTTGCGGTCCGGAGACATCGGCCAGTGGCCGACGGGGTTGTCCCCGCTGCCCGCTCGGTCCGGGATGAGGGCGCCGCCGGACTTCGGCAGGACGGCACGCAGGCAGCGGTCGTCGGCGACGAGCATCGAGTTGCGGACATAGGTCGGGCCCGCCTGCCCGCCGCGCAGCGTGTCGCCGAAGAGCCACAGCCGCCGGCCGTCCTGCAGGAGTGCGTCGGCGCCGACGTCACCCCCGCGGAAGTCGTCGGTCCCGCGCAAGCCGGCGATCCGAGTGAGGTCGTCGACCGAGGTCACGGACCCGGAGGCGACGCAGTCCGCGGTCGCGGCGAGCGAGGCCAGGGGGCGGGGGTGGCCGCCTCGGCGCGGGGCACGACGACGGGGAGCGCGAGCATCGCTGCGGTGAGCGGCGCAACGACGCCGAGGACCCGCACCCTCCGACGACGGAGGCGGAGCCGATGACGAGGGTCCGGCGCAGCGCGCGCAGGTGGGTGCGGGACACCGGCCCGTCGCGCAGGCTCGTGCCCACCGCGAGGAGGAACCACAGGAGCAGGGCGAGGACGACGGCAAGGCGGGCGGCCCCAACTTCATAGTGAAGGGCCTATTTACGTTGAAGGGGGAGCAACTGAAGTAGGTCGGAGCCGCTCCCGAAGTTCTTCTAGGTCATTATCGCTAGGTGACCATTCATATGCGTCTTGGCCAGTAAAGTAGTGCACTTCTAGGGTCTCTTGTTCGCGGTTGAGATACAGTATTGATGCATTTGGTGCTTCTGGTTGGTCGCTCCGGTGCTTCAGCCAAGTGCCCTCAATGACTGTCGAAAGTACCTCGTCCGTCTTTAGGGTGATATTGCATTTCTTTGCGGGCGTTCGAACGTTATACCCGGTGACTATTACCTGCGTTACCATATTCGAATAGTGGCTCATCACAGATAGGCCGTCAAATGTGCCATTTCGTGTAACTTTGGGGTCGTCAAAGATTGTAGCCTTCAGGCGTTTGCCAATCTCTTCCCCGACTTTATACGTGACCTTCATTGTTGACTCCTATTGATAGCTTCTATTGAATACTTGCCCGAGTTTATTTTCGAATTTTGTTAGACCAACGCGCACGCGAATACGTGACACGGGCGCTGCCCGGTCTCCACCCAGAGCCGCGCGAGTTCCTTCACTGCTGGGTGACCGACCTCCCATCGAGCGAGGACGGCGTGGCCGTGTGGGAGACAGGCTCGGTCTTCTTTGTGGCCGGTCACAATCTGTTCAAGCAGGCACCTGCGCTGGGTCGCGCTCTTGCCCGGGCTGCGTCCGGCGGCGGTCTCAGGGGCGAGCTCACGCCCGAAGCGCGCCTCGGCGAAGCCCAGGACTAGTTGTACTCGGCCGTCAGGTTGGTGACACTCAGATGCGGCGCTGCGCCAGCTGGGGCGAATCACTTGACCCTTCAACGTGGGCGAAATGACCGGAACGGTTCGAAGACCTCTTCACGAGAACTGCGCGCAAGCTTGAACCATCACTCACGAGGACGCGCGCAGCCGCCGCTCCTCGCTCGGCGCGTGTGAACTTCATGGACGACAGACTAGGGCTGGATGTGGGTGCCTCGCCGCCCCTCACCGCCGGGACAGGTCGAGCACCTCATCGCCGGCGACGAAGCCGGCAGCCACGTAGGTATCCACTGCCCCACGGTTCGCGCTCTCGGTGGCCACCGCAGCGCTGGAGCAGCCCAGCTCCCGCAGCCTGAGCGCGGCGGCCCGGCAGATGTCCACGCCGTACCCCTTGCCCCGGTGGTCCGCGTGCACCCCCATCGGCTCGATCAGCCCGGGCCGACCCCGTCCCGCGGTCCAGACCCCAGCGACCGCCACGGCCGCGCCCGCCGGGTCGCGCCCGATCAGCAAGGCCACGCGCTCACCCAGCGGTCCATTGCGCATGGTGTCCAGCCAGTCGATGATCCGGGCGCGCTCCAAGGCTCCGTACTCGGTCCCCGTGAACGCGGACCAGTGCACCTCGCCCCAGCTCCCGTGCTCATCGTGCGGCACCTCCGAGACCTGCAGCCCGGACCCGCGCACGGCCTCCACCTCGACCGCCCCGGCCAGGTGATGACGAAGGGGAGTCCACACCTCATCGCGCCGCCACCCGTGGCGGACGAGGGCTTCGTCGAGCAGCGGCAGACCACGTGCCTCGACGTACGCCGCGCCTGCCGGCAGCACCCCCTTCGTCGGGTCCGTGATGTCGTCGGCCATCTGCCGTGCCAGCTGTGCGTCCTCGGCCGCGCCGGGGCGGACGGCCAGCCGCAGCAGGTCCGGGCCGTCGAGCAGACCGACGGCGACCAGCTCGCCACCGTCCTCCCAGACGCGCAGCGCCTGCGCGGTGGCCACAGGTCCGCGCATCGAGAACCAGCCGAGGTCGCCCGGGTGCAGCTGCACCGGTCCGTCGTCGAGCTGCCACGAGCCCAGGACCTCGGCGACATCGCGGAGCCGATCGGCGGGTGGGGCGATGACAAGGCTGTCCATGGCCACGAGTCAACCCGCTCTGTGGGGGCGCGTGCCAGCCGATTTTCGCCTCCCGGGGCTGAGGTGCGGCGGAGGGAGGCGTCAGGTGCGCACGGTTCGTGGACCGACGGTGCTCGCGCCCAGGGCGACCACCCGCTCTCTGAGGGCACGGTCGGCGGTCACCACGACGACCCGGCCGTCGTCAGCCGTGAGCTGCTCGGTCAGGCGGACGATCTCGTCGTCCCCGATGCCGGGGGAGTCCACCACCCGCACGGTCTCGGTGGACTCGATGCCGCGAGCCCTCCCTTCGACCACGAGCACGACGTCCGGGGTGACGTCGAGTCCGAGAGCGACCTGAAGGTCCGCCGGCGAGATCGCGTCCCGCAGACGCCGGGTCGCACCGGCGCGGTCGCGCCACCACCCGTCGGGGACGCTGCCGACACAGTTGGCCGCGTCGACGATCACCGTCACGGCGCGGCGCCCGACGGCTCCCGCTCCAGGTGGCTCCCACCCCAGTCGCACAGGGCTCGGACCACCGGCTCCAGCGTCCGACCGTACTCACTCACCGAGTAGGTGACGTGTGGCGGGACCGTGCCCGTGTCATGGCGCTCGATGATGCCGTCGGCCACGAGCTCGTGGAGGTGGCGGATGAGCATCCGCTCGCTGATGCCCGGGATCGCGCGCCGCAGCTCGCTGGTCCGCATCGGACGGTCGCCGAGGAGCCAGAGGATCGTGCCCTTCCACCGCCCCCGGATCACGCCGAGAGCCGTGTCGACGGGGCAGTGCTCGATCGTCTCGGGAGGGCGGGCCGGGCGGACGGGGGAGGGGGACATGGCACCACCCTAGTACTGACACGCAAGTAAGTACTGTCGTATCTGGCGCTATGGTGCTTCGATCGAGGCATGATGACGACGATTGCTGTCCTGTCCCTGGTCGTGACGGGTCTGCTGGTGGGCGTCGAGCTCTCCGTGGCGGCCTTCGTCGGTCCGATGCTCGACGGCCTGCCCGGCGATGCCGGCCTGCTCGGGCGGGCCCACGGCGGTCGCGTCCTCGGCCGCCTCATGCCGTGGTGGTACATGGCCTCCCTCGTCCTGATCGTGGCGGTCGCGGTGAGCGCACCCGGCGGTGCCGCGACCTGGGCGGCCGCACTCGGAGGCGCGCTGCTCGTGGTGAGCGTCGTGATGTCCCTCGCCCTGCTCGTCCCGATCAACAACCGCGGCAAGACCTGGACGCCGAGGACCGCACCGTCCGACTGGCGCGAGCAGGTGCAGCGCTGGGACCGGCTGCACCAGGTGCGCGTCGCGGTCATCACCGCCGGGTTCGCCTGCGTGGCGTTCGGCGTGGCCGTGCCCGGCTGATCCCGAGGCGACAGGACGAAGGGGGGCGGTCCCCCTTTCGTCAGGTGGTCGCGTGGAAATGTGGTCCGCATGACTCCCTGCCACCTGCACATCACCGGGGCCAGTGGGTCCGGCACGACCACCCTGGGCCGGGCGCTCGCGAGCGCGTGGGCGGTGCCGCACGCCGACACCGACGACTACTTCTGGGTGCCGACGACCCCGCCGTACACGACGAAGCGTGAGGAGCCGGAGCGGGTGCGGCTCATGCGCGACCTCTTCGTGGGCCGCGATGCCTGGGTGCTCTCGGGCACGCTCATGGGGTGGGGCGACGAGCTCGTCGAGCACTTCGACGCCGTGGTCTTCCTCTCCGCCCCGCACGAGGAGCGGATGGATCGCCTGCACGCCCGCGAGGTGCTGCGCTACGGCGAGACGATCCGCCCCGGCGGGGAGCGGGAGGGTGCGTACCGCGACTTCATGGACTGGGCGGGTGGTTACGAGGACCCGGACTTCGACGGTCGCAACCGCGCCCAGCACGAGCAGTGGCTCGCGGACCTGCCCTGCCCGGTGGTGCGCCTCGACAGCACGTGGCCGGTGGCTGAGCTCGTCGACGAGCTCACGCGGGCCTGACCCGCTCCCTCTGGCCGAGCCGGCCGGTCCACGTCGCTCGCTGCAGGGCCGTCAGGCGAGGGCGAGGAAGAGCTTCTCCATCGCGGCGCGGTCGTCCTCGTTGACGCCGCCGGGCGCGGACAGGCACTCCTGCAGGCCGGAGGAGACGATGGCGAAGCCGGCGCGATCGAGCGCCTTGCTCGCCGCGGCCAGCTGGGTCACGACGTCCTTGCAGTCACGCCCCTCCTCGATGAGCCGGATCACTCCGCTGATCTGGCCTTGGGCGCGGCGGAGTCGGTTGATGACCGGGCCCATGTCTTCCATGTCCAACGTGACCATGTCTCTCTCCTCGTGATCCGGTGCGTCAGCCGACGCGGGTGGACAGCGCTGCCAGGGCGGCCTCGAGCCGGGTGCGTGCCTCGGCGGCGACAACCTCCAGCTGCTCATTGTCCGTCACGCCGACCATCATGTCGGGGTCGACCGCCTCGACGACGGTGCGGCGCTCGCCCGTGGAGCGCACGACGACGTTGCACGGGAGCAGCAGCCCGATCGAGGGCTCGATGCCGACCGCCCGCTCGGCCAGCTGGGGCCGGCAGGCCCCGAGGATCACGTGCGGCTCGATGTCTGCGCCGACCTTGGCCTTGAGCGTCGCGGCCAGGTCGATCTCGGTGAGGACGCCGAAGCCCTGCTCGGACAGCGCGTCCCGGGTGACAGCCAGCGTCTCGTCGAAGGACGCGTCCACCGTCGTGGTCATGGCGTACTGCATGTCGATCTCCCTTCGTCAGGCGATCTCTCCGACCGCGTGTTGCACTATACCCCCGGGGGTATTAACTTGTCATCCATGGAACCGACGATCATGACCATCGAGACCCCGAGCCTGGGGGACCGTTCGTACCTCGCGCACGACGGCGACGTGGCCCTCGTCGTCGACCCCCAGCGCGACATCGACCGGGTCCTCGAGGTGGCCGACGAGGCCGGCGTGCGGATCACCGACGTCTTCGAGACCCACCTGCACAACGACTACGTGACCGGCGGCCTCGCACTGGCCCGCCGCCTCGGCGCGCGTTACCACGTCAACGCCGCCGACGAGGTCTCCTTCGACCGCGCACAGATCCGTGACGGCGACGTCGTCGAGGTCTCCGACACGATGCGCGTGCGCGCCATCGCCACCCCCGGCCACACCTTCACCCACCTGTCCTACGCGCTGGAGACCGGCGCCGGCGACCAGACCACGACCACGGCCGTCTTCAGCGGAGGGTCGCTGCTCTTCGGGGCCACGGGCCGACCGGACCTTCTCGGCGAGGAGCACACGAGCGCCCTCGTCCACCACCAGTACGCCTCCATCCACCGTCTGGCGGACGAGCTGCCGGAGCAGGCCGACGTGCTGCCGACCCACGGGTTCGGCTCCTTCTGCTCTGCCGGATCCACCGGCGGCGCCACGGAGTCGACCATCGGCCGGGAACGTCGGGTCAACCCGGCACTCACGCAGGACGAGGAGCAGTGGGTCGCCGACACGCTCGCCGGTCTCGATGCCTACCCCGCGTACTACGTCCACATGAACCCGGCCAACGCCTCCGGACCCACCGAGGCCGATCTGCGGGCCCCCGAGCGAGCCGACAAGCAGACCCTGGCCGGTCGCATCGACGCCGGCGAGTGGGTCGTCGACCTGCGCACCCGGACCGCCTTCGCCGCCGGGCACGTGACCGGCACGCTCAACTTCGGTCTCGACGGGCAGTTCTCGACCTATCTCGGCTGGCTCATCCCGTGGGACGCGTCCTTGACCCTGCTCGGCGAGACCTCCGAGGAGGTGGCCGAGGCTCAGCGCGAGATGACGCGTATCGGCTTCGACCGGCTTGCCGGCGCCGCCACCGGTGGCCCCGCCGACTGGACCGATCGTCCCCTCGGCACCCTGGAACGGGCGAACTTCGCGGACCTGTCCCAGGTGCGCCACCACCGCTCTGTGCACGTGCTCGACGTGCGGCTCGCCGGCGAGCACGCCGACGGTCACATCGAGGGCGCGCAGAACGTCCCGATCGGCGCGGTGCTCGACCGGCTCGACGAGATCCCCGAGCGCGAGCTGTGGGTCCACTGCGCGAGCGGCTACCGCGCCTCGATCGCGGCCTCCGTCCTCGCCGCCCGCGGACGCCTGGTCGTGGTCGTCGACGACGACTTCGACAACGCGGCCCCCGCCGGCCTGCCCATGACCACCCCTGCCTGACCCCCCTTCCCCATCCCACACGAGGAGACCACCATGTGCCGTCAGACCACCTGCCGCCAGTGCGGCAAGACCACCTGGGCCGGCTGCGGCCAGCACGTCGACCAGGTGATGCGGGGCGTGCCCGGCAGCCAGCGCTGCCCCGGCCACCCCACCCCGGCGAAGGGGGCCCGAGCCGCCCGCACCTCGCCGAACCTGCTCTCCCGCCTCATCGGGCGCGGCTGAGTCACCCAGACGCCGTCGGCGGTGGGTGCGCCCTGCCCCGCCCCCGACGGTCCTACCCCGAAGCCCCCACGTGCCCCTTGCAGTCATCCCCCTCGCTCTGGCCATCGGCCTCGCCCTTGGCGCCCTCGGCGGCGGCGGGTCCATCCTTGCCGTCCCCGCCCTCGTGCACGTCCTGGGGCAGGACCCCGTCACCGCGACGACCAGCTCGCTGATCATCGTCGGCATCACCTCCTTGCTCTCCCTGCCGGACCACCACCGCGGCGGGCGGGTGCGGTTCGGGCAGGGACTGACCTTCGGCCTCCTCGGCACGGCCGGGTCCGTCGCGGGGTCGGCAGCGTCGCGGCTGGTCCCGCCGGAGCTGCTGATGACCGTCTTCGCCGCCCTCATGGTCGTGGTCGGCACCCTCATGCTCCGTCGCAGCCGTCGCGGCTCCGTCGCCGGGGCCGAGGGCGACCCCGACGAGCCGATCCTCACCCTCCACCCCCTGACCTGTGCCTGCCCGCGCCTGCTGAAGCTGCTGACCGCGGCCACGCTCGTCGGGCTGCTCACCGGCTTCCTCGGGGTCGGCGGCGGCTTCGTGCTCGTCCCGGTCCTCGTCCTGGTCCTCGGCTTCACGATGCCCGTGGCCGTCGGCACCTCGCTGCTCGTCATCGCCGTCAACAGCGCCACGGCGTTCGCGGCCCGGGCGCAGCAGGGCGTCGGAGACCTCGACTGGCCGCTGGTCCTCGGCTTCGCCGGCGTCGCGGTCGTGGGCAGCCTCATCGGCAGCCGCATCGCCGACCGGCTCCCGGCCCGGGCGCTGTCGCAGGCCTTCGCGGTCCTCGTGCTCGTCATCGCCACCTTCACCGCCGTGCACTCCGTGCCGGCCCTCCTCACCTGACCCACCTCCTCCCGTAAGGACACCCATGACCACCAGCACCACCACCCGACCCGCCACCCTCGACGCCGAGCAGGTGCGTGCGTGGATGGCCGGATCCGCCGGGCCGCGCATCGTCGACGTCCGCACACCGGGCGAGTTCGCCGACGTGCACGTCCCCGGCTCCTACAACGTGCCGCTGGAGCTCCTCGAGGAGCACGGCCGCGAGCTCGCCGAGCACCTCGACGAGGACGTCGTCCTCGTCTGCCGCTCCGGGGCACGTGCCCGTCGTGCGGAGGGCGCCCTGGCCGAGGCCGGCCTGCCCAACCTGCACGTGCTCGACGGCGGCATCACCGCCTGGGAGAGCGCCGGCGGCGACGTCGTCCGCGGCGAGGGGACGTGGGACCTCGAGCGCCAGGTGCGCCTCGTGGCGGGCTCGATCGTCCTCACCGGCGTGCTCGTGAGCACCGTCCTGCCCCCGGCGAAGTGGTTCGCGGCCGGGATCGGCGCCGGCCTGACCGGCGCTGCCCTGACCGACACCTGCGCGATGGGGGTGCTGCTGTCCAAGCTGCCCCACAACCGCCGCGACATGCCCGACCCCGAGACCATCTTCGCGCAGCTGCGCGCCGACCGCGCCTGACCTCCCCAACCTCAGAAGGAGACCACCCGATGATCCTCACGCAGTACTACCTCAGCTGCCTCTCGCACGGCTCGTACCTCATCGCCGACGAGGGCACCCGCAAGGCCGTCGTCGTCGACCCGCGACGGGACATCAGCGACTACCTCACCGACGTGCAGGAGCACGAGCTCGACATCGTCGGCGTCATCAACACCCACGTGCACGCCGACTTCGTCGCGGGCCACCTCGAGCTGGCGGCCGCGACCGACGCGTGGATCGGCTACGGGCCGACCGCCGCCGAGCGGGCCGAGTTCGAGGTGCGTACCCTCGCGCAGGGCGACCGCATCGAGCTGGGCGACGAGGTGACGCTCGAGATCCTCGAGACGCCAGGCCACACCTGGGAGTCGATCAGTGTCCTCGTGCTCGAGCAGGGCAGCCCCCACGCGGTGCTCACCGGTGACTCGCTCTTCGTCGGCGGCGTCGGCCGACCCGACCTCGTCGTCTCCGACGGGTCGACGCCGCAGTCCTTGGCGGAGGCCATGTACAGCACCCTGCACGACGTGCTCCTGACGCTGCCCGACGCGACGAAGGTCATGCCTGCCCACGGTGCCGGCTCCTCTTGCGGCCGCGGTCTGTCCGACGAGCTCGAGTCGAACATCGGGGCCCAGCGGGCGACCAACCCCTTCGCCGCGCCGATGCCGGTGGCCGAGTTCGTCGGCATGGTCAGCACCGGCCAGCCGTCGGCGCCGCCGTACTTCCAGGTCGATGCGGCTCTCAACCTGCGCATGCGCGAGCTCCTCGACCCGGACGAGGCCGTCGTCCCCTTCACGCCCGCCGAGGTGCGTGCCGCGATGGCGGGCGGGGCTGTCGTCGTCGACACCCGCTCCCCGGAGGACTTCGCCACCGGCCACCTCGTGGGCGCGGTCAACGTGGGATTGGACGGACGCTTCGCCGAGACGGCCGGGATGGTCCTCGACCACGGTGACGAGATCCTCGTCCTCGCCGAGCCCGGCCGGCACGAGGAGGCGGCGCTCCGGCTCGCACGCATCGGCTTCGACTCCGTCGTCGGTCACGTGGCAGGGGGCCGGGCCGTCCTCGCGCAGCTGCCCGACCTCGTCGACTCGGCCGCGCGCTTGGACGTCGCCCACTGGGACGACCTCGCCGACGGGACTGTCGTGCTCGACGTGCGCAACGCCGGTGAGCGCGAGGGCGACCAGGTCATCCCCGGCGCGGTCCACATCCCGCTGGCCGAGCTCACCCGACGCCACGACGAGCTGCCCTCGAGCCGGCCGGTGCTGGTGCACTGCGCCGGAGGATGGCGCTCGTCGGTCGCGGCCAGCCTGCTGCGCTCGCGGGGACATGACCGCGTGACCGACCTCGTCGGGGGCTACGACGCGTGGGCTGCCCGGGAGGTCGCCGCCACCCGGTGAGCGCCGCGACGGTGGGCGAGGGCCCGGCTCGGGTGCACGATGGGCAGATGGACGCGCGCACTGCCCTCGAGGTCGAGCGAAGGGAGACCCTCGCCCGCCTCGCGACGCTCACCGGGGACTTCGCAGCCATCGTCGAGGCGAGCGAAGGGAGCAACGCCGACGACGAGCACGACCCGGAGGGGTCGACGATCGCCTTCGAGCGCTCGCAGGTCGACGCCTTGGTCCGGCAGGCCCGCGCCCACCTCGAGGAGGTCGACGCGGCCCTGGCGCGGATCTCTGGCGGCACCTACGGCACGTGCGAGCGGTGCGGTCGCCCCATCGCGGCCGGCCGGCTCGAGGCGCGCCCGACGGCTCGCCGGTGCATCGAGTGCGCCGGGCGCTGAGCCATCGGCCCGGAAGGTCAGGCCGACTCGCGCATCCGGGCGGCGCTCGCCTCGGGCCGCAGGTCCAGCCGGCGCAGCAGCTGCGCGTTGAGCGCGACGACCACGGTCGAGGCCGACATGAGGATGGCGCCCACGCTCATCGGCAGGACGAACCCGATCGGGGCGAGCACGCCCGCGGCGAGCGGTACGGAGATGAGGTTGTAGCCGGCGGCCCACCAGAGGTTCTGCCGCATCTTGCGGTAGGTCTGCCGCGAGAGGTCGATCACCGACAGCACCGAGCGCGGGTCGGAGCTCGCGAGCACGACCCCGGCCGAGCCGATGGCGACATCGGTGCCGGCGCCGATCGCGAGCCCGACGTCGGCCTGCGCCAGTGCGGGCGCGTCGTTGACGCCGTCGCCGATCATGGCGACCTTCCTCCCTTCGCCCTGCAGCTCGGCGACCTTGGCCGCCTTGTCCTCCGGACGCACCCCGGCGAAGACGCGGTCGATGCCCAGCTCGCCCGCGACGGTCTCGGCGACCGCCTGCGCGTCGCCGGTGATCATGACGACCTGCGCGCCGATCGCGTGGAGCGCGTCGACGGCCTCGCGGGACTCCGGCCGGACCTCGTCGGCCAGGCGCAGCGCGCCGACGACCTCGCCGTCGACGACGACGTGCAGGATGATCGCGCCCTCCTCGCGCCACGTGTCCGCGACGGGCAGCTCCGTCAGGTCGTGCTGCTCGAGCAGGTAGGGGCCACCGACCTCGACGGTCGTGCCGTCGACGACGGCCCGCACGCCGACGGCGGGGGACGAGGAGAAGTCCGTGGCGCGTGGCACCGTGAGGCCGCGGACCTCGGCGGCGCCGACGATGGCGCGGGCCAGCGGGTGCTCGCTGTCGGACTCGGCGGCGGCCGCGAGGGCGAGCAGGTCCGTGTCCGAGCGCGACCCGGCGGTCTCGATGCCGGTGACGGTGGGCTCGCCGACGGTCAGGGTGCCGGTCTTGTCGAAGAGGACGGTGTCGACCGTGCGCATCGACTCCAGCGCCAGCCGGTCCTTGACGAGCACCCCGCCGCGGGCGGCGCGCTCGGTCGCGATCGACACGACGAGCGGGATCGCCAGACCGAGGGCGTGGGGGCAGGCGATGACGAGGACGGTGATCGTCCGCACGACGGCGTCGTCGGGCAGGCCGAGCAGTGACCACACGAGGGCGGTGATGACGGCGGCGCCGAGGGCGAACCAGAAGAGCCAGCCCGCCGCGGTGTCCGCGATCCGCTGCGCCCGGGACGAGGAGGACTGGGCGTCGGAGACGAGCCTCTGGATCCCCGCGAGCGAGGTGTCGTCGCCCGTGGCGGTGACCTCGACGCGCAGCCCGGAGTCCGTGGCGACGGTGCCTGCGACGACCTGGTCGCCGACGCCGCGGCGGACCGTGGCGGACTCGCCGGTGATCATCGACTCGTCCATGCTCGCCGAGCCGTCGACGACCCGCCCGTCGGCCGGGACGGACGAGCCCGGGCGCACGACGACGACGTCACCGACCGCCAGGGACGAAGGGGGGACCGCCACGATCTCGTCGCCCTCCACACGCTCCGCCTCGTCGGGCAGGAGGGCGGCGAGCGAGTCCAGGGCGGAGGTGGTCTGCGCGAGCGAGCGCATCTCGATCCAGTGCCCCAGGAGCATGATGACGACGAGGAGCGCCAGCTCCCACCAGAAGCTCAGCTCGTGGTCGAGCAGCCCGAGGCTCGCCCCCCACGAGGAGATGAAGGCGACGGTGATCGCCAGGGCGATGAGCAGCATCATCCCGGGCTTGCGGGCGCGGATCTCGTCGACCGCGCCGGTGAGGAAGGGGCGGCCTCCCCAGACGTACATCACCGTGCCGAGGACCGGCGCCACCCAGGTCGTCCAGCCGCCGTGCGGCAGGTCGTAGCCGATGAGGTCGGCGAACATCCGGTCGAAGCCGACGACCGGCGCCGCGAGCACGAGCATGATCCAGAAGAGTCGGCGGAACTGGCCGACGTGGTCGCCGTGACCCCCGTGGCCGCCGTGACCCCCGTGACCCCCATGGCCCTCGTGCCCACCATGCTCCGCATGACCGTCGTTGTCGTGATGGCTCCCGTGGCCGTGCGCGGAGTGGTCGGCCGACCCGTGGTGGTCGTGCCCGGCGGTCGGGGTGGGCGTGGGTCTTGGTGTGGCGCTCATGTCAGTGCCAACCATACCCCTAAGGGGTATATTCCGCGACTGACGGGGTGTGGGCGCATTCGCTCGGTCGGTCAGTCGTGCGTGGTGGAGTGGTGGCCGGCGTCGGTGCCCCAGACAGAAGCGTCGGCGACGACGAAGCGTCGCCCCGACACGACGTCGGGGGTGATCCGGATGAACCGGTCCTTGTGCCCCTCGTGCCACGGGTGCAGCGGGAGCTCGGAGCTGGCGATGACGTCGTGCAGCTCGGTGATCGACCGGGCGCGGCCCCGGACGACGACGCTCCACGCCCGATCGGTGCCGGCGTCGCGCCCGTCCGCCTCGAAGGCGACGAGCGCTCCCGCGGCACCGGCGACCTTCGTGCCCTCGCCGGTGCGGAAGACGACCGAGCCCTGGTCGACGACGAAGTTCACCGGGAAGATGTCGGGGTGGTCCTCCACCCACACGGCGAGTCGCCCGACGCTGGTGGTGCGCATGAGCGCCCAGCACTGCTCGGGGGTGAGTTGCTCGACGCCGTCAGTCATCCGAACCGCCTCCTCCAGATGGGTCCGAGGCTATCGCTTGGCCCGAGCGTGCACCATGGGCCCGGACGCGCGTCGTTGGGTCGTCGGTGGCCGAGAAGTAGATGTCCACCAGCCGCGATGGGCAGACTGGTTCCCTGGGGCTGAACATCAAGAACGAACGGGTCCACGAGCTCGCGCGACAGGCGGCATCGGTGACCGGGCTGACCCACACCGACGTCGTCCCCGCCGTGCGATGACCCGGGACCTCTTCGCCGGCGTCGCCGTGAGCGACCTGCCGCGCGCGATCGACTGGTACGAGCGGCTGCTGGGTGAGGTCGAGTCCTTCGACCCCAACGACGCCGAGCGGGTGTGGACGCTCGCCGAGCACGCCCACCTGTACGCCGTGCTCGACCCGGAGCGTGCCGGGGGCGCGATCGTCACGCTCTTCGTCGGTGGTCTCGACGGGTTCCTCGCGGCGGCCGCCGGGCGCGGCGTCACCCCGCAGTCGCAGGAGACCTATGACAACGGCGTGCGCAAGGCGCTCTTCGCCGACCCCGACGGCAACGAGGTCGGGGTCGGCGGAGGTCCCGTCTGAGACGGGCGCAGCGGCTCAGCCGCCGACGACGCCACCGACCCACGCCGAGAGCGCCTGCACGGCCTCGAGCGAGATGCCGTGGCCACCGCCGTCGCGGTACGTCGTCGTGCGTGCCCCGGAGTCCTCGACGAGGTGGGTCCAGGTGCGCTCGAGCAGCTCACGCGGGATGACGTGGTCGGCGTCGCCCTGCGCGACGAGGACCGAGATGCCCGCCAGGCCACCCGGGGTGACCGGCACGCCGGCGTCGAAGGGGAGCGTGCCGTGCAGGATCGCCGCACCGGCGTAGCGCTCCGGCTCGTCGAGGAGGAGGCCGCCGGCGAAGGCGGCGCCACCGCTGAACCCGATGAGCACGACCGGTCGTCCCGCGGGGGCGACGTCGTCGAGCCACCGGCGGAACCACGCCATCGTCGCCTCGAGCGACGCGGCCACCGGGCGACCGATGCCGCGGTTGGCGAACCATGCGTAGCCCCCGCCCTCGGCGATCGGCGCGCGCACCGCGGCGTACTGCGGTCCCTGCGGCAGGTGGTCGGCCAGGGTGAGGATCGAGCTCTCGTCCGCGCCGCGGCCGTGCAGCAGGACGACAAGGGGCGCGGCCGGGTCGGACGAGCCCGCGGTCGCGGCGACCGGCTCGGCGAAGGGGGTGGCGTCAGGGGACATGGTGGGCTCCGATCAAAAGTTGTTTCGTCAACTAATGTAGGACATCGCGAAGGGAGGCGCCAGCTCCCGTCCACATCCGGGGTCGTCGTCGCCGTCCCGTCCACAGCTCCCGGAGTCCGGCGGGGTTGACGGGGGCCGTGCCTAGTCTTGGTGGCGAGCAGCACCACCGGACGAAGGGAGAGGCCGTGGTCTGGCAGGTGGACTCCGCGGGCTGGGTCCGGTCCCTCACCGACGAGGTCCTCGAGGACGCGGTGGATCCGGGCACCATGCAGCGCGGGCAGGGCTACGCCCGGGACGGCATGGTCACCCAGATCGCCACGCTCAACCGGGGCCGGGTCGTCGTGGCCAAGGTCCGGGGCTCCGGTCACGAGAGCTACCAGACGATCGTCTCGCAGCACAGTGAGCCGGCCGACGACGTCCTGGCGTGGAGTGCTCGGTGCAGCTGCCCGGTCGTCGCGGACTGCAAGCACGCCGTGGCCGTCGTCCTCACGGTCCGGGACACCCTCGGTGGTGCCGCCGAGCCCGTCGCGTCCTGGGAGACCGCCCTCGCCGATCTCACCCGCGAGGCCCCGCCCGACCCCCTGGACGCCGGAGCGGAGATGGCCCTCGTCGTCGAGAGCGTCATCACGACCCGGCGCACCTGGGATCGCGAGGGTCGGCCACGGGTGCGCGTGCGACCGACCCGGCGCACGCGATCGGGTACGTGGGCGCGCAACCAGGGCTGGACCGACGTGCGCCGGGAGACCACGGGGTGCCGGCCGGAGCACCGGCGGGTCCTGGACGACCTCGCGGTGCTGCACGACCTGCGCTTCGGCAGCGGCTACCGACAGGCCTACGGGTCGCCGGAGGTGCACCTGGACGACCTCGACGCCGAGGTGTGGCCGGCGTTGCGCCGCATCCGCGATGCCGGTGTCGCCCTCATCGCCGACTGGGATGGTGATCCGGTCCGTCTGGAGGAAGTGCCCGCCGAGGTCGTGCTCGACGTCGTGGCGAGCGACAGCGGCCTGACGCTCACCCCCGTCGTCGACGTCCCGGGTGGCCGTGCCGCCGACGGTGCTGCGGTCGAGGTGCAGCTCATCGGCGAGCCGGCCCACGGCGCGCTCGTCACCGGTGACGACGGGCTGGTGCTCACCCCCTTCGTCGCGCCGCTCACGCCCGACGTCGCCGACCTCGTCACCGCGCGCCGGAGCGTGACCGTCCCCGAGGAGGACGTCGAGCGGTTCCTCGCGATCTATCTGGGGCGGCTGCGGAAGCGGGTCACCGTCGTCTCCTCCGACGGCAGCGTCGACCTGCCCGAGACACAACCCCCTCGGCTGCACGTCCACGTCCGCGCGGCGAGCCTGGGCATCCGCATCGACCTCGGCTTCGCCTACACCGCCGGCACCCGGACCCAGGTCGTCGCCGCCGGGGCGGCCGACACGATCCCCCGGGACCGGCGCGCCGAGCGCGACCTCGTCATGGGCATCGAGGCGCTCACCGACATCCCCGGCGCCCTCTCGCGGGGCACGGGCAGCACGCGGGTGCTGCTCCAGCCGTCGGTCACCCTCCGTGGACCCCACGCCATCGGCGTCCTCGCCGGCGTGGTGCCGCGTCTCGAGGGCGACCCACGCGTCGTGCTCGTCGTCGACGCCGACGTGCCCGCCTTCGAGGAACTGGTCGGCGAGCCGCAGATCGCGATCCGTGCCGGCGATGGAGAGGGTGCGTCCGACTGGCTCGACCTGCACGTCTCGGTGACCGTGGGCGACGTCGAGATCCCCTTCGAGCCGCTCTTCGAGGCCCTCGTCCGGGGCGAGGAGGTGCTGCACCTCGAGTCCGGTGACTGGCTGCGGCTGGACCACCCCGTTCTCGCGGACCTGCGGGCCCTCATCGAGGAGTCCCGGGAGCTCGTCGACCCCGAGGAGGGGGCGCTGCGGCTCAGCCGCTACCAGGTCGACATCTGGGACGACCTGTCCGATCTCGGCGAGGTGCTCGTCGCGCGCGAGCACGCCTGGCGGACCAGCGTCGAGCCCCTCCGAGAGCTCGACACCGTCCCCGCACCACCGGTCCCCGCCTCCCTGGGCGCCACGCTGCGGCCCTACCAGCTCGACGGCTACCACTGGCTCACCACGCTCTGGGACGCCGGCCTCGGCGGCGTCCTCGCCGACGACATGGGCCTGGGCAAGACGGTGCAGACACTGGCGCTGCTGGCGCGCGCCGCAGAGGCCGGCGAGCTCGACCGTCCCGTGCTGGTCGTCGCCCCGACGAGCGTCGTGCCCATCTGGGCCGCCGAGGCCGCCAAGTTCGTCCCTGACCTGACCGTGCGCACCCTGCCCTCGACCCACAAGCGGCGCGGGAGCACCGTCGCCGAGGCCGTCGCCGGCGCCCAGCTCGTCGTCACCTCCTACGCCGTGCTGCGCATCGACGGGGAGCAGTTCGCCGAGGTCGAGTGGCGCGGGCTCGTCCTCGACGAGGCGCAGACGGTCAAGAACGACCGGTCCAAGACCCACCAGGCGCTGCGGCGGCTCTCGGCCCCCTTCGTCCTCGCCGTGACGGGCACGCCGCTGGAGAACTCACTGATGGACCTGTGGTCCCTCCTCGCGCTCGCCGCTCCCGGGCTCTACCCGCACCGCGAGCGGTTCCGCGACGCCTACCGCAAGCCGATCGAGTCGGGGGAGCGGCCCGAGCTGCTCGACCGGCTGCGGCGGCGGATCCGTCCCCTCATGCTCCGCCGGACCAAGGAGCAGGTGGCCCTTGACCTGCCGCCCAAGCAGATCCAGGTCGTGCCGGTCGAGCTGACGCCGACGCACCGCCGGATCTACGACCGGCACCTGCAGCGCGAGCGCAAGCGGATGCTCGGGCTCCTCGAGGACCCGGACGCCAACCGGGTGGCGATCTTCGCCTCGCTCACCCGGCTGCGCCAGCTGAGCCTCGACCCGGGGCTCGTCGACGAGGACCAGCGCGGGCAGGGCATCTCGGCCAAGCTCGACGTCCTCGTCGAGCACCTGCTCGAGCTCGCGGTCGAGGGGCACCGTGCGCTGGTGTTCAGCCAGTTCACCGGGTTCCTCGCGCTCGTGCGGGAGCGGCTCGAGGCCGAGGGCATCACGACGAGCTACCTGGACGGCTCCACGTCCGACCGGGCGCAGGTCGTCGACGACTTCAAGCGGGGGCGCCAGACCGCCTTCCTCATCAGCCTCAAGGCGGGTGGCGTCGGGCTGACGCTCACCGAGGCCGACTACGTCTTCGTCCTCGACCCGTGGTGGAACCCCGCCGCCGAGGCGCAGGCCATCGATCGGGCCCACCGCATCGGCCAGGACAAGCCGGTCATGGTCTACCGCCTCGTCTCGACCGACACGATCGAGGACAAGGTCGTGGCCCTGCAGGAGCGCAAGCGCGACCTCTTCGAGCGGGTCGTCGACGACGGCGGCGCCCTCTCGGGGGCCATCACGAGCGACGACATCCGTGCCCTGCTCGATCCGGGGGACTGAGCCACGTGAGGCACCCCAGGCACGGCCCGAAGACGCCGGTCGCGATATACGTGACAGCGAGGCATCATGATGAGTGACGCTATGCTGTCACGATGCGGACGACGGTCACTCTCGACGCCGACACCGAGTCCTTGGTGCGGCGACTGATGCGTGAGCGTGGCGTGTCCTTCAAGCAGGCGCTCAACGACGCCATCCGTGCAGGAGACCCCGATGCGGTGCGTGGTGGCCAGGAGTACACGACGGCGCGCCACATGGGCACGCCCACGGTGTCGCTCGACCGGGCGCTGCAGTTGGGCGGCGACCTCGAGGACGAGGAGATCGTGCGACGGATGCGGACCGGCCAGTGAGGATCGTCGATGCCAACGTCCTGCTGTACGCGGTCAACGCCGACACG
The DNA here is from genome assembly GCF_001570945.1 of Janibacter anophelis NBRC 107843. Taxonomy (GTDB): domain Bacteria; phylum Actinomycetota; class Actinomycetes; order Actinomycetales; family Dermatophilaceae; genus Janibacter; species Janibacter anophelis. The sequence continues at coordinate 18,801 of NZ_BCSQ01000040.1, forward strand.
CGACACCACGCGTCGTCACGAGGCTGGCTCGACTCCGCCCTCTCCGGAGCGGACACCGTGGGATTCACCTGGCTGGCGGTGACGGCCTTCGTGCGGATCTCGACCAAGGATGGCCTGTTCGCCAACCCGCTGACTCCGGATGAGGCCATGGAGCAGGTGCGCCGCTGGCTCGACGCGCCGGGTGCGCGCATCACCGAGCCGGGAGCCGAGCACGTCACCATCCTCCAGCGGCTCCTCGCGGAGGTCGGTGCCGGAGGCAACCTCGTCAGTGACGCGCACGTGGCAGCGGTCGCGATCGAGCACCGCGCCGAGGTGGTCTCCTTCGACGCCGACTTCGGGCGGTTCCCGGGGTTGCGCTGGGTCCGCCCCCCGGACCTGCTGGCCTGACCGAGGGCGGAGCGGCTGGTGAGCCGGCCCGGGCCGTGAGAACGTCGGATCATGGCACGCACGTGGTTGTCGGTCGCGGTCGAACTGCTCGGCGGTCGAGGTGATGAGCTCTGGCCGTGGCCTGGCAGGGTCCTCGCGGTCGGACCCGACCACACGTTCGCTCAGCTGGCGGCGGCGATCAACGACGCCTTTGCCCGCTGGGACCGGTCGCACCTGTCCGAGTTCACCCTGTCCGACGGCCGACTCGTCACCGATGTGGAGACCGGTGAGGAGCTGTCCGAGGAGGAGCAGGTCTCCTGGCTGGACCTGGCGCAGACCCGGGTGGCGGGGACGGTGCGGCCGGGTGAGGAGTTCCGGTTCACCTTCGACCTGGGCGACCAGTGGGTGCACCGGTGCGTCGTGGGGCAGGACGCGATCGACCCCGTGGCGGAGCTGGGGGTCAAGCCCCCTTCGCCCCTGCCGTACTGGGGCTGGGGCACGATCCCGGACCAGTACGGTCGTCGCTGGGCCGATGACGACGGGACCTCGCGCGCAGCCACGCGACCCGCGCAGGCCCACCCCATGCTGGGGGACGCATGGCCCGGCCGGGCCGAGGCGCCCTTGCTGGACATGGGTGAGGTGCGAGCTGCCATCGCGCAGGGCGACGCGGCCGCCTTCCTCGCAGCGGTGGCCGGCCGCGACATCGACGATGCGCTGCAGCAGGTGGGCGAGGGCGTCCCGATGGCGCTGGCGACGGACCGAGCGGCGGCTGAGCCGCTCGCCCGGACCGTCATCGCCCGGCTGGAGGACCGCGCCGCCCCCGGCGATGACGTCCTGGCGGAGGACCTCGCTGCCGCAGCGCGCGGCCAGGCCCCGGGCGGTCGCGTCCTGCCGGTGGACCTCGATCAGCTCTCGTCCGTCCTGGAGGGGGACCCTTCGCTGGGCGCCGGTGGGGTCCTCGACCTGCAGACGGGTGAGGTCCACCCGGACGGCGCGCTCGATGCCTCCATGGTGGGCGACGAGTACGCCATCGACGTCGAGGAGGATCCGGACCGGTGGCTGCCCGTCGACTGCCACGGGTCCCGCAGCGGGTGGCAGGACATGGCCGCCTTCGCGCGTCGGCACCGCGACGTCGAGTTGCGGGAGCGGCTCGAGCGAGCCCTCGAGGGTCGGGGTGGGTTCCGTCGCTTCCGCGACCTGGTCCACGAGGAGGGGCTGGGCCGCTCGTGGGGGGTCTTCTCCGCCGACCGTCAGGCCGGACGAGCGCGCCAGTGGTTGGCTGACGAGGGCATCCGGGTGAGGTGACCCGGGTGGGCCCGGGGTCTATGGTCGAGTCACAGGGGCTGAGCCGAGCCAGGAGCACGCCATGACCATCGCCATCATCGGGGCCGGACTCGCCGGCGCCAGCGCCGCCGCCGAGCTGCGCGACCGGGGCCACGAGGGCGACATCGTCCTCGTCGGCGCCGAGTCGCAGGCCCCCTACGAGCGCCCGCCGCTGTCCAAGGACATCCTCCTCGGCAAGGGCACCGCCGCCGACGCCGCGGTCAAGGACCAGGGCTGGTACGACGAGCAGCGGATCGAGCTGGTCACCGGAGCCCGCGTCCAGTCCGTCGACACCGCGGCCCGCAGCTTCGAGGTCGACGGCCGCACCATCACCTACGACCAACTGCTCCTGGCGACCGGCGCCACCTCGCGGCACCTGCCGATGGCCGATGAGTCCGGCGTCCCCGTCGCGTACCTGCGCACGCTCGAGGAGTCACAGGCGCTCAAGGAGCACCTCGCCGGGCACCTGCTCATCATCGGTGCCGGGTGGATCGGCCTCGAGGTCGCCTCGGCCGCGCGGCAGGCCGGTGGCACCGTGACCGTCGTCGAGAGCGCTTCGCTCCCGCTCGTCGGTCCCATCGGCGAGGACATGGCCCGCGTCTTCGCCGACCTGCACCGCGAGCACGGCGTCGACCTGCACCTCGACACCTCGCTCACCACCCTCGAGCGGGACGAAGGCGGTGTCCTGAGGCGCGACGCAGGAGCCTCGAAGGGGGGCGCCCGCGCCCTCCTCTCCGACGGCACCGAGGTGCGACCCGGCCTCGTCCTCGTCGCCATCGGCGCCGAGCCGGACACCGCCCTCGCCGAGACGGCCGGGCTGGACGTCGATCGCGGGGTCCTCGTCGATGCCCGCCTGCGCACGAGCGACCCGCACATCTGGGCCGCGGGCGACATCGCCGTCCACGACCACCCGGACCTGGGGCGGCTGCGCGTGGAGCACTGGGACACCGCGATCCAGCAGGGCCGCCACGCCGCCCGCAGCATGCTCGGTGACGCCACGCCCTACACCCGGCAGCCGTACTTCTTCACCGACCAGTACGACCTCGGCATGGAGTACGTCGGCCACCTCGGTCGCGACGGCTACGACGAGATCGTCGTGCGCGGCGACCACGCCACCCGGGTGCTCAACGCGGTGATGATCGCGGGTGGCCGGGTCGTGGCGGGGATGCACACCAACGACTGGGACGCGACCGACCACCTGCGGGCCTGGGTCGGTCGCGAGGCGACCGACCGGCTGCGCGACACGACGATCGCGCTCGCCGACACCCGCGAGGACTGAGCGCCGGTCACCGCGTCGTCGCCCGCTCCGACCGGGCCACGTCGACGAAGGGGGCGTCCGCCCCCTTCGTCCCGGCACGACGGGCCCGACGCCGCAGGACGATCGCGGCCGTGGTCGCACCGACGAAGACCACCTGCATCAGCGTGGCCGGCAGCAGCTGGTCGTCCCAGCGCACGTCAGGGGCGGACGCCGCGTGGTGGACATTGGCGGGGAACATCGCCACGAGCAGCTCCGGCTCAGGCAGGGCCGGCGGGGCCATCTCGACGAGCTCCTCGCGCATGCCGACGAGGTGGGCGACACCGGTGAGCGTGAAGATGGCGGCGACACCGCACCGCAGCGCGGTGTCTCACGCGAGGGGGTGTGACCGGAGGCCGGCGAGGCGAGCGGCACCCGTCGTGCCGACGAGGGCGATGAGTGGTTCCATGACGATCCCTTCGGATATTGGATAGTTCGACTATCCATCTGGTGTTTGGGATCGGTCAACCGGAATTCGTCAGCCGCGCAGCACCTTGTCCATCGGCCGACCCTTGGCCAGCTCGTCGACGAGCTTGTCGAGGTAGCGGATGCGGCGCATGAGCGGGTCCTCCACCTCCTGCACCTTGACCCCGCAGACCGACCCCGTGATCAGGTCGACGTGCGCGTTGAGCGTCGCGGCGGCGAAGAAGTCCTCGAAGGTCGTCCCACCGGCCAGGTGCTGCTGCAGCGCCTCCTGGTCGAAGCCGGTCAGCCAGCGGATGACCTCGTCCAGCTCTGCGACGGTGCGGCCCTTCTTCTCGACCTTCGTCACGTAGTGCGGGTAGACGTCGGCGACGGCGGTGGTGAAGATCCGGTGGCCCATGCGGTCAGGGTAGAACGCCGAGGCTCACGCCGGCCGCCCGCGTCGGTTTGCCACTCCCTTCGCCATCCTGTACACATGTACATGTACATTCGTACAACATGACGAAGGGAGGGCCCGTGGCCCCCGAGCACCCCACCCCGACCCCCGGCCGGCGCGACCCGGAGGGCCGCCGCCGCGCGATCATCGCCGCCGCGGCCGAGCTCATCGTCGAGGGGGGCGCCGCCTCGATCACGCACCGTGCCGTCGCAGCCCGGGCCGGAGTCTCGCTCGGGTCGACGACCCAGTACTTCAGCTCGCTCGACGAGCTGCGCGACGCCGCGCTCCACTCATTGGCCGAGGGCGTCGACCTCGAGCTCGCCCAGGTCGCTGCGGCGATCGAGCCCCTCGACTCGGCGCCCGAGAGGTTCGCCGCGCTCATGCACGAGTTCCTCGTCAACCAGCGGCAGGTGCGCGCCGAGATCGAGCTCATGGGACTCGGGGTCACCGACGCCCGGCTCCGGGCCGTCGCCCGCCGCTGGACCGACCGGCTCACCGAGATCCTCACTCCGCACGTCGGGCGCCCGGCCGCGGAGGCGATCGCCGTCCACCTCGACGGCGTCACCGTCCACGCCGGACTGCACGACGAGCCCATCCCCGTCGCCGACATGGCCCGCGCCATCAGGGCCCTGATGACCATCCCGCACCCCGAAGGGAGTGACCCCCGATGACCACCACCCTCCAGACCTCCGTGACCGAACCGGTCTCCACCCGCCGCGCCTGGGCGGCCGTCGCCGTCCTCAGCGCCAGCCTGCTCGTCGTCACGATGGACATGACGATCCTCAACATCGCCCTGCCGGAGATGTCGGCGCAGCTGCGGCCCACCGCCACCCAGCAGCTGTGGATCATCGACGCCTACTCCCTCGTCCTCGCAGGCCTGCTCGTCTCGGTCGCGGCGATCGCCGACCGCATCGGTCGCAAGCGGATGCTCATGACCGGCTACGCGATCTTCCTCGTCGCCTCGTTGCTCGTACTGCTCGCCGACACCGCCGAGTCGGTCATCGCCCTGCGGGTCTTCCTCGGCGTCGGCGGCGCGATGATCATGCCCAACACCCTCTCGCTCATCCGGGTGATCTTCACCGACGCCGGCCAGCGGGCCACCGCCCTGAGCATCTGGGCGGCCGTGTCCGGTCTCGGGGCGGCGGTCGGCCCCTTCGTCGGCGGGTTCCTCCTCGAGCACTTCTCGTGGCACGCCGCCTTCCTCGTCAACGTCCCGCTCATGGTCATCGCGATCGGCGCCGGCCTGCTGATCCTGCCCGAGTCGCGGGTCGCGGACGCCGGTCCGTGGGACGCCCGCGCCGCGGCGCTCTCGCTCGTCGGCATGGTCCTCGTGGTCTGGGCGCTCAAGGACTTCGGCAAGGAGGCGACCTTCGCCAACCCGACCGCGCTCGGGGCGCTGGCCGTCGGTCTCGTCGCCCTGTTCTGGTTCGTCCGGCGCTGCCTGCGCAGCGAGCACCCGCTGCTCGACCTCGGCCTCTTCGGCAACCGCCCCTTCTCCGCCGGGATCGTCGCGGCCCTGGGCACGACCTTCGCCATGCTCGCCGCGCTGCTGCTGCTCACGCAGTGGCTCCAGCTCGTCGACGACGCGAGTCCGATCGAGTCGGGGATCAAGCTCATCCCCGTCGCCCTGGCCGCCGCGGCGGCGTCGTTGCTGGCGCCGCCACTGGCCCGCGTGCTCGGGGCACGGGCCGTCCTCGCTGGTGGTCTGGCCGTGGCCGGTGTCGGGCTCCTGACCGTCGCCTTCGGCCCCGACGTGCTGAGCTACCGACTCGTCCTCGTCGCCATGCTGCTCGTCGGCACCGGCACCGGATCGCTGGCCATCGCCTCGGCGATGATCATGCTCGGCTCGCCGGAGGACAAGGCGGGCAACGCGGGGGCCCTCGAGGAGACCTCGTACGAGCTCGGCGGCACCCTCGGGGTCGCCGTGCTGGGGAGCATCTCGGCGCTGGTCTACCGCGACCGGCTCGCCGGCTCGGAGGCCCTCGAGCAGGTGGGCCCCGAAGCGGCGCAGCACGCGCAGGACTCCCTCGGCGCTGCCGTCGCGACCTCCGAGCAGCTCGGCCTGCCGGCGCTCGCGGCCGATGCCGGAGCCGCCTTCACCCAGTCGCTGCAGACGGCCGGTCTCGTCGGGGGTGTGCTCATGCTCGCCGTCGCCGCTGCCGTCTTCGTGCTGACGCCCCAGGGGACGGACATCTCGGGCTCGACGCACTGAGGCGGCCCGCCGGGGGCGGGCGGGTACGGTCCCGACCATGAGCACCTCCCTCGACCGGGCCCTGCAGGCCGCCCGACACGACGACCCGTCGGTGCGGCAACGCGCAGCGCTCTGGCTGGGCACCCACGCCGACGCGTCGATCGCGCAGGAGCTGGTGTCCCTGCTCGTCGCCGAACCCGACTTCTACGTCCGCGAGACCCTCACCTGGGCGGTCGTCACCCGGTCGGAAGCGACCTACCCGTTGCTCGTCGCCGAGCTCGCGGGGCAGGGCGACCAGCGCGTGCAGGTCCTGCACGCCCTGAGCAAGATCCGTCGTCCCGAGTCGGTCGCCGAGATCCTTCCGCTCACCGACGACGCGGACGACGCCGTGGCGGCGAAGGCGTGGTGGGCCCTGGGCCGCATCGGCACCCCCGGTGCCGTCGCCGCGCTCCTCGACCACCTCGGTGACACCGATGACTTCCGACGGCGTGAGCTGACCCGGGCCCTCGAGCAGGCGGGCGAGGCCGCCGTCGCGGGTCTGGCCGAGCGACTCGGTGACCCCGAGCCCTCGGTGCGGCGGCACGCCGCCGAGGCCTTGCTCGGCATCGGTGACCCCGCCGCGCGGGCCGCGGTACCCGCGCTCCTCCACATCGTCGAGCACGACGACAAGGAGGTCGTGCTCCCGGCGATCGAGGCGCTGGCCGCCCTCGACCTGCCGGAGGTCGACGGCGTGCTGCACCGACTGCGCGACGGCGACGACGCCTGGCTGTCGATCACCGCCGGGTGGTTGCTCACCGACCGCGCCGAGCGCAACTGACCCTCCCGCGCATTTGCCCGGGCGCCTGCGCGTGGACCCGCGCATTTGCCCGGGCGTCTGCGCGTGGACCCGCGCATTTGCCCGGGCGTCTGCGCGTGGACCCGCGCATTTCCCCGGGGAGATGCGCGCTCGGGCCGCGTCGGGTCACGCTTCAATGGAGCGCATGCGCTCCCGGCCCCGACTCCTCCCGGCCCTGCTCGTGCTGCAGGCGCTCCTCGTCGCCTCACCGATCGCCACGATCGACAACCTGGTCACTGCGCCGCGGGCGGTCGGTGCCCAGGCGCTGCGCGCGGACCTGCCGGCGACGATCGCGTCGGGCCTGCCCTTCGTCGTCGCTCTGCTGCCGGTGTCGATGATCGCGGTGGCCGTGGCAATCCGCCGGCGCACCCCGGGCGCGTACGCCGGTGCCGGCGTCGTCTCCGTCATCGCCGTCCTCGTCGGGGTGCTGCCCGGCCAGCGGGGGATGACGACGGCGGTGCCCGTGCTCCACGGCATCCCACTCGTCGTCGTCGCCGTGGCGACCCTCGTCCTCCTCGTGCGCACGCGGGCGCAGCGCACCCGCGACCTCGGTCGCAGTCGCGTCGGTCGATTCACGGCGGCGCTCCTCGTGGGCGGCTTCGTCGTCCTGGCCGCCCTCGGAGCCACCCGTGGGTCGATCCCCGTCGCGCCCGTCGCGGCCGCGGTGAGCCAGGACCTGGACTTCGATCGCGCCGAGCCCCGGGGGTCGATCGAGGCGGAGCCGTCCGTGCAGCACCCCGGCCTGGCCCCCGACCCCGACAGCAACATCCACGGCGACGCGGCGATGAGCGACGCATACACCGACCGGGAGGTGCTGGATCCTCGTGACGCGCAGGTCATCCGTCGTCACCTCGGCGGGGTCTGTGCCTCCGTCCTGCGTGACGAGTACGACCGGCTCGTCGCCGTGTGCGTCAACGCCACCCGGGTGACGATCAACGTCCTCGACCCCCGCACCCTCGAGGTCCTCGCCCGCCGGCACGTCGCCGACCGTCCCTTCCGGCTGGACTTCGCGACGAACTTCGCCGGGGGCGGTTACGCCGTGCTCGACGCCGAGCAGCGGGTCGTGCTCCCCACCTCCGACGGTCGGATCACCCGCTGGTCCGTGGCCGACGACGCGGGGCAGCCGCAGGTCGAGCCGGTCGACGAGTTCGACATCGGTGACGGCCTGCGGGACGGGGAGGGCATCAACTCGGCGCTGCCGGGCACCGAGGGTCAGCTCTGGGTCGTCGGGCAGCTCGGCTCGGTCGCGAGTCTCGACACCTCCACCGGGCGGGCGGAGTGGATGCGCTTCGAGGACGCGGACATCGAGAACTCCTTCGCCGTCGGCAGCGACGGGCGGGCCTGGGTGGTCACGTCCCGGGAGCTCGCGGCCCTCAGGGCGGTCGGCGGCCGGCCACAGGTCCAGTGGCGACAGGACTATGACGCCGGGACGCGGCGCAAGCCCGGCCAGACCAGCCGCGCCTCCGGGACGACACCGACGCTCATGGCCGGTGAGCGCTACGTCGCGATCACCGACAACGCCGACCCACGGATGCACGTCGTCGTGTACGACACCACGGCACGACAGGTGGGGGACAGGGTGATCTGCCACGTCCCGGTCTTCGCTCCTGACCGCAGCGCGACCGACAACTCCCTCATCGCCATCGGCGACTCGCTCTTCGTCGAGAGCAACTACGGCTACAACCTCTTCGACGCCACCTTCGGCCGGTCGACCGAGCCGGGCCTGGTCCGCATCGACGTCACCGAGGACGGATGCGAGACCGTGTGGAGCAACGACGACATCCGCATCCCGTCGACGGTCTCCAAGGGCACCGCGGCGGGCGTCATCGCGACGTACACGAAGGGGGAGTCCGTCGCCGGAATCGACGCGTGGTGGTTCACGGCGGTCGACGCCACCACCGGCGACGTGATGTGGCGCCGGCTCGCCGGCACCGGCCCGATGGTCAACAACCACTACGCCGCGACCTACGTCGGCCCCGACGGGTCGATGTACGTCGGCGTCACGGGTGGGCTCGTCGCGCTCGTGCCCCCACCGGGCTGAGCGCGTCGAGCCGTCGGGGCGCAGCCGGTCAGATCCAGTACGTGTCGTGCCGGACCATGAACTCGGCGCGCTGCTCCTCGGTCATCTCCTCGCCGCGGGCCAACGTCTCGAAGTAGTCCTCGCGCGGCGCCCCGGGCGCGAACATCAGCAGCATCGATGCGTGGTCGGACCCACGGAAGCCGTGGACACCGCCCTCGGGCACGTAGACGAAGTCGCCCGACTGCGCGGTCACCCACTCGGTCCCGTCGAAGATGCGCACCTGTCCGGAGAGGACGTAGAACTGCTCGGAGATCGCCCGGTGGAAGTGCGGGTCGGGTCCGGTCTCGGTCTCGCCGAAGGTCCACCGGTAGAGCCCGAACCGGCCTTGGGTGCGCTCGCCGCGGGCGAGGTACTCGCAGGTGCCGCCGTTGCGGTATGTGATCTCCGGCGGCTCGTCGGCCCGGCGAACCCACGCGCTCACCTCGCCGTCGCCGGAGTAGCTGTCGGCCGGGTACCGCCGGATGAGCGACATGAGACCGGTCTACCACCGTCGCTCGCGCCTGTCCCGTGGTCGTCGGTGGACGGCCGGGGACGAAGGGGGTCACCCCGGCGGCAGCAGGTCGGTCCGGGCGAACATCTCGGCCGTCGCCCGGGCACTCGGGGTCCCCTTGTCGACGTCGGCGCCGTGCTCGAGCAGCGCCGACACGACCTCGCGCTCGCCCTTGAAGACCGCCCCGGCCAGCGGCGACTGGCCGCGTGCGTTGAGCTCGTCGACAGCGGCCCCGCGCTCGGCGAGCACCCGCACCAGTCCGGCGTGCCCGTGGTAGGCCGCGAGCATGAGCAGCGTGTTGCCGGCCTCGTCGGCGAGGTCGACGGGCGCACCAGCCTCGAGGAAGGGGAGGAGGGAGTCGCCGTCACCGGCCCGGGCGAGATCGAGCAACCGCTGGGCCAGCTCGACCGCCTCGTCACGTGGCCGGTCGGCACCGGTCGCAGCGGCGTAGGCGTCCTCGATCTCGTCGCTCATGGCGACCAGTCTGCCCGTGACGACCCGACGAAAACCGGGTGTGCCCCCTTCGTCGCCTGCTGCGCGAGTGCATCGACGGCCGCGTCGGGCAGTGAGCTGCGTCGACCCTCAGCCGCGGGGCGACGGCGGCTGCCCACCCGACGGCGGCTGCCCACCGGACCGCGGTTGGCCGCCGCCGGGGTCGCCTCCCATGCCGCCGGAGCCCGGCTCGGTGCTCGTGTCGACGCCGACGGCCAAGGTGGCGGTGTAGCCCCGCGACACGCTCCCGCTGATCTGCGCCATCTGCTGGTCCAGGCTGTCGGCGAAGATCCCGTCGTCCTCGACCGAGCCGACGCCCTCGAGGTTGTCGATCGAACCGTCGTACCCGTCGCGCGCGTAGACCTCGCGGAGCATGTCCTCGGTGAAGGCGACCTGTGACGTCGCGATGACGTTGTCGACATCGGTCGCCGAGTCGACGTCGGGGTAGACCTCGAAGTGGATGTGCGGCCACCGTCCCTGGTACGCGCCGGGGACGATCGTCGTGAAGCTGACCGCTCCCTCCGCGTCGGCGATCTGCACGCCGCGCAACCAGGTCTGGTCCTCGACGCCCTGCGTGTACATCGAGTAGCGGCCCTGGCCGTCGCAGTGCCACACGTAGACCGCCGCGCCCGCGAAGGGGGCATTGTCCACCAGGTCGGTCACGGTGAACTTCATCGTCAGGGGCACCCCGTCGACGCTCTGCCCGCCGTCGAGGCTGGTGGTGATGTCCTGGCGGACGATCCCGGACTCGGACAGGACGTTGAGGTCGTCGACGGTGCCGTCGGCGGGGTAGGGGCCGTTGGTCTCCTCGGGGATCTCGACGGAGCCGGACGCCGCGGTGCCCGCGCTCGAGGAACTCGAGCTGGGGCTCGTCCCCTCGGAGCCGCCGGCTCCGCAGGCCGCCAGCGCCGCAGACCCGAACCCGAGGCCCAGCACCCCCAGTGCCCTCCGTCGGGTGAGCAGGGTAGCGACGTCGAAGGCCGCGCCCTGGTCGACCAGCTCGTCGTCGGGCCGGTGCAGGGGGCGCCCCTCGAAGGTGCGGTGGGTCGGCGGACGCTGGGTCATCGTGGGCTCCTCGGGGTGGGTCGGTGCGCACACCTTGCCCCGGCCAGCGGGGGCGGACCTGTGGCCGGGCTGAGGGCTGCCTGTGGGCCGTGGCCCGGCTGCCGTGCGCCGGGACCGGTCACGGGAGCGGCTGGCCCTTCATCAACCGTGAGCTGTAGACATTGCTGATCCGTACGCCGTCGAGCCAGGCCGTGAGGCGCTCGGCCTCCTTGGCCAGCGCAGCGCGGCCCTCGGTCCCGAGGCCCGTGCCGGGGCACTCGACCACCCGGACCACGCCGTCCTCGTCCTGCACCCAGGCACCGACGATGCGCCCGTCCCACCACGCGGTCGTCCCGCCGTTGCCGTTGCTGTCGAAGAGCAGCTCGCGGTGGGCCGGGTCGAGGTGGTGCTCGCGCTCCCGCCAGCCCATCGTCGTCGGGTCGAGGGTGGGCAGCAGCGCCGCCCACGGCCCGACCTCGGGTGCAGCATCGACATCGTCCGGGAGGACCCATCCGACGCGGTCCCGCTCGAGGGCGACTTCGACGGCACCCACGGCTGCGAGGGCCGCGCGGGTCGCTCCCTTCGTCGCGCCGAGCCACCACTGGACGTCCTCGAGGGTGCCGGGACCGAAGCGCTCCAACCACCGGCGCACGAGTTGCGCGTAGGCCTCGTCGAGCGGGAGTGGCGTCACCGCGCCACCGAGCCAGTCGTCCATGAGGGTCCACGCTGGCTTGGACAGACGCCAGTGGCCGGCGTTGGGTCCACGGGTGATGCGGCCCTCGGCCCCGAGCCAGGTGAGCACCCGTGGCGCGAGGTTGAAGGTGCCGCCGTACTTCTTGTCCTCGTTGATGGTGATGGCGCCGGCGAGCTCGGGCAGGGCCTCGCGCAGCTCCTTGGCGCTGCGGGCCCTGCCACCGGAGAGGTGGGCGAGGACGGCGGCGCCGGCGGCGTCCAGCCAGGCGTCACCGTCGTCCGCGATGCCGTGGCGGGCCGCATCGCGTGCGATGAGACGGCGCTGCTCGGGCGCGATGCGGCCGATGACGACGCCGAGCGCCGCCGGCAGCAGCTCGCGGGGGAAGGCGAAGAGGGTCCGGCGCATCGCCAGCTGTTTGACGATCGTGCGGTGCTCGTAGAGCGCGTCGTCGACCGAGGAGGGCGGGACCGCCTCGGTCCGCGCACCGACGGCCAGGTGGACCGTCGCGGCCTCCGTCGCGTGCAGGCAGACGACCGCCTCGGCCGCGTCCAGCGGGTCGCGGGCGCGGTGCTCGGGGTGCAGTCCGTGGCGGACCGCGAGCCGTGCGCGGCGCTCGCGGTCGTCGATGAGTCGCAGCGACCCGGACACCCTCAGGCCCTGCGTGCGACCGCGAGGAAGACGGAGTAGTCGCGGCCGTGCTTGACGACCCGGCCCGCGTCGCCGACCCGCACCTCCGCCAGGCCTGCGGCCTCGAGCCGCGCGGCGACGTCCTCGCGGGCGAAGCCGTGGTGCCCGCCGAAGCCGGCGTCGTGGAAGCTGCCGTCCTCGCGGTCCAGGTCGGCCAGGCACAGGTGCCCACCGTGGTCGAGCAGCTGCGCGAAGGCGGCGAGCACCCGGTCGAGCTCCTGCACATGGTGCATGACATTGGACGTGAGCACGAGATCGAAGCGCTCGGTGGGGACCGTCTGGGTCTCCAGGTCGAGGTCCCACACCCGCGTCGGCGAGGGCAGCACGCCGGCGGAGACCTTGTCCGCGAGCACCTGTCGCATGCCCGAGGAGTTGTCGGCGACGGTGATCTCCGGCTCGACGAGGTGCGGCAGCAGCGCCGTGGTCACCAGCCCGGTGCCGGCGCCGTACTCGAGCAGCCGGCACCGCGGGGGAAGAGGGAGCGCCGCGGCGATCGCCGCGGCGACCTCACCGGACTGGCGGGCCTTGTCCGGGTCGTCGTCCCAGGTGGCTGCCTTGGCGTCGAAGCCGGCGGCGTGCTCGTGGCCGTCGTGCGGGTGGCTCATGTGCCCACCCTGCCACCGACCGCCGCAGTTGTCTGCGGCCACGGTCAGCGCTTCGTGTAGAGCTGCCCGACGACGTCCGCGTGGCGCTCCTCGATGACGTGACGCTTGAGCTTCTGGGTCGCGGTGAGCTCGCCCGACTCCTCCGTGAAGTCCTCGTCGAGCACGGCGAAGCGCTTGATCCCCTCGGCCTTGGAGACCAAGGCATTGGCCTCGTCGACGACCCCCTGCAGCTCTGCCTGCGGGTCGGCGGGACGTTCCTGGGTCGGGTCGAGGGTGATGAGGGCACTGATGAAGGGACGCCCGTCGCCCAGGACCATCGCGTGCGAGACGAGCGGGTGCGAGCGCAGGACGTCCTCGAGCTGGCCGGGGGAGACGTTCTTGCCGCCCGCGGTCACGATGATCTCCTTGGCCCGACCCGTGATCGTCAGGTAGCCCTGCTCGTCGAGGGAGCCGAGGTCGCCGGTGCGGAACCAGCCGTCGACGATCGACGCACGGGTCGCCTCCTCGTTGCCCCAGTAGCCGTCGGTGACGATCGCGCCACGGACTTCGATCTCACCGGCGTCGGTGACCCGGACCTCGTTGCCGGGCACGGGCGGACCGACGGTGCCGATGCGCTGGATCCCCGGCCCGTTGACCGTGATCGCGGCACAGGTCTCGGTCAGGCCGTACCCCTCGTGCACCGGCACCCCGACGCCGCGGAAGAAGTGGCCGAGGCGCTCGCCGAGGGCGCCGCCCCCGCTGATCGCGTACTCGCACTCGTCGCCCAGGGCGGCCCGCACCTTGGCGTAGAGGAGCCGGTCGAAGACCGCGTGGGCGGCGCGCAGACCGAGGCCCGGGTGCTTCGGCGCGAGGTCGTCGCCGCACGCGCGGCTCCAGGCGATGGCCACCTGCGCGCCGCGGGTGAAGACCGCGGACGAGAGACGCCCGCCGGCGGCCGCTGCGCGGATGCCCTCGTGGACCTTTTCGAAGACGCGCGGCACGCCCAGGACCATGTGCGGGCGGAAGGTCCCCAAGGCGGAGGTGATCGTGCCGAAGTCCGACCAGAAGCCGAGGGTGGCTCCGCTCTGGGCGATGACGTAGGCGACCGAGCGCGCGAGCACGTGGGCCATCGGCAGGAAGAGCAGGATGCGGTTGCCGTCCGTGCCCACCGATCCGATCGGGGCGGCGAGCAGGCCGGCGACCTCGGAGCCGAGGTGGCGGTGGGTGAGCACGACCCCCTTCGGCCGTCCCGTGGTGCCGGAGGTGTAGACGAGACCGGCCAGGTCGTCGAAGGTGATGGCGTCACGTCGCGCGATGACCTCATCGCGGGCGACGTCGTGACCGCGTTGGTCGAGCTCGCCCAACGCGTCCTGGTCGATGACGAGGACCTCGATGTCGAGGCCGGCGGCGAGGTCGGCCTGCTCGCGGGTCTCGACGACGAGCAGTCGGGCTGCGGAGTCGGTGACGATCCACTCGAGCTGGCTCGCTGAGGACGAGGGATAGACGGGGACGGTGCCCGCGCCGACGTTCCAGATCGCCTCGTCGAGCAGGAGCCACTCGTACCGGGTGTCCGACATCAGGGCGACCCGGTCGCCCGCGGCGACGCCGCTGGCGATCAGCCCACAGGCTGCCGCCACGAGGGCGTCGAGGTGCTCGCCGGCGGTGACCGTGCGCCACGCTCCGTCGGCCCACCGGCTGAAGCTCGGATGATCGGGGTCGCGCTCGGCGTGCCGCCACGGACGAAGGGGGAGCAGGTCCCCGTCGGTCAGGGTCAACGGGGCGCCAGTGGCAACCTGTCCGGTCACGGCAGTCCTCCTCGTCTCCTGGCGGTGATCTACGGATGTAGAAGCCTAGTGTACGTGCCGCCCCGACTCACCGCATGACCGGGCCCCGACCGTCGCGCGGTCGGGGCCCGGTCGTGGAGCAGCGGTCTGTCAGACGCGGCCGTAGGTCACGTTGCTCGTCCAGATCTTGCGCTTGGTCGTGTCGACGCGGGGGTTGCCGGCGTCGTACATCATGCCGTTGCCGGCGTAGATGCCCATGTGCCAAGCCGGGGCCCCGAAGAAGACGAGGTCGCCGGGGCGCGGGGAGGACACCGGAGTGGTGGCCTGGCGCTGCTGCTCGGCCGTGCGCGGCAGGGACTTGCCGTGGCGGGCGAAGACGTAGCGGGTGAAGCCCGAGCAGTCGAAGCCGGACGTCGTCGTGCCACCCATGACGTAGGGCGTGCCGACGAGGCTCGCGGCCGTCGAGAGCAGCGAGCTGCTGGAGACGCTCGTGCGGGTGCTGGTGCGGCTCGCGGTGGTGGTCGTCCGCGTCGAGCCGGTCAGGCCCATGGCCGAGCCGGT
>NZ_BCSQ01000041.1 GCF_001570945.1 Janibacter anophelis NBRC 107843
GAGCCGCGCGGTCAGGGCGGGCAGCGGCTCGTCGGGCTCGAGCCGCAGGTGGATGATCCCGTCGGGGAACTGACCGAGCTCGGCCACACGGACCGGTATCGGTTCGGTCCCGGCTGCGATGTCCGCGATCACGGCCAGGTCGGCGGCCGACGGCTCCCGGGCGAAGGGGGCCAGAGTCGTGACGTGCGCGTGGCCGAAGCGGGGGTCGGTCGAGACGAACCCGGCGTCGTGGTCGCGGGTGCGCTCGCGGACCCCGTCCTCCAGCGGAGGGACAGGCAGCTGGAGGACGCTGTGGCCGGTCGACGAGGTCACGGCCCCGAGCCTGCCCCAGCCGCCGTCAGTCCTCCGGGAGGGCGGCGAAGTCCGCCTTCATCTGCTTGTACCAGCCCAGGCTCTTGCGGGGGTGGCGCCAACGGGACTTCATGTCATCACGGGCGGGCTGGTGCGCGGTGTCGCCTGCCTTCTCCGCCTCCTTGAGGTGCTGGTCCTGGGCGTTGATGACGTCGTCGGCGCTCTCGCCGCGGTGCGCGAGGTCGCAGGGGCCGCCGAGCTGGCGGCAGGTCATGGTCTTCATCGGGATGTCCTCTCGGTGGTGTCGTGTACTGCTTTGACGAATCTCGGGTGCCGGATGTGACCGCGGCGGGTCACCCCCTTCGCGCACCATCGCGGCGACGGACGACGCGGGCGAGCACGGACTCCTCCGCGCGGAAGGTGATGCCGGTGACCAGTCCGCCCTCGATGGTGAAGTCGAAGACGACCTGGGCCTCGCCCCGGTGGAACCACGCGGACCCCGGGCGATCGCCGATGAGGACCGGCAGGGCGGCGTGCGCACTGCCGTTGAAGAACTCGGCCACCTGTTGCCGGCCGACGATCCGCTCCGGAGTGCCCGCGGCGATCGCCGCTGCGTCGGCGCCGACCCCGGCGTCGGGGGCGAGGAGCTGCAGCAGGGAGGTGAAGTCGCCCTCCCGGGCCGCGGCCATGAAGGCGTCGACGACCTCCCAGTCGGCGAGCTGGTCGTCGGGAGCCGGTTGGCGCACCTTGGCCCGGGCGCGTGAGGCGAGCTTGCGGGCGGCGGCCGGGGTCGTGTCGAGGATCGCGGCGATCGTCGAGAACTCGAAGCCGAAGCTGTCGTGCAGGACGAAGGCGACCCGTTCGCCCGGCGTGAGGCGGTCGATGACGGCCTGGAGGGCGACACCGACGGTGTCGGCGAGGGCGATGTCGTCCGCGACGTCCGGGGCACTCTCGACGGGCTCGATCTCGCTGTGGGGCACCGGGGTCCGTGACGTGAGGCGGTCGAGGCAGAGGCGGGTCGTGACCGTGGTCAGCCACGCCGGGAGCGACTCGATCGAGGTGTCGGTGCGGTGGAGGCGCAGCCAGGCCTGCTGGACGATGTCCTCGGCCTCGGACGGGTCGCCGAGGATCCGGCCGGCCAACGCGGTGAGGCGTGGGCGCTCGGCCTCGAAGGCCGGGGTGTGGTCCTGCTCGTGGCGGTGTGCCTGGTCCATGGGTTCCCTTCCCTCCGGTGTGTCACCGGGATGACGAGCCGGACGTCACAAGTGTGACGCCCGCGGCCGGGGGCCACTGCTTAGGCTGTGCCCATGAGCACGCCCTCCGCGCCCGACTCCCCCGCGACCACCGACCCCGCCGAGACGCCCGCTCCGTACGGCAGCGGTGCGGCCGCCCCGGCGGCGCCGCCCAAGCGGGTGCGCATCCCCCACCTGCAGGCGATGAAGGAGCGCGGCGAGCGCTGGGCCATGCTCACCGCCTACGACATGTATGCCGCGCAGGTCTTCGACGGGGCGGGCATCCCCGTCCTGCTCGTCGGCGACTCCGCGGGCAACAACGTCTACGGGCACGAGACGACCGTCCCGGTGACGCTCGAGGAGATGATCCCGCTGACCCGGGCCGTGGCCGGCGCGGCGACGAGCGCCCTCGTCGTGGCGGACCTCCCCTTCGGCACCTACCAGGCCTCGCCGGAGCAGGGCTACCTCTCCGCCGCCCGGCTCATGAAGGAGGGGCTGGCGCATGCGGTCAAGCTCGAGGGCGGGGCCGAGATGGCCCCGACGATCGAGCGGATGACGAAGGGGGGCATCCCCGTCATGGCGCACATCGGCTTCACCCCGCAGAGCGAGCACACGCTCGGCGGCTACCGCGTGCAGGGGCGTGGCGAGGCGGCCGAGGCCCTCCTCGCGGACGCCCGGGCCGTGCAGGAGGCGGGTGCCTTCGCCGTGGTCATGGAGATGGTCCCCGCACCGGCCGCCGCCGCGGTGACCCGCGAGCTGCGCATCCCGACCGTGGGCATCGGCGCCGGCCCCGACTGCGACGCGCAGGTCCTCGTCTGGCAGGACATGGCGGGCCTGCGCACCGGCAAGGCGCCGCGCTTCGTCAAGCGCTACGCCGACCTGTCGACGGTCCTCTCGGACGCGGCGCGCGCCTATGCCGCGGACGTGGCCTCGGGTGCCTTCCCCGCGGCCGAGCACTCCTTCGAGAGCTGACCATGACCTCCGCCGAGCTGCCCGAGATCCGCACCCGCTGGTCGGAGGTCTCCGGCGGCATCGACGCGGCGCACGCCTACCAGCGCCGGTTCGACGAGCTGGCGCGGCAGGGCGCCGACCTCGACGGGGAGGCCCGCTTCGTCCACGGGCTGCGTGAGGCGCCGGCCCGCATCCTCGACGCGGGGTGCGGCACCGGGCGGGTCGCCACCACGCTCACCCGCCTGGGCCACGACGTCGTCGGGGTCGACGCCGACGCGGCGATGATCGAGGTGGCCCGCGAGCGCGACGACGTCACCCGCTTCGTGCACGCCGACCTGGCGAGCCTGTCCCTGAGCGCGCAGACCTTCGACGTGGTCGTGCTCGCGGGCAACGTCGTCCCCTTCCTCGCCGACGGCACCCTCGTCGCGGTGCTGCGCCGACTGCGCGCACACCTGGCCGCCGACGGGCTGCTCGTGTGCGGCTGGGCGCTGCCGGGGCACCAGCCCGAGGGCGCGGCAGCGGTGAGCGCGGAGGAGTTCGAGCGGGCGGCCTTCGCCGCGGACCTGTCCCTCGCGACGCGCTACGCGTCCTGGGACGCGCAGCGCTGGCCCGGGGACGGCAGCTGGGCGCTCACCCTCCACCGTCCCCGCTGACCCACCCGTCAGGCGTCCGCGTCGCCGGTCTCCCACTCGCGCTCACGGCGCTCCTGCTCGTCCCACGCCTCGGTCTTCGCACGGGCGGTGGCCAGCGCGGCGGCCGCCTCGGCCTCGGTGTCGTAGGGACCCATGACGTCCGCGTTCTGCGAGCGGTTCTCGTCCGTCTCGACCTGGTTGGTCTCGATGTTGAACCAGTAGGCCATCGTCGTGCCGTCCTTCCTCGCGGAGCCGTCCTCCGCCGACCGGAGCGATCGGTTCACGCTCTCGTTGCCTAGACTCCACCGCATGCTCGTCCCCGCCGCAACCGTGACACCCGGTGTGGTCTCGCCCCGACGCGAGGTCCCGGGCCGGATCGCCCGTCCCGAGTACGTCGACCGGGCCGCTCCCGCCCCCTTCGTCGGCTCCGAGGTCAAGGACGCCGAGACCATCGAGCGGATGCGCCACGCCTCCCGCATCGCCGCCGGCGCGCTGGCCGCGGCCGGCGCGGCCGTCGCCCCCGGTGTCACGACGGACGAGGTGGACCGGGTGGGCCACGAGTACCTGCTCGACCACGACGCCTACCCCTCCACGCTCGGCTACCGGGGGTTCCCGAAGTCGCTGTGCACCTCGGTCAACGAGGTCGTCTGCCACGGCATCCCCGACAGCCGACGGCTCAAGGAAGGTGACCTGGTCAACATCGACATCACCGCCTTCGTCTGCGGCGTGCACGGCGACACCAACGCGACCTTCTTCGCCGGCGATCCGGACGAGGAGTCGCGGCTGCTCGTCGAGCGGACCCACGAGGCGATGATGCGCGGCATCAAGGCCGCCCTCCCCGGGCGCCGGATCAACATCATCGGTCGCGTCATCGAGAAGTACGCGGCCCGCTTCGGCTACGGGGTCGTGCGCGACTACACGGGTCACGGGATCGGGACCAGCTTCCACTCCGGGCTGGTCGTCCCCCACTACGACGCCGCCCCCGCCCACGACACCCTGATCGAGCCGGGCATGACCTTCACCATCGAGCCGATGCTCAACCTGGGCACCCCGGAGTGGGACCTCTGGGACGACGGGTGGACCGTGGTGACCAAGGACCTGCGCCGGTCCGCCCAGTTCGAGCACACGATCCTCATCACCGAGGACGGCAACGAGATCCTCACCGTCAGCTGAAGGGCACGCACATGAGCAAGAAGTACGACGCGCTCGGCATCGACATCGGGGGCTCCGGCATCAAGGGCGCCCCGGTCGACCTGACCAAGGGCGCCTTCGCCGAGGACCGGCTGCGCATCGCCACCCCCGAGCGCTCCACGCCCGAGGCGGTGTGCGACGTCGTCGAGCAGGTCGTCGACCACTTCGACGTCAAGAAGGGAGTGCCGGTCGGCATCACGGTGCCGGCCGCCGTCACCCACGGCGTGGTGCGCACCGCGGCCAACATCGACAGCGCGTGGATCGGGACCGACGCGGCGGCCCTCTTCGCCGACCGACTGGGTCGTGAGGTGCACGTCGTCAACGACGCGGACGCCGCAGGAGTGGCGGAGCGGTACTACGGCGCGGCCAAGGGCCACGACGGTGTCGTGGTGCTCACCACGCTGGGTACGGGCATCGGGACCGCGCTCCTCGTCGACGGGCACCTCGTGCCCAACACCGAGCTCGGGCACCTCGAGATCGACGGCCACGACGCGGAGACCCGGGCGGCGGACTCCGCGCGCGAACGTGAGGGCCTGGGCGTCGAGGAGTGGGCCCAGCGCCTGCAGACGTACTACTCCCGGCTCGAGGCACTGCTGTGGCCGGACCTCTTCGTCGTCGGGGGCGGGGTGAGCAAGCGGGCCTCGGAGTTCCTCCCGCTCCTCGACCTGCGCACCGAGATCGTCCCCGCCCGGCTGAAGAACAAGGCCGGCATCATCGGCGCCGCGCGGCTCGCCGCCAAGGGCAACTGACGAGGAGTGCCGACGGCGCGCTCCCAGCGCGGGGCGGGACGGATGCGGCAGGGTGGGGCCATGACGACTTCGGCGGGGCCGGTGGCGGAGGGCGACGAGCGTCGGCTGCGCCTGCCCGACGCCGTCGGCACGGGGCTGGCCTCGAGCATCGGTGCAGGGCTCTTCGTCGCCCTGGGGCCGGCCGCCGCCTCTGCGGGTGACCACCTCGTCCTCGGAGTCGTGCTGGCGGGCCTCGTCACGGCCCTGAGCGCCCACTCCGCGATGCGCCTGGCGGGATCCGGCCGGGGCCCCCTGGGCACCCACGCCCACGTGCGCGATCGACTCGGTCTGCCCTGGGGCCACCTCGCCGGCTGGGCGCGGGCGGTCGCGACCATCTCCGCCTGTGCCGCCCTCGCCCTGACCGTGGGCCTGCACATCCTGCCCGGCTGGACCAAGATCATCGGGGTGGTCGCGGTGCTCGCGGTCCTCGGCCTGCGCCTGCAGGGCATCGAACGCTCCGCCGGCGCCGAGCGGGTCATCGCGCTCCTCGTCGTCCTCGTCACCCTCACCTTCGTCACCGTGCTGCTCAGCACGCCGCCCGTGCTCACGGATGCGCCCGGGGACCCGGAGGGCGCCGGACGTCCCATCGGGGTCGTGACGGCGGCCGGTTTCGTCGTCTTCGCCCTCACCGGCCACCTGCGCCTGATCAACCTGCGCGAGCGACTCGACGAGCCGGCCCGCACGCTGCCCCGCGCGCTGACGATCTCGCTCGTCGTCGTCATCGGCCTGCACGTGCTCCTGGCGCTGGCCCTGACCCGCACCCTGGGCGCCGGATGGGTCGCCGCTCGCCAGGCCCCGCTGGCGGAGGCCGCAGAGATCTCGGCGTGGCCGTGGCTGGGCCCGGTGCTGCGGATCGCTGCCGTCCTCGCCGCTGGCGGGGTGCTCATGTCGCTGCTCCTCGCAGCTGCCACGCAGGTCTCGGCGATGGCCCGTGACCGGCACCTGCCCACGTGGCTGGCCGTGCGCGAGGGTCCTTCCCTCGTCCCCCGCCGCGCCCTCGTGGTCGTCGGGGTCCTCACCGTCGCGTCGCTCGTGCTCGTCGACGTCCGACAGGCCATGGCCTTCGCCGCCGCGTGCGTGCTCGTCCACCTCGCCCTGGTGCACGCCAGCGTGTGGACGCTCGACGCAGGCTGGACCCGACGTGTGGTCCCGGGGCTCGGTGTCCTCACCTGCCTGGTCGTGGCGTCGCTCCTGCCGTGGCCGAGCCTGCTCGCTGCGGTCCTCGTGCTGCTCCTCGGCGCGGTCATCGGCTGGGTGCGGCACACGACGCGCGAGTGAGACTGCACGTCGCCCCCTGACGGGGGGGTGGGATGAGTCGGCCTGTAAGCCGGGTTCTGTCCCCCGGCGCCGTTGCCGGCGCCGGGGTGACGGCCATCCATCTCGGGTCGCCGTTGCCGACGACCTCCAGCGTCCTACCCGTGTGCTCGGGCGGGCCGCCCTCAGACGCACACTGTCTGGACTTGCTCCGGGTGGGGTTTACCGAGCCGATCCGGTCACCCGGATCGCTGGTGGTCTCTTACACCACCGTTTCACCCTCACCGCGACCACCGAGGTGGCCGAGGCGGTCTGCTTTCTGTGGCACTGTCCCGCGGGTCGCCCCGGGTGGCTGTTGGCCACCACCTTGCCCTGTGGAGCCCGGACTTTCCTCGACACCGCCGAGGCGGTGACGCAGCCGTCCGGCCGACTCATCCGCAGGGCAGTCTAATGGGGCGGGCGGCCCCCTTCGCCCCCGTCGGCTCGCGACCCGGTCAGCCGAACAAGCCCAGGCCCTCCGCGATGAGCACGAGACCGAAGAGGGCGAAGGCCGCGGCAGCCCCGTAGGTGATGACCTTTTCCGGCAGCTTGCGGCCGAGGAGCGCGCCCACGGCGATGGCCAGGGCGTCCGCGGCGACCATGCCGATGGTCGAGCCGATCCACGTGCCGAACCAGTCCTCACGCACCGCGAGGGTGATCGTCGCGAGCATCGTCTTGTCCCCGAGCTCGGCGAGGAAGAAGGCCAGGCCGACGGCCGGCAACGCCGAGCCAGTGGCCTTGCGCGCCTTCTGCGCCTCCTCCTCGGTGAGCTCGTCACCGCGCAGGGTCCACAGCGCGAAGCCGAGGAATGCGATACCGGCCGCGATGGCGATCGGCCCCTGGTACCGCTCGAAGCTCGACCCGATGAAGTACCCGATGCCCACGGATGCGAGGTGCACCAAGGCCGTCGCGGCGGTGATGCCGATGATGACGTCACGCGCGCGGTAGCGGGTGGCGAAGGTCATCGCCATGAGCTGGCTCTTGTCGCCGAGCTCGGCGACGAAGATGACGACGGTGCTGAGCACCAGCGCTGACCACATAGAAGAACTCCTCGTCCAGCCCGGACGAGGAGCCGTGTCGCGACGAGCCTCGACCGGGATCGTCGTATGACAAACCGGTCGAAAGTCTCGTCCGCCAGCAGTGCTGGCCCGGAGCGCCGGGACCGGGGCCGAAACCGAGGTCCAGTGTGTCGACGCACCTGTTGGGGACTACTCCCTTTCGCTGCCGGTCACCCTACCCCACGACGAAGGGGGTCCCTCACACGATCTCGAAGTCGACCCTGCCCTCGGCCGGGTCGACGCCCGTGAGGCGCACGGTGACCTCGGCGCCGAGCTGGGCCTCCCCCTTCGCCCGGGCCAGGACGGGTGGGTCGAGCAGGTGCACCTCCAGTCCGCCACGGTCGTCCCCGCCCTCGGGGACGTCGATGACGACGGCCGCGAACTCCTGCCCCACCCGGTCGGCCAGGGTCGCCGCCTCGACGGCGTCGGTGGTCGCGCGCTCCACCCCGCCGGCGCGCCGGTCGGAGGTCTCCATGAGCTCGGGCAGCTGCGGCAGCGCCTCGCGCACCCAGTCGGGCACCTCCTCGCCAGCGCTCACGGCGGCGCACAGCGCCAGGCCGAAGCGGTCGACGAGCCGGCGCAGCGGCGCGGTGACGTGGGCGTACGGCGCCGCGATCGCCGCCTGCTCGACCACCTCCGGCGGCTGCCCGTCGAAGGCGGTGTACCCGGCCCCGCGGAAGAGGATCGTCGACTCGTGGATGAGCGCGAGGTGCTTGGGGTCGGTGCCGTCGAGCGAGCGCAGGAAGGTGCCGTGGTCGGTCCCCTCGGCCCACTCCACCCCGAGCGCCGTGGCGACCCGACGCAGCTGGGTGATCGCCTGCTCCTCGGGGTCGGGCATGGTGCGCAGGATGCCGACCCCTGCCTCGAGCATCATCTCCGCGGCGACCATGCCGGTCAGCAGGGAGATCTGCGCGTTCCAGTCCTCGGCGGGCACGAGCGGACGCAGGTGCAGCCGGAAGCCGCCCTCGACCTCCTCGACCTGCTGGTCGGGCATCGGCAGGGACGCGCCACCGCGCTCCTGCTCGAGCGCGATGCGCAGCTCGCCGATCTCCTTGAGCAGCACGAGCCGCTCGTCGTGGGTGCCCGCGTCGACGTCGGCCTGCACGGCCGTGTACTCCAGCCGGTCGACGCTGCGCACGAGCGCCGGGTGCACCTCGGCGGACGTGTGCGCCCCACGCGCGTCCAGCCGGATGTCCCACACGTACGCCGGACGCGTCTCGTCCGGCAGCAGGCTGGCGGCACCCTCGCTGAGGACCGGCGGGTGCAGCGGCGTGCGCTCGTCGGGGGCATAGATCGTCTGGCCGCGCCGGCGGGCCTCGGCATCGATGGCCCCGCCCGGCTCGACGAAGGACTCGAGGTGGGCGATGGCATACCGCACGCGGTACCCGTCACCGTCACGCTCGAGCAGCATGGCCTGGTCGAGGTCCATCGACCCCGGCGGGTCGATGGTGAGGAAGGGCAGGTCGCTCAGGTCCTGCTCCGGCCGGGACAGCGGGGTGGCCGCCACCCGCTCCGCCTCCGCGATGACGTCCGCCGGGAACTCGCCCGGCACCTCCAGCTCGGCGCGGATCGCGTCGAAGCGCTCGGTGAGCCCGGCCGCGGCGACGACGTCACCGGCCTCCGGGTCGGTGGGGCGAAGGGTGACGGTGCGCTTCGGAGCCATGCCCGACACCCTAGATGCCCTGACGTATCGTCTGGGCGTGCTCGTGCTGCTGCCGCCCTCGGAGTCCAAGACCGGTCGTTCCCGCGGGAAGGCCCTGGACCTCCCTTCGCTCTCGTACCCGGCACTCACCGACCACCGGCAGCGCGTCCTCGACGCCCTCGCCGCGACCAGCGTCCGAAGCGACGCCCACGAGGTGCTCGGGGTCAGCCCCAACCTCGTCGAGGAGGTCGCCCGCAACACCCGCCTCACGACGGCTCCCGCTCCCCCGGCCGCCGAGGTCTACTCCGGGGTCCTCTACGACGCCCTCGACCTGGGCGACCTCACCCCGGGCCAGCGGCGCAGGGCCAACACGTGGCTCGTCGTCGTGTCGGCACTCTTCGGCGCCGTGCACCCGGGCGACCGCATCCCGCCGTACCGCCTGTCGATGGCCGTGAACCTCCCCGGCGTCGGCCCGCTCGCCGGCCACTGGCGCGACGCCCTCGACACCGAGCTCACGGCCGCCGCGGGCACCGGCCTGGTCGTCGACTGCCGCTCGAGCACCTATGTCGCGGCGTGGACCCCGCGCGGTGACCTCACGCAGCGCTGGGTGCAGGTGCGCGTCCCCGGCGCGACCCACATGGCCAAGCACACCCGCGGGCTCGTCGCCCGCCACCTGCTCGGCGTCGACCGGGAGCCACGCACCCCCGCCGCCCTCGCGCGGGCGCTCGAGCCCGCCTTCGACGTCACCCTCCACGAGCCCTCCGGCCGTGGTCGCCCCTGGGTCATCGACACGACGGTGCGGTGACCGCGGCCCGCGTCAGCCGAGCGCGCGGGTCAGGTCGGCCACCAGGTCCTCGGCCGCCTCGAGCCCGACGGAGATCCGCAGCGTCGCGTCGGTGATGCCGATGGCCGCGCGGGCCTCCTCCCCCATGCGCCGGTGGGTCGTCGTCGCGGGGTGGGTGATGAGCGACTTGGAGTCGCCGAGGTTGTTGGAGATGTCGATGATGCGCAGCGCGTTCATCACCGCGAAGGCCTCGGCCTTGCCGCCGACGACGTCGAAGGTGACGACCGTGCCCCCACCACTCATCTGCGCCCGGGCCAGCTCGTGCTGCGGGTGGTCGGGCAGCCACGGGTGGATCACCCTCCCGACGCCCGGGTGCTCCTGCAGCGCGCGCGCCACGACGAGGGAGGACTCGGCCATCCGCCGCACCCGCAGGTCCATCGTCTCCAAGCCCTTGAGCAGGACCCAGGCGTTGAAGGGCGACAGCGACGGGCCGGTGTGCCGGATGAGGTTCTTCACCGGACCGTCGATGTACTCCTGCGGCCCGAGGATCGCGCCGCCGAGAACCCGTCCCTGCCCGTCGATGTGCTTGGTCGCCGAGTAGACGACGATGTCGGCGCCATGCTCGAGCGGGCGGGAGAAGACGGGCGTGCCGAAGACGTTGTCGACGACGACCTGGGCGCCGGCCGCGTGCGCGAGCTCGCTCACCGCGGCGATGTCGACGAGCTCCTGCATGGGGTTGCTCGGCGTCTCGAAGAAGACGGCGGCCGTCGGCTCGGACAGGGCCTCGCGCCACTGGTCGAGGTCGGGACCGTCGACGAGGACGGTCTCCACACCCCACCGGGGCAGGATCTCGTCGACGATGACGAAGCAGCTGCCGAAGAGACCACGTGAGGAGACGAGGCGGTCCCCCTTCGACACCAGTGCCGCGAGGGCGGTGAAGACCGCCGACATGCCCGAGGCGGTCGCGTAGGCGGCCTCCGCCCCCTCGAGCAGCCGCAGCCGCTCCTCGAACATGGCCACGGTCGGGTTGCCGTAGCGCGAGTAGATGAACTTGTCGACCTCGTCGGTGAAGGCGGCCTCGGCCTCCTCGGCGCTGCCGTAGACGAATCCGGAGGTCAGGTACAGGCCCTCGGCCGTCTCGTCGAATGTCGAGCGCGCCTGCCCACCGCGCACGGCGAGCGTCTGTGGTGACAGTCCCTCGGGGTCGAGCTGGGGCGTCGGGTTGCCGGGGCCGAAGGGGGTCCCGCTCACCCCTGCCTCCACGGCAGGTCGGCCTGCTTCCAGCCGTTGACGGCGCGGTGGCCGTGCTCGTCGAGGTCGCCCTCGAAGCCCTCGGAGATGTTGATCGCCTGCGTGTACCCGGCGGCCGTCGCCGCGGCGGTCGCCGCTGAGGAGCGCGCGCCCGAGCGGCACAGGAAGAGCGTCGGCGCATCCTCCGTGGGAAGGGCGGCGCGCAGCTGCTCGAGGAAGTGGGGGTTGGGCGTGCCGTCGGGGAAGGTCGTCCACTCGATGGCGACGACCTGCTTGCCGAGCGAGGTGATGTCGGGCAGCCCGACGAAGGACCACTCGGCCTGCGTGCGCACGTCGACGAGGACAGCGGCCGGGTCGCTCTCGAGGCGCTCCCAGGCCTGCCGGGGGGTGAGGTCTGCGTGCTGGGTCATGAGGGTCAGGATAAATTCCGCGGACGAGTGCCCGGTGCACGGGTCACGACCCGAGACCGTGCGCGCGGCGCTGGGGCCGTCAGTGCCCGAGCGACATCCCCCGGGTCACGAGCCACGCGGTGGCGAGGAAGCGGGCCAGGCACCCGATGGTCGTGACGGTGAGGAAGAGCAGCGTGTTGACCTGCTTGACGCCGGCGGCGACCGTCACGACGGCCAGCGGCGGGAAGCCGATGCCCGACGAGGCCAGCATGACGAGTGGGCCCAACCGCGGCCGGTCGAGCACGTTGATCATCGCCCGGCTCCACCGTGACAGGCGCTCTCCGACGGGACCCTTGGGACGACGTCGCTCCTGCGCGTCCCGCGCCTCCTTGACCGCCCTGCGGCGGGCGTACACCTCGGCTCCCTTCTCTGCCGCGATGAAGTGGGTCATCTTGCCGACGACGAGGCCACCGGTCATCGCGCAGACGTGGACCACCCACGCGTCCGGAAAGATGACGGGCGCCGCGAGCGCGTAGATCTCGGCGTTGAGCGGTGGGAAGTAGGCCGAGAGCAGGCCGAAGAGGACGGCCCCGATCAGACCGGTGGCGATGAGCCAGTCAGGCACGTTGGTGATGGTCAGAACCCCTCAGGTGCGATTGGTGAAGGCGACGACTGCGTGGCCGTCGGGCCAAGCCTCCAGTGCGGTCAGCGACCCCGGCGAACCGGCCAGACGCCACATCCGCTCGAAGGGCAGGCCGAGGACGTGGGCGAGCACGACGAGGATCGGCTTGCGGTGGCAGGTGACGACGACCGTGCCCCCGCGGGCGACGACGCGCTCCCACGCCGCGGTCACCCGCTCGGCCATCTCGTCGTGCGTCTCCCCACCGGGGCGGGCGTAGGTCCGGTCGGCGCGCAGTGCGGTGAAGTCCTCGCGCGCATCCCGCAGCAGGTCGCTGACGGCGGCACCGTCCCAGTCGCCGAAGGACTGCTCGTCCCAGTCGGGGTCGACCTCGGGGTCCACACCGAGCCGGTCGGCGATCACGCCCCCGGTCTCCCGCGCCCGCCGCAGGTCCGAGGTGATGACCGTCGTCGGGGTCTCGCCGACGAGCTCCGCGACCAGCGTCGCGGCCTGCTCGGCCTGCCGGCGCCCCGCGTCGGTCAGGCCGGGGTCGGCCCCGCCGCGCCCGTCGAGACGCGCCTGCTCGGTGAACTCGGTGACGCCGTGCCGGACGAGGACGACCCGGGTCGGCTCGCCGCGGCCGGACCGGGGTCGCACCGGCTCCTGCTCGCCGTCCCGCGAGGGCGTGAGGTCGTCGCGGGCCTGCTCGCTGCCGTGCCAGTCCTCGACATGCTCGCCGTCCATGCCACGGTTGGACAGGGCGTCGGCGTCGCCGTTGTCGGCCCGCGGCACCCAGGTGAACTCGACCGAGCCGCCGGCCGTCGTGATCTCGGCGACGAGGTCGCGCCCCTGCAGCGCGAGCTCGCGCATGTCGGGGTGCTTGATCTTCCACCGGCCCGCCATCTGCTCGACGACGAGCTTGGAGTCCATGGCGACGACGATCCGGGCATCGGCGGCGATGGTGCGCGCTGCGGCCAGACCCGCGAGCATGCCGCGGTACTCCGCGACGTTGTTGCTCGCGGTGCCGAGCGGCGCCGCCAGCTCGACGAGGAGGTCACCGCTCGCGGCGTCGCGCACGAGCGCGCCGTAACCAGCGACACCGGGGTTGCCCCGCGAGCCGCCGTCGGCCTCGACGCGCAGCGTGCGCGTCATCAGTCGGCTGCGTGGGTGCGTACGAGGATGCGCGCGCACTCCTCGCAGCGCACCACCTCGTCGCTCGCGGCCTTGTCGATGGCCGCGAGGTCGACGGGGTTGAGCTCCAGGCGGCAGCCGCCGCACCGACCGTGCTTGAGCTCCGCGGCGGCGAGGCCACCGGAGCCCTCGCGGATGCGCTCGTAGAGCGCGACGAGGGGGGCGTCGATGGCGTCGACGATCGCCTGCCGCGGCCCGGCGACCTCGACCCGCTCGGCGTCGAGCTCGGCGACGGCGGCGTCCCGCTCCCGGGCGAGGCGGTCGACCTCGGCCTGCACCTCGTCCCGCTGGGCGGTGAGCTCGCCCAGCCGCGCCTCGGCGCTCTCCTGTCGCTCCATGACCTCGATCTCGACGTCCTCGAGCTCGGCCTGGCGCCGGGCGAGCGACTCCAGCTCGTGCTGGAGGGCCTGCAGGTCCTTGGCCGTGCCCTGCCCGGACTCGAGCCGGGAGGTGTTGCGGGCGGTACGGTCGCGCACCTGCTGCACGTCGGCCTCGGCCCGGTCGACCTCGCGGCGGATGTCGGACAGGCCGGTCTCGACGCGCACGACGTCGTCGCTCACCTGCTGCAGGCGCTCCTGCGCCTCACGGGTGGCCGCGATCTGCGGCACCCGGGTGCGGGCGTGGTCGATCTGCTGCAGGCGGGTGTCCAGCGCCTGCAGGTCCAGCAGACGTGCCTGGACGAAGGGGTCGGCCTTCACTGCGGGTCTCCTCGGTCAGGGGCTGCGCCGACGGTGAAGCTCCACGGGTCGGTGCAGATGGTGCTCACGTGGGTCTCCAAGCCAACCACGTCGTACCCGGAGGCCGCGAGGGACCCGCGCAGCCGCTCGAGCATCTCCTCCAGCCAGAGCGACTCGGTGGCCCAGTGACCGGCATCGACGAGGAAGGGGGTCCCACCCCGTCCCGTGGCGTCCTCACGGGCCTCGAGGGCCGGGTGGTGGCGCAGGTCGGAGGTCACGTAGACGTCGGCACCCGCCGCCGCGGCGGCGTCGATGAGCCCGTCGCCGGCGCCTCCGAGCAGCGCCACCCGACGCACGGTGCCGTCGGCCGGACCCGACACCCGGATCCCCGCGGGGGCCGAAGGGAGCGCCTGCGCCAGCCGCGTGGCGAAGTCCGCGAGGGAGACCGGTGCGTCGAGGTCACCGACGCGGCCCATGGGCCGCCCCTCCTCGATCGTCAGGGGCTCCGTCGCGGCGAGGCCGCAGGCCGCCGCCAGTGCGGTGTTGACGCCGGGCTCGGCGACGTCGGCATTGGTGTGGGCGACGTAGAGCGCGACGTCACCGACGACCAAGGAGGTGACGGCCGCCCCCTTCGCGCTCGTCGTGGCGACCGAGTGCACCCCGCGCAGCAGGAGGGGGTGGTGGGTGATGAGCAGGTCGGCGCCGGCGGCGCGGGCCTCCTCGATGACCGCGAGGGTCGGGTCGACGGCGGCATGGATGCGCCGCACCGGTTGCTCCGGGTCGCCGGTGACGAGCCCGACGCGGTCCCAGGACTGGGCGCTGTCCCCGGGGAAGGTCTCTTCGAGGACGGCGAGCACGTCCCGCAGCCGGATGGAGGTCATGTGGGCCCGGCCGGTCTCGAACCGACGACACCCGCGGTGTAAACGCGGTGCTCTACCAACTGAGCTACAGGCCCCGGCGCGCGCGGCGCCGCGGTCATTGTGTCAGCCCGCGACGCCCCCGCCGACAGGCGCGCTCAGACGCGGCGGGCGTCCTCGATGAGGTTGATCTCGTAGAGGACCAGGTCGAGGGCATCGGCGGCGCTGATCGGCGAGAAGCGCTGCGGCGTGCTCTCGGTGACCGTGCTGACGAGCGGGCTGAGCACGGTCCACGGGGTCGGGTGGGCGAACTGGACCACGGAGTAGCGGTCGCCCTCCTGGCCGGGAGCCGCGACGACGCGGTGGATGCCCGGCTCGATGACGCCGTTGGTGACGACCTCGAGCATGAGCCCGGTGTTGATGATGGCGCCACCCTCGGGGGCGATGGCGTCGATCCACTCGCCCGAGTCCTTCAGGCGCACCTGCAGCCCGGCCGCGGTGGCGCGCGGCAGCGCGGTGATGAGGTTGATGTCGGCGTGCTCGGCGGCCCACACGTGCGGAGCCTCGGGCGCTGACTCCATCGCCGGGTAGTGGATCGCCCGGGAGAGGGTGGGGCCGTCGACGAGCATCTTCTCGAAGTAGTCGGGGTGCGCACCGACGCCGGTGGCGATGATCCGCAGGACGCGTCGCTGCAGGTCGGCGACCGCCTCGTGGAAGGTCGTCAGGGTCTCGGCGATCCCCGGCACGGCCGACTCGGGCAGCACGGGGTCGTGGTAGCGGTGCGGGTAGCGGGTGCGCAGGGGGTGGCCGGCCGGGATGGAGGGCCCCCAGTTGAGCATCTCCTTCCAGTCCGCGACGTCGGCGGTCGCCGCGGTCTCGACGAGCAGACCGGTGTAGCCGGTCTGGCCGTGGGTGCCGGGGGCGACGAAGCTCTCCTTGACCTCGCGCTCGGCGGTGAAGAACTCCTCGAGCATCCCGTAGGCGGTGTCGATGAGGTCCTCGGACAGGTCGTGCCTGACGTAGACGAAGCCGGTCTCGAGCGAGGTCATCAGCCCGTCGACGACGGCCCGTGCGCGCTCACCGTCCCCGGACTCGAAGGCCAGCAGGTCCACCTCGAGGATGTCGTCGCTCATGGGGCAGGAGGCTACCTCCCGAGGAGACCCTCAGGCACGCGTGAGCCCGGCGAGCGCCTCCTCGTGGCCGGTGAGGTCGCGCGCCTGCCCGGACGGGTTGACGAGCGTCCACGCGATGCGCCCGTCGGGGGCCACGAGGAAGGTGCCGCGCATTGCTTTGCCCGCGGTCTCGTCGAGCACGCCGTAGTCGCTCGCGACCTGCCCGTGCGGCCAGAAGTCGGACAGCAGCGGGAAGAAGTAGCCCTCCTGGTCGGCCCACGCGCGCAGGCTGAACATCGGGTCGCACGAGATCGCGAAGGTCGTCAGTGCCTCCGACTCGAAGCGGCCGAGGTCGTCGCGGATCTCCCCGAGCTCACCGGTGCAGATGCCGGAGAAGGCGAAGGGGTAGAAGACGAGCAGCACGGCCCGATCGCGCAGCGCCTCGGACAGGGAGACGTCGCGGCCGTTCTGGTCGCGGAGGGTGAAGTCGGGGGCGGTCTGCCCGACCTGCAGTGGCTGCCGGCTCATCCCGGCAGTGTGCCAGCCACGGCACGAAGGGGGTCAGGCGACACCCTTGCGCGCGGCGAGCCGGGTGGCCACCCAGTGCTCCGAGCACATGACGTTGCCGGAGGTGTGCAGCCCGGCGGTCGTCGCGGCCTCGTCGACCTCGGACGGGTCGACCTCCTCGGGCTGGCCGGGGCGCGGGGTGAGCAGCACGATCGAGGACCCCTCGGCGAGGGTGCCGAGCGTGTCGACGAGCGCGTCCGTCAGGTCACCGTCGCCGTCACGCCACCACAGGATCACCGCGTCGACGACGCCGGTGTAGTCCTCGTCCTCGATCGGGTCGCCGACGACCGCTTCGATGGCCTCGCGCAGGGCCTCGTCGACGTCGTCGTCCCAGCCGTACTCCTGGACGATCTGCTCCTTGGCGAAGCCCAACTTGGCCACGGCGTCACGGGCGAGATCCTCGCCCTGCCCCGTCGACTGCCCCGTCACGACCGTGGTCCCTTCTGCTGCTCGCTGATCATTCATCGGTCACAGTCCACCGTGTCCGGCCCCGGGACGCAAGCAGGAGCGTCCGGCTCGCCGCGTCGTGAGCGGGCCGCCCGCTCCTCCGTGCGGCTCCGCAGGAGCTCGGCACCGGACCGGTCCAGATGGCTCACGCGGGGCGCCACGGGCCCGACGGTGCTCACCAGGTGGACGCTCGCCAGGTCCACCCGCCGGGAGATCGGGCCCTGCGAGACGGTGATGGACTGGATGCGGCCGTACGGGACGACCTGGAGGGTGTGGTCGAGCCACCCCGAGCGGGTGAGCACGGCCCGCTGCCCCGCGAGGTAACCGATGCGGCGATGGGCGAAGGGGTGCAACCACCGCGCACGGGACGGCTGGCCGACGAACCCGCTCGGCGTGCCGGTGACCAGCGAGCGCACCTCGTCGGTCGTCGTGGCGTCGCCCGTGACCACCTCGAGCAGCTGCAGCACCTCGGCCGTCGTGGCGACGGGCACGAGCTCGCTGTCGGAGGCCCCCTCGCTCGCCGACCCGAGGTCGGCGCCGGCGACATTGACCTTGAGCGACCACCATCCGGGACGGCGCCACAGCCACGGCTGCTCGATCTGCACGGCCTGCACCCGGTGGAGCGGCACCGACGAGGTCCGGGTGTCGGTGAGCCCGCGTCGGCTGGTGAGGGTCGAACCGCGCAGGCCGAGGGTCAGTCCCCACCACCGGGTGAGGCGCAGGAGGGCGCGGCCTCCTGCGACGAGGACGACCGGAGCGAAGCCGCCGACCGCGGGCCCCAGCCCGACGAGCGCGAGGACCACGGCGACGACGAGGGCGACGGCGAGGAAGATCGCCTCGCCACTCAGCAGAACCGAGGCGACGACGCGCTCCGGGGGCACGGTGAGCAGGCGGCGCTCGGCGGCGACCGCGGTGGTTGCACCGGGCTGCGGAGGCGCTGCGAGGCCCTCGACGGGCTGGTCCCCTGCGGCCGCCCCGAGGGCCTGGTCCCCTGCGCCGGCCTCGTGGGCGAGGCCGAGCAGCTGCTCGCGCACGGACTCGGCGTGCGCGGCGCGCAGGTAGGCGATCGACAGGTGCGAGTCACCGCCGCCGGCGGACTCGACACGGACCTCGGACAGGCCGGTGAACCGCGCGAGGAGGGGCCGGACGATGTCGACGGCCTGGATCCGGTCGTAGCGCACCTGGCGGTGCTGGCGGAAGAGCACGCCGGTGCGCATCTCGATGCTGTCGTCACCGAGGCGGTAGCGGGTGAACCACCACGAGACGAGGCCCAGGACGATCGCACCGAGGACGACTGCGGCCACGACCGCGGCCTGCACGAAGATCGGACCGGCCACCCCGCGCCCGCCGTCGTCGTCGAGTCCACCGATGGCGCCGGCGATCCGGTCGACCTGCTGGCTCACGATGTAGCCGAGGACACCGAGGACGACGATCCCGCCCCGGATGAAGGGCGAGATCGGGTGGACCCGGACGAAGTCCTCGTCGGTCACAGGCCGGCTCGCTGGGCCTCGCCACGGGCGGCCAGTCGCACCCGCAGCTCCTCCGCCACGTCGGCCGGCAGCCCCGGGATGTCACCGCTGCTCGCCGGCGAGGCCGTGTTGACGGCGATGTCGGCCAGGCCGAGGCGACGCTTGTACGGCCCGGACGTGAGGTCGACGTACTGGATCCGCCCGTAGGGCACCGTGATGAGTCGACGCCAGATCCGTCCCTTGCGGATCGCGAGCTCCTCGGGCAGCTCGGCCCAGCTGATCGTCCGCACCTGGACGCCGATGAGCCACATGAGCCAGATCCACAGGAGCAGCAGGACCACCGAGCCGATGGCCAGCCACGACCACAGCACGACGGCCATGAAGGCGGACGCGACGGCGAGCGGCAGGAGCACCGCCGTCGCGCTCACCCGGCGGACGGTGGCCAGGGCGGGCGAGACCGGGTGCCACGGCACCCCGTCGTCACCGCGCAGACGCAGCACCATCGGGCCCGGCGCTGGGGCGGGCGAAGGGGGTGTCGTCGGCTGCTCGTCCACGGGACCATCTCACCAGACCGGGTCCGTAGGGTGGGTGGCGTGGTCGGTCTGAGGAGGGTGCCGCGATGGGACGGATGACCCAGCGCCTGAAGGTGCATCGCATCGGGGACCGCTCGGTCTCGCGGATCGAGTCGGTGGCGGTCGAGGAGCCCCTCGAGATCCGGGTGGCGGCACTGCCCGACCGCGGCGTGCCCGCGGGGGGCAACCCCCTTCGTCCTGCGTCGACGACGGTCACGACGACGATGCGCCTGCCCGGCGACGACTTCGACCTCGCCCTCGGCCACCTCGTGGCGGAGGGCCTCATCGGGGGCGGTGACGACGTCGCGACGATGATGCACTGCACCGACACCGGACCCGACGGCTCGCCGACCTTCAACGTCGTCGAGGTGACCCTCGCCGCCGGGGTGGCCCTGCGGCGCCCGATCACCGAGCGCACCGAGGTCGCGACGAGCGCCTGCGGGGTCTGCGGCTCGACCTCGGTCGACGACCTGATCGCCGCCCTGCCCCACTCCCCCGCCGATGACGAGGCGGCCTTCGGGCTCGAGGCGATCCACGCCGGCATGGCCGCGATGCGCTCGCGGCAGCGGGTCTTCGAGGCGACGGGTGGGGTCCACGCGGCAGCGCTGCTCGCCCCGGACGGCGAGGTGCTCGTCGTGCGCGAGGACATCGGTCGGCACAACGCGGTCGACAAGGTCATCGGCTGGGCCGCGCGCGAGGGACGGCTGCCGCTGCGTGGGCACGCCCTGCTCGTCTCCTCCCGCGCAGGCTTCGAGATCGCGCAGAAGGCAGCGGTCGCCGGCGCCCCCGTGCTCGCCTGCGTCTCGGCCGCGACATCACTGGCCGTCGAGGTGGCCGAGCGCAGTGGGGTGACCCTGCTGGGCTTCGTCCGCGACCCGCGCGCCACGGTCTACGCCCACCCCGGACGCATCTCGGGAACCGACCCCGGTTTGTGACGCCCACCACGAGCGGGGATAGTAGGTGTGTCCGTCGTCACCTCTGGCGGACCGGTCTTTTTGAAAGGACGACGAACGTGCCCGGCTCAGCGGATCACCTCAGCGACGGCCCCATCCTCAACGGCATCCCCACCCACCTGCCGGACATCGATGCGGAGGAGACCGCCGAGTGGTTGGACTCCATCGATGCCCTCATCGACGAGTCGGGCCGCGACCGGGCCCGCTACGTGATGCTGCGCCTGCTCGAGCGCGCCCGGATGAAGAACGTCGGCGTCCCGTCGCTGACGACCACCGACTACGTCAACACCATCGCCCCGGTCGACGAGCCGTGGTACCCCGGTGACGAGGAGGTCGAGCGCCGCTACCGCGCCTGGATCCGGTGGAATGCCGCGATCCAGGTCCACCGCGCGCAGCGCCCCGGGGTCGGCGTCGGCGGCCACATCTCCTCCTACGCCTCTGCGGCAACCCTCTACGAGGTGGGCTTCAACCACTTCTGGCGCGGCAAGGACCACCCCGGCGGCGGCGACCAGATCTTCTTCCAGGGCCACGCCTCCCCCGGCATGTACGCGCGGGCCTTCCTCGAGGGGCGGCTCACGGAGGCCCAGATGGACGGCTTCCGACAGGAGGCCGAGCGCCTCGCGGAGGGCGGCGACATCGGGATGCCGTCGTACCCGCACCCGCGCCTCATGCCGGACTTCTGGGAGTTCCCCACGGTCTCGATGGGCATCGGCCCGATGAACGCCATCTACCAGGCGCAGTTCAACAAGTACCTGCACAACCGCGGCATCAAGGACACCTCGCAGCAGCGCGTGTGGGCCTTCCTCGGTGACGGCGAGATGGACGAGCCGGAGAGCCGGGGCCTACTGCAGACCGCGGCCTTCGAGGAGCTGGACAACCTCACCTTCGTCGTCAACTGCAACCTGCAGCGGCTCGACGGACCGGTGCGCGGCAACGGCAAGATCATCCAGGAGCTCGAGGCCTACTTCCGCGGCGCCGGGTGGAATGTCATCAAGGTCGTCTGGGGGCGCGGCTGGGACCCGCTGCTGGCCGCCGACCGCGACGGCGCCCTGGTCAACCTCATGAACCAGACGCCCGACGGTGACTACCAGACCTTCCGCGCCAACGACGGCGCGTATGTGCGCGACAACTTCTTCAACCGCGACCCGCGCACCCGCAAGCTCGTCGAGGACTGGTCCGACGCCGACGTGTGGTGGAAGCTCAAGCGCGGTGGCCACGACTACAACAAGGTCTACGCGGCCTACCGCGCGGCGACCGAGCACAGCGGCCAGCCGACCGTCATCCTCGCGAAGACGATCAAGGGCTACGGCCTGGGCACCCACTTCGCCGGGCGCAACGCGACCCACCAGATGAAGAAGCTGACGCTGGACGACCTCAAGGGCCTGCGCGACAGCCTGAAGATCCCGATCTCCGACGAGCAGCTGGAGAAGGACCCGTACCTGCCGCCGTACTACCACCCCGGCGAGGACGACGAGGCGATCGCCTACCTCAGGGAGCGGCGCAGCAAGCTCGGCGGGGGTCTGCCCGAGCGGCGCGTGAAGTACACGACCCCGCAGCTGCCCGGCGACGACAAGTACGCCCAGATGGCCAAGGGCTCGGGCAAGCAGGAGATCGCCACGACGATGGCGTGGGTGCGCCTGCTCAAGGACCTCATGCGGGAGAAGGGGTTCGGCGAGCGGATCGTCCCGATCATCCCGGACGAGGCGCGCACCTTCGGCATGGACTCGTTCTTCCCGAACAAGAAGATCTACAACCCCCACGGGCAGAACTACACCTCGGTCGACGCCGACCTCATGCTCGCCTACCGCGAGTCGGAGCAGGGCCAGATCGTGCACACGGGCATCAACGAGGCCGGCTCGGTCGCGGCCTTCACCGCGGCGGCGACGAGCTATGCCACGCACGGTGAGCCGATGGTCCCCGTCTACATCTTCTACTCGATGTTCGGCTTCCAGCGCACCGGTGACGGCATCTGGGCGGCCGCCGACCAGATGTCGCGCGGGTTCATGCTCGGCGCCACCGCCGGTCGCACGACGCTCACCGGTGAGGGGCTGCAGCACGCCGACGGCCACTCGCCGCTGCTCGCCGCGACCAACCCCGCGGTCGTCTCCTGGGACCCGGCCTACGGCTTCGAGATCGCGCACATCATGCGCAAGGGTCTGGAGACGATGTACGGCGGCGACGCCCCCCAGAGCGACCCCAGCCGCAATGTCATCTACTACCTGACGCTGTACAACGAGCCGATCGTCCAGCCCGCCCAGCCGGAGGACCTGGACGTCGACGGGCTGCTCCAGGGCATGTACCGCTACGCGGCCGGTGACGACTCGGGCCTGGGCGACACCCCGCCCCGCTGCCAGCTGCTCGCCAGTGGCGTCGGCATGCCGTGGGCGCTCGAGGCGCAGCAGCTCCTGCGCGACGACTGGGGCGTCGTCGCCGACGTGTGGTCGGTGACGAGCTGGACCGAGCTGCGCCGCGAGGCCATGTCCTGCGACGAGGACCGGTTCCTCTACCCGGAGGCCGAGCGCCGCACGCCGTACATCA
Source organism: Janibacter anophelis NBRC 107843 (assembly GCF_001570945.1). Lineage (GTDB taxonomy): Bacteria > Actinomycetota > Actinomycetes > Actinomycetales > Dermatophilaceae > Janibacter > Janibacter anophelis. The sequence continues at coordinate 22,505 of NZ_BCSQ01000041.1, forward strand.
CCCGAGCCCTCGAGGGCTCGGTCGGGCCCGTCATCGCCGTCTCGGACTACATGAAGCAGGTCCAGGACCAGATCCGCCCGTGGGTGCCGGAGGAGTTCGCCTCACTCGGCACGGACGGCTTCGGGTTCTCCGACACCCGCGCCGCGGCCCGCCGCTACTTCCACGTCGACGGCCCGTCGATGGCGGTGCGCGCCCTGCAGATGCTCGCCGAGCGCGGGTGGGTGGCCTCGGACGTCCCGGGCAAGGCGGCCGAGAAGTACCGCCTGCTCGACGTCACCGCCGGCACCTCCGGCAACGCGGGCGGCGACGCCTGACCGACGCGAAGGGGGTGTCCGCACCGTGGCAGGATCACGGGGTGGACACCCCCTTCGTCATGTCCGTGAGCCGGGACGAGCTGCACCGCTTCAGCAAGGTGCCGTGCGACGCCATCGAGCTCGTGGAGGGGCTCGGCGTGCGGGGTGACGCGCACGCGGGCACCCTCGTGCAGCACCGCTCACGGGTGCGGCGCGATCCCAACCAGCCCAACCTGCGCCAGGTGCACCTCATCCAAGGCGCGCTCCTCGACGAGGCGCGCGCGGCCGGTCACGACATCGGCCCCGGGTCGCTCGGGGAGAACATCCTCACCGCCGGCCTCGACCTGCTCGGTCTGCCCGTGGGGACCCGGCTGCACATCGGTGACGCCACCGTGCGTCTCACGGGGCTGCGCAACCCCTGCCGCCAGATCGACGAGCACTCCCGCGGCCTGCTCAAGGTCGTCGTCCGCCGAGCCGATGGCGTCCCCTCGGACTCCGACGTCGAGCTCGGGCCGACCGGCGGCGTGCAGAGCGTCGACGGCGTGGGCATCGTCCGGCGGGCCGGCGTGATGGCGGTCGTCGAGCGCAGCGGCACGGTCCGCACCCGCGACGAGATCACCGTCGAGCTGCCCGAGCAGCCACACACCCCGCTCGCCCCCGTCTGACCTCCCCGCCCGCACCACCGCGCATCTCCCCGGGGAAATGCAGATCCTTGACGTCGAGAGACTGCATTGCCGTAGGGGAATGCAGTCTCGATCTCAGCCGAGGGCGTTGACGGCCACGAGGGTGCGCAGCGCCTCGGTGGCCTCGCACCCGCAGCGCACCGGCTGCGGGAAGCTCACCCGGATGTCCCGGCGGCAGGTACCGACGTGCTCCCGCAGGACGAGGCCGGTCTCGTCGGCGTGCACGGGCCGCACCACGGCCACCGGCTGCACGAGGTGGGCGACGAGGTCGCGCAGCGAGTCCCGGTGGTCCACGTCGAGGTGGGCGATCCACTCGTCGGCCCATCCTGCGAGGGCGTCGATCCCCGCGTCGGCGTAGGCCTGCGGGTCGATGGTGATCTGCTCCCCGGGGCGCGTCCCCGCCTCGACGAACCACTCGAGGCCGATCGTGGTCGGCACCAGGCGGGCGACGGGGTCACCCTCGAGCACCCCGAGATGCCCCCGCAGCTGCTCGTCGGGCTCACGGAGGACGTCTGCGCGACCCGAGAGCCAGACGCGACCACGCACCCGACCGGCGTGCGCCACCGCGGAGACGTCCGTGGCGACGAGGTCGACGACCGGACCCCGCTCCCCCGGCGTGACCAGGTCGGCGCACTCGGGCGCCGCCTCGGCGAGGGCGAACAGCACGGCGCCGCTGCCGTCGGTGGCATGCCGCGCCACAGGAGCCCGGTGACCGAGCAGGCCGACCTCGATGCTGCTCGCGGACGCGACGACGGTGCGCGCCAGACCCGGCCAGTTCTTCACAAGCGTCTCCCTCGGCTCTGAGTTCAGGTAAGCCTACCCTTACTCATCACCCTACGGGGCGCCAGTCGACGTCCGGATCGCGGGCAACCCCCTTCGTCCGGGGACGACGACGGCCCGGGGAGCGCGCTCCCCGGGCGTGCGACGTGCTGACTCAGCGGTCGAGGAAGGCCTCGCGCGCCTCGACGCAGATGTCGGGCTGGTCGCAGAAGACGCCGTCCACGCCGACCTCGTAGAACTTCGTGACCTCGTCGGCCATCCGTCCGTGGGCGGCCGGGTCCGAACCGATCCGGTAGTCGGTCGGGAGGAAGGTGTTCTCCGCGCGGAAGGTCCACGGGGTGACCTTCAGCCCGGCGGCGTGGGCGTCCTCGACGAAGGTCGTGGGCTCACCGAGGCTGCCGTCGGCCTCGCGGGCGATGACCGCGTTCTTCTCCGGGCCGAAGCCGTCGATCCACTGCGACAGGTCCTGCATCGACGACGCGGTCGTGAGCTCGGCGTAGGTCGTGCCCTGCTCCTGCAGGTCGAACGGACCACCGTTGACCGTGGTGAGGAAGGCGCTCTTGCCCTTCCAGCCGTGCTCGTCGCGCAGGTCCTTCAGCGCGGTCAGCTCGAAGGACTGCACCCAGATCGGCGCCTTGGCGTGGTTGAGGTGGTACTTCTTCGCCAGGCGGGCGACCTCGGCCTCGGGGTCGAAGCCCTCGGCGTGCAGGTAGGTCGAGTGCTTGATCTCCGGGAAGATGCCGATGACCCGGCTGGTGGAGCGTGAGAGCTGCTCCCGTTGGGCCAGGACCTCCTCGAAGGTCGGGACCTCGAACTGGCCGTCGTAGGAGGCGGACTCGGGACGCATGCCGCCGAGACGCTCCGTGGCGCGCAACGTCTTCAGCTCCGCGAGCGTGAAGTCGTCGACGAACCAGCCGGTGACCGCCTTGCCGTCGAGGTCCTTCGTCGTCTTCCGGTCGGCGAACTCGGGGTGGTCGGCGACGTCGGTCGTGCCACCGATCTCCGGCTCGTGGCGGTCGACGAGCACCCCGTCCTTGGTCATGACGAGGTCGGGCTCGATGTAGTCGGCGCCCTGCTCGACCGACAGCTCGTAGGCGGCCAGGGTGTGCTCGGGACGGTAGCCGGAGGCACCGCGGTGGGCGATGACGAGGGGGTCGGCCGTGTTCTTCTCACGGTATCCGGGGTTGCCCGAGGTCGTACTGACCTTGGCCTCGGGGGGCGCCGCGGGAACGGCGGTGGCGGTGGTGGTGGGCGTGACGAGGGCGAGTGCCACGAGGACTCCAGTGGTGATCTTCACGGGGTGCATGCGCGCGACGCTATGGAGGTGACAGCGCGTCGGGTCGACCATGAGGTGGTGGCGGGATGAAAGCATCATGGCGCCTGCGTGACGAGATGGTCAGGATCTGGTCATCGTCCCGGCGCGTCCACCCCCTGTCCGGTGGCTCCCCCGCCACCGCGACGAACTAGGCTGCCCCTCGTGTCCAAGGTTCTGACTTCTCTCCCTGCAGGTGAACGTGTCGGCATCGCCTTCTCCGGCGGTCTCGACACCTCGGTGGCCGTCGCGTGGATGCGCGAGAAGGGGGCGGTGCCGTGCACGTACACCGCCGACCTCGGCCAGTACGACGAGGACGACATCGAGTCGATCCCGGGCCGCGCCGGCCAGTACGGCGCCGAGCTGTCGCGACTCGTCGACTGCAAGGGTCCGCTCGTCGAGGAGGGGCTGGCCGCGATCGCCTGCGGCGCCTTCCACATCCGCTCCGGCGGCCGCACCTACTTCAACACCACGCCGCTCGGGCGGGCCGTGACCGGCACGCTGCTCGTGCGCGCCATGAAGGAGGACGGCGTTTCCATCTGGGGCGACGGCTCGACCTTCAAGGGCAACGACATCGAGCGCTTCTACCGCTACGGCCTCATGGCCAACCCCGGGCTGCGCATCTACAAGCCGTGGCTCGACGCCGACTTCGTCAGCGAACTCGGCGGTCGCCAGGAGATGTCCGAGTGGCTGACCGAGCGCGACCTGCCCTACCGCGACAGCGCGGAGAAGGCGTACTCCACCGACGCCAACATCTGGGGCGCCACCCACGAGGCCAAGACCCTCGAGCACCTCGACCAGTCGCTCGAGATCGTCGAGCCGATCATGGGCGTGCGCTTCTGGGACCCCGAGGTGGCCATCGAGACCGAGGACGTCACCGTGCGCTTTGAGCGCGGGCGCCCCGTCGCGATCAACGGTGACGACTTCGGCGGGGACGCCGTGGCCCTGGTCATGGCGGCCAACGAGATCGGCGGACGCCACGGTCTGGGAATGTCCGACCAGATCGAGAACCGGATCATCGAGGCGAAGTCCCGCGGCATCTACGAGGCGCCGGCCATGGGTCTGTTCTTCCTGACCTACGAGCGCCTGCTCAACGCGATCCACAACGAGGACACCATCGCCAACTACCACGCCGAGGGTCGCCGCCTCGGTCGGCTGCTGTACGAGGGCCGCTGGTTCGACCCGCAGTCGCTCATGCTGCGCGAGTCCCTGCAGCGCTGGGTCGCCTCGGTCGTCACCGGCGAGGTCACCGTCCGCCTGCGCCGCGGTGAGGACTGGACGATCCTCGACACCGTCGGCGAGCACTTCAGCTACCACCCCGACAAGCTGTCGATGGAGCGCACCGACAACGCCGCCTTCGGCCCGGTCGACCGCATCGGCCAGCTGACGATGCGCAACCTCGACATCGCCGACAGCCGCAGCAAGCTCGAGGTCTACGCCGGCCAGGACCAGCTGAGCGGCGGCTACCTGGAGATCATGGGCGCGCTCGAGGCCGGCGGCGGCGACCAGATCGCCTCCAACCCGGCCGCGAAGGACGTCGACGACCTCGACGACGCCCTCGACCGCGCCGCCATGGAGTTCGGCACCGACTGACCTCCGGCACCGACGGACCTCTCGGTACCGACCGCCACAGGAACCGCGCATTTCCCCGGGGAAATGCGCGGTTCCTCGTTGTACGGATCACACATATGATCTGCGCATGCCCCGACGTGGCCTCGTCTCCCTCACCACCCGCCGCCAGGTGCGTCGCAGCGCCGGCGACCTGGCCAGCGCCGCCACCCGTCGACTCGAGGCCACCCACCACTGGTACACGCGCCTCGGGGCCGAGGAGCGGTCGTGGGTCGCGCTCGTCGCACAGGCGGGCATCGCCAACTTCATCGAGTGGCTCGACGGGATCGCACCGGCGGACTCACGAGCGACCTTCGGCGCCGCGCCGCGTGAGCTGACGGGCACGATCAGCCTCGCCCAGACCCTCGAGCTGGTCCGCTCGGTCGTCGACGTCGTCGAGGAGCGGGTCGAGGAGCTCGCTCGCCCGGCTGACGTCACCGACCTGCGGATCGCCGTCCTGCGCTACTCCCGCGAGATCGCCTTCGGCGCCGCGCAGGTCTACGCGCATGCCGCGGAGCAGCGGGGCGCGTGGGACGCGCGCCTGGAGTCGCTCGTCATCGATGCCGTCATGCGCGGTGAGGTGGACGAGTCGATCCGCTCGCGTGCAGCGGCACTCGGGTGGGACGACGTGACCAATGTCGTTGTGCTGGTGGGCGGTTCGCCCGACACGAGCGGCGACGAGGACCCGGCGACGGCCGTGGGCCGGGTCCACTCGACCGCCCGACGCCTCGACCAGCCCGTCCTCGCCGGGGTGCAGGGCCCACGACTCGTCGTCGTCGTCGGGTCAGTCGACGACGCAGGCGCCACGGCGGCCGCCTTCGCCGAGTGCTTCGCCGACGGCGACCTCGTGCACGGCCCGCTCGTAGCCGACCTCGCCGAGGGGGCACTCTCCGCCCACGCGGCGGTCGCCGGCCACGTGGCGGCGCCCGGGTGGCCGAGTCGTGGCCGGCCGGTCGCGGCCGACGACCTGCTCGCGGAGCGGGCCATCGCCGGTGACGACCTCGCGCGGGCCACCCTCATGGAGCTGGTGCAGCTGCCGCTCGAGGAGCACCCGAGCCTCCTCGAGACGGCCCGCACCCACCTGGAGTCCGCCGGCCTGGAGGCCACCGCACGGACGCTCATCGTCCACGTCAACACCGTGCGCTACCGCCTCGGCCGGATCACCGACGTGACCGGCTACGACCTCACCGACCCGCACGAGGCCTTCACCGTGCGGGTGGCGCTGGCACTGGGCGCCATCTTGGAGGATCCCTCCAAGGTCCTGCAGTAGATCTCTGGCGAGGTCCGTGTCGACCGGGCCACCCTCCGCGGGGGACTCTGGACTCGTGCTCGCCATCACCTGCCCCGGTCAGGGGTCCCAGACGCCCGGTTTCCTCGCCCCATGGCTCGAGCTGCCCGGGGTGTCCGACCGCCTCCACTGGCTCTCGACCGTCGCCGGCATCGACCTCGAGACGCACGGGACGACCTCCGACGAGGAGACGATCAAGGACACCGCCGTCGCGCAGCCCCTCATCGTGGCCGCCGGCCTCCTCTCGCTCCTCGCGCTCTTCGAGCACCCGGCCGACGGGTTCCGCGTGGTCGGCGCCGGTGCCGGCCACAGCGTCGGTGAGATCACCGCCGCGACCGCCGCCGGCGTCATCAGCGCCGAGCAGGCCATGGTGCTGGTCCGCGAGCGCGGCCGCTCGATGGCCCGCGCCGCGACCGTCACCCCCACCGGGATGAGCGCCGTCCTCGGTGGCGACCCGGACGAGGTCCTCGACACGATCACCGCCCAGGGCCTGACCCCGGCCAACGTCAACGGCGCCGGACAGGTCGTGGCAGCCGGCACGCTCGAGCAGCTGGCCGCCTTCGCCGACGCTCCGCCGGCCAAGGCCCGGGTCATGCCCCTCAAGGTCGCCGGCGCCTTCCACACCGAGCACATGGCCCCGGCCGTCGACGACCTGGCCCGCCTGGCCCGCGCCGTCTCGACCCACGACGCCCGCGTCCCGCTCGTCTCCAATGTCGACGGCAGCGTCATCCACTCCGGCACCGAGGTGCTGCGCCGCATCGTCAGCCAGGTGAGCAACCCCGTGCGCTGGGACCTGTGCATGGAGACGATGCGCGACCTCGGGGTCACCGGGATCATCGAGATCCCGCCGGCCGGCGCCCTCACCGGCCTGGCCAAGCGCGGCCTCAAGGGCGTCGAGGTCCTCGCGCTCAAGACCCCCGACGACCTTGACGCCGCCCATCGCATGGTCCGCGAGCACGGGTCGAGCCGGCAGGCCTCCGAGCCGACGTGGCGACTCGTCACCGCACCGGTCAAGGGGACCGTCGGCGTCGGCGGCGCCCAGCCGGGCAGCGCCGTCTCGGCCGGCGACGTCGTCGCCACCGTCTCCTCCCTGCGCGACACCCTCGAGGTGCGCGCCGGTCACGCCGGCACGGTCGTCGAGTGGCTCGTCGAGGACGGCGACCCGGTCTCCCCCGGTCAGCCCGTCCTGCGTCTGCACCCCCAGGGCGGTCTGGCATGAGCACGCTCAACGTCCCCGACGTCCTGCACCACGCGCGGCTCACCGGCATCGGTGGCTACCGCCCCGCGCAGGTCGTGCCCAACAGCGAGATCGTCGGCCCGATCAACTCCTCGGACGAGTGGATCCGCGAGCGGTCCGGTATCGCCTCCCGTCACAAGGCGGCACCCGACGAGACGGTCGTCGACATGGCCGAGCACGCCTCGCGCGGCGCGCTCGAGTACGCGGGTCTGGACGCCGGTCAGGTCGACGCGGTGCTCGTGGCCACCGTGACCCACCCCTACCAGACCCCTGCCGCCGCCCCGGAGCTGGCCTCCCGCCTCGGGTCGCGAGCCGCCGCCTTCGACCTGTCCGCCGCGTGCGCCGGATACTGCCACGGCATCTCAGTGGCCAACGACATGGTCCGCGTCGGGACCGCCGAGCACGTGCTCGTCGTGGGCGTGGAGAAGCTGCTCGACTTCACCGACCCCCTGGACCGCGGCTCCGCCTTCATCTTCGGCGACGGCGCGGGCGCCGCGATCGTCTCGCGCAGCGACACCCCCGGCATCTCCCCCACGGTGTGGGGCAGCGACGGCGAGCAGAAGCACCTCATCGCCCAGCGCGACTCGTGGAACGACGTGCGCGCCGACCAGGACCTGCGCTGGCCCGCCATCGTCATGGAGGGCCCCAGCGTCTTCCGCTGGGCCGTGTGGTCGATGGCCAAGGAGGCCCAGCGCGCGCTCGACGCCGCCGGGGTGCGAGCCGACGAGCTGTCCGCCTTCATCCCCCACCAGGCCAACGTGCGCATCATCGACCAGATGGTCAAGACGCTCGGTCTGCCGCCGGACCTGCCCGTCGCCCGGGACATCGTCACCACGGCCAACACCTCGGCCGCCTCGGTCCCCCTCGCCATGGAGCGCATGCTCCGCGAGGGTGAGGTCGAGCCGGGTGGCCTGGCCCTGCAGATCGGCTTCGGCGCCGGCCTCGTGTGGGCCGCGCAGGTCGTGACCCTCCCCTAGTTCACCCGTCGGTCCGACGGGTTCTCGGACCACCCACCGCACACATAGGAGCAGTTCCATGGCATTCAGCGACCAGGAGATCCTCGACGGCCTCGCCGAGATCGTGTCCGAGGAGACGGGTGTCGACGCGTCCGAGGTGACCGCCGACAAGACCTTCACCGACGACCTCGACGTCGACTCGCTGTCGATGATGACGATCGCCGTCACCGCCGAGGAGAAGTTCGGGGCCAAGATCCCCGACGAGGAGGTCAAGAACCTCAAGACCGTCGGCGACGCCGTCAACTTCATCAAGGCCAACCAGGCCGCCTGAGTCCGGTGACGTTCCCCCCTTCGTCATGAGCGAAGGGGGGAACCGCCCGACCCCCACCTCCCTCACCCACAGGAGTCACGCATGTCCTCTCCCCGGCCCACCGTCGTCGTCACCGGACTCGGCGCCACGACCCCGCTCGGCGGTACCGCCGAGGAGACCTGGCAGTCGCTCCTCGCCGGACGCTCCGGCGCCGACCACCTCGACGCCTCGTGGGTCGAGGAGTTCGAGCTGCCGGTCTCCTTCGCCGCGCAGCTCGCCGTCCCCGTCACCGAGGTGCTGAAGAAGGTCGAGACCAAGCGCCTCGACCCCTTCGCCCAGTACGCGCTCGTCGCCGCCCGTGAGGCGTGGGCCAATGCCGGCTCCCCCGAGGTCGAGCCCGAGCGCCTCGCGGCCTCGGTCGGCACCGGCATCGGTGGCGTGCAGACCCTGCTCACCGCGTGGGAGGCGCTGCGCACCAAGGGTCCTCGCCGCGTCTACCCGCTGTCGATCCCGATGCTCATGCCCAACTCCGCGGCCGGCACCGTGTCGCTGGAGTTCGGCGCCCGCGCCGGCGCGCACACCCTCGTCTCCGCCTGCTCCTCGGGCGCTGAGTCGATCGGCTACGGCGCGCACCTGATCCGCGAGGGCCTGGCCGACGTCGTCATCGCCGGCGGCTCCGAGGCCTCGATCCACCCGCTGCCGATCTCCGGCTTCGCCGCGATGCAGGCCCTGTCCACCCGCAACGACTCGCCGCAGACGGCCTCGCGCCCCTACGACACCGACCGCGACGGCTTCCTCCTCGGCGAGGGCGGCGCGATCCTCATCCTCGAGTCCGAGGAGCACGCCAGGGCACGTGGCGCCAACATCATCGCCGAGCTCTCCGGGTTCGGTGTCAGCGCCGACAGCCACCACATCGCCGCCCCCGAGCCCGAGGGTGCCGGGGCCTCGCGCGCCATGGCCGACGCCGTCCGCGATGCGGGCGCGACCCCCGCTGATGTCTGCCACATCAACGCGCACGCGACCTCCACGCCCGTCGGTGACGTCGCCGAGGTCGCCGCGATCCGCCGGGCCTTCGGCTCCGACGCCGACCACATGGCCATCAGCGGCACGAAGTCGATGACGGGCCACCTGCTCGGTGCCGCCGGAGCCCTCGAGGCCGTCTTCGCCGTCCAGGCGGTGCGCGACCGGGTCGCCCCGCCGACGATCAACATCGAGAACCTCGACCCGGCGGTCGACCTCGACATCGTGCGCGACACGCCCCGCCCCCTCGGCGACGGCGACCTGCTCGTGCTCGACAACTCCTTCGGTTTCGGTGGGCACAACGTCGCCCTGGCCTTCGGGACGCACTCGTGACCCGCCAGCCCAACGCCGCCTCCGCCGCGGTCGGCAAGCGCGTCAAGGTGCCCCGCGAGCAGGACCCGCGCAACCCCAACCACCGCCTCGCGGCCTTCCTCGACGACGGCTCCCTCGAGCTGATCAGCGAGGACGACGACTCGGGGATGCTCGCCGCCACCGGCACGGTCGGTGGAGCGCCGGTCGTCGTCTTCGCCTCCGACGCGACGATCATGGGCGGCGCCATGGGCGTCGCCGGCTGCAAGGTCGTCGTCGCGGCCTACGAGCGGGCCCTCGCCGACGGCGTCCCGATCCTCGGCCTGTGGCACTCGGGCGGCGCCCGCCTGCCCGAGGGCGTGGTCTCGCTCCACGCCGTCGGTGAGGTCTTCGCGATCATGACCCGCGCCTCGGGCAAGATCCCCCAGATCTCGGTCGTCATCGGCGCCGCCGCCGGTGGCGCCGCCTACGGGCCGGCCCTGACCGACATCGTCATCCTCGCCCCGGAGGGGCGCATCTTCGTCACCGGACCGGACGTCGTCCGCTCGGTGACGGGTGAGGACGTCGACGCCCTTCGCCTGGGCGGTCCCGAGCCGCACGGTCGCCGCTCCGGTGTCGTCCACGTGCTCGCCGAGTCGATCGACGACGCCTTCGGCCGCGCCGGCACGCTGTGCCGCCTGCTCGCGGACCAGGGCGAGTTCGACCTCGCCGCCGTCAACGACGTCGACCTGGCCGAGCAGCTGCCCGAGTCGGCCAAGCGCGCCTACGACGTGCACCCGCTCGTCGAGCAGATCCTCGACAGCGGCGAGGTGCAGGAGCTGCACGGCCGGTGGGCGCCCAACATCGTCACGACGCTCGGCCGCCTGGGCGGTCGCACGGTCGGCGTCATCGCCAACAACCCGATGCGCCTCGGCGGCTGCCTCGACTCCTCCTCCGCGGAGAAGGCGGCCCGCTTCGTGCGCATGTGCGACGCCTTCGGCGTGCCGCTCGTCGTCCTCGTCGACGTGCCGGGGTACCTGCCCGGCGTCGGCCAGGAGTGGGACGGCGTCGTGCGAAGGGGGGCCAAGCTGCTCCACGCGTTCGCCGAGGCGGTCGTGCCCCGGGTGACGGTCGTGACCCGCAAGACCTACGGCGGCGCCTACATCGCGATGAACTCGCGCTCGCTGGGCGCGACGAAGGTCTTCGCCTGGCCGGACGCCCACGTCGCGGTCATGGGCTCGGTCGCCGCGATCCGCATCCTGCACCGTCGTCGCCTCGCGGAGGTCGACGAGAGCGAGCTGGCCGAGGTCGAGCAGCAGCTGGCCGACGAGCACGACCGGCTCTCCGGCGGCCTGCCGCGTGCGGTCGAGATCGGTGTCGTCGACGAGATCGTCGAGCCGACCCGCACCCGCTCGGCGGTCGCCACAGCCTTGGCGGAGGCCCCGGCCCGTCGCGGAGAGCACGGCAACATCCCGCTCTGAGCCGCACCACCCGCTCGGCGCCGGCGTGATCGGAGTGTCTCACTCCGATCACGCCGG
>NZ_BCSQ01000042.1 GCF_001570945.1 Janibacter anophelis NBRC 107843
CCCCTCCCGCGCGCATCCGCCCGGGCAAATGCGCACTCTCCCTGCGGTCCTCGGGGTGATCGTGGGCACAGATCGGCCCGGCCGGCCGCGAATCTGTGGTCATGTAGTGGGTCATACTTGACCGGCCGGTAGCGAAGGTGCGCCGGCGGCGAAGGAGAACGACGATGAGTGGCGACGGCCGGACCCGGCGACACGACCTGTGGGACGACGACGAGTTCGAGGGCACGACCGACCCCGTGGGGTCATCCGCCGACCCCGAACCCGCCGCCGACCCCGAGCCGGAGACCACCGCCGCGGCCGCACCGGCCGCCGCAGCCGCCACGACGAAGGGGGACGAGTTCCCCTCGCGTCGCGCCCACCGTCAGCAGGCCAAGGACGACCAGCGCAAGAAGCGGCCCGCCTGGCTCGTCCCGGTCGCCGCCGTCGTGGCCCTCGCGCTGTGCGGCGGCGGTGCCTTCGCCGCCCTCGGCGGCGACGACACCGAGACCGCGTGCGGCGGGGAGGCCATCACCGTGGCCGCCACCCCCGAGATCGCCGTGCCGCTCGAGGAGGCCCTGGACAAGGTCAAGGAGGGTGACGAGTGCGCCGAGTTCGAGGTCAGCTCGACCTCGGCCGCCGACGCCGCCCGCAACATCAACGACGGCCAGGCCCCCGACGTGTGGATCCCGGACAGCTCGACATGGATCGACGCGATCGACCCCGACGCGACGAAGGGCCAGTGGCTCCAGGGCCAGTCCATCGCCACCTCCCCCGTCGTCCTGGCCACCGGCGCCGACCAGCAGGGTGAGGTCGCGCAGGTCCAGTCGTGGGGCAACCTGCTCAACACCGAGGGCGGCCTGCGGATGGCCAACCCCGACACCGACACCGCGAGCCGCCTGGCCTTCCACGCCAGCCGGATCGGGCAGCCCGACCGCATCGGCCTCGAGACCGGCGAGCGCCTGATCTTCATGTCGCGCTTCGCCGCGCCCTCGCTCAACAAGCTGCTCGCCGACTACACGGCCGACCAGAAGAAGACCCAGCCCTTCCCGGCCTCCGAGCAGCAGATCGCCGCGTACAACGAGGACAACCCGGACGTCACCCCCCTTCGCGCCGTGATGCCGAAGAAGGGGACGCTCTCCCTCGACTACCCGTGGATCATGAACCCCGAGCTGAAGGGGGACGCGCTGGCCATCGCGGACCGCGCCCGCACCGAGCTCGGCACCGTCGAGACGCGCGAGGCGCTCACCGAGGCCGGATTCCGCGACTCCAACGGCTCCGGCGGCCCCGAGATCGCCGGGCAGGCACCGGCCGAGCTCACCGAGCTCGACCCCCTCGACCGCAACGAGCGCCTCGACGCCGTCGACCAGTGGGACAAGATGCGCACCGACATGCGCATGCTCGCCGTCATCGACGCCTCCGGGTCGATGAAGTGGGACAGCCCGTCCCCGGGCATGACCCGGTGGGAGGTCACCAAGGGCTCGTTGACCAAGGGCGCGGGCATCCTGCCTGACGGCAGCCAGGTCGGCGCGTGGATCTTCAGCACCGACCAGGCCAAGGGCCGCGACTACCGCGAGCTCTCCCCCGTCACCCGACTCGACGCCAAGGCGGGCTCGGGCACGCACCGCGACCGGCTGCGCAGCCTGGTCAAGAACAGCGACCGGTACCTCGGCGGCGACACCGCCCTCTACGACTCGATCTGGGCCGCCCACCAGAAGATGGTCAAGGAGTACGACCCCGACTACGTCAACTCCATCGTCGTCTTCACCGACGGTGAGAACGACGACCCCAACGGTGGCCTCTCCCTCAACCAGCTGTTGAAGAAGCTCGACGACGCCTACGACGCGAAGAAGCCGGTGCGCATCATCACCATCGGCATGGGCGAGGCCAACCCGACGGCCCTGCAGAAGATCTCGGACGAGACGGGCGGCACGAGCTACATCGCCGAGACGCCCGACGACATCGAGCGCGTCTTCGTCCAGGCCCTGCTGGCCCGCAGCGGGCGCTGACGACCCTTCGAGCCGGTCGCTGCACGACCTCCTCAGGGATCGTCGTGGGACCGCGCTGACGGTCACGACTGGGTCAAACTCGGGCGGCGCTCCTCCCCTCGCCGCCGAGGCGGTGGCACGATGACCCGCACCGGGCACGCATCCAGTGCCCCATCGTGCATCTGGAGGATGACCATGCGCCGTGCCCACGTCGCTCTCTTCGCCTGCCTCGCCCTCGGGACGAGCGCCCTGACCGCGTGCGGTTCCGACTCGCTCGACACCGGCGGAGGCTCCAGCGACTCGCCCACGGAGGCCGCCGAGGTCACCGTCGACGAGGAGGTCGCCGCGCTCGTCCCCGAGGAGATCAAGAGCAAGGGCACGCTGAGCGTGGGCTCCGACGCCTCCTACGCCCCCAACGAGTTCCTCGGTGACGACGGCAAGACCGTCGAGGGCATGGACGTCGACCTCTTCAACGCGGCCGCCGCCAAGATGGGCCTGAAGACCGAGTGGAACAACGCCCCCTTCGACGGGCTCATCCTCGGGGTCGACTCCGCGAAGTACGACGTGGCCGTCAGCTCGTTCACCATCAACGACGAGCGCAAGAAGTCGGTCAACATGATCAGCTACTTCAACGCCGGCACGCAGTGGGTCACGACCAAGGGCAACCCGGACAAGGTCGACCCCAAGGACCCTTGCGGCAAGACGATCGGCGTGCAGAAGGGCACCGTCCAGCTCGACGAGCTCAACGCGCTGAACAAGGAGTGCGACGAGAAGATCAAGCTCGTCGTCGAGCAGGAGCAGTCCAAGGTCACCGCGAGCCTCGTCTCCGGCAAGACCGAGGCCATGGCCGCCGACTCCCCGATCAGCCTCTACGCCGTCAAGCAGCAGAGCGAGGAGCTCGAGGCCCTCGGCGAGACCTACGACTCCGCCCCCTACGGCATCGTCATCCCCAAGGACCAGACGGAGTTCGGCGAGGCCATCGCCGCCGCCTTCAAGAGCATGAAGGAGGACGGCTCCTACGACGCCATCCTCAAGAACTGGGGCAACGAGACCGGCGGCATCGACGACTTCGCCGTCAACCCCTGATGACCTCCGACCAGGCCGCGGCGGTCCCCCCTTCGTCCGACGAAGGGGGGACCGCCCCCGGTCTCGACACCGGCCCGATCGACGCCGTCCCCGTGCGCCACCCGGGACGGTGGGTCGCGCTGGCGGTCATCGCGGTGATCTTCGCGATGATCATCTCCAGCTTCGTCACCAACCCGCGGTGGGACTGGCCCTTCGCCTTCCAGGTGATAAACTACAGCCCCGTCCTCGAGGGTCTGCTCAAGGGCACGATCATCGCGACGATCGGCTCGATGATCATCGGCGTGAGCCTCGGTGTCGTCATCGGTGTCATGCGGCTGTCGGACAACCCGGTCCTGAAGTTCGTCGGGTTCCTCTACACGTGGTTCTTCCGCGGGATCCCGCGGCTGGTGCTCGTCGTGCTCTTCGGCACCGGCATCGGCTACCTGTACCCGAAGTTCGACATCGGGCCCTTCCCCTTCAGCCAGCAGCTCGCCGGCTGGCTCGGCCTGAGCAGCGACCTGACGCTGTTCACCTTCGACGTCAACCAGATCAGCAGCACACTCATCTGGGGCATCATCGCCATGGGCCTGTCGGAGGCCGCGTACATGGCCGAGATCGCCCGCGCCGGCATCATGTCGGTCGACGAGGGCCAGCGCGAGGCCGCGGCGGCCCTGGGCATGAAGCCGAGCCTGTCGATGCGCCGGGTCATCCTGCCGCAGGCGATGCGCGTCATCATCCCGCCGACCGGCAACGAGACGATCGCGATGCTCAAGGACACCTCGCTGCTCATGGCGCTGCCGCTGAGCACCGAGCTGTTCTTCCAGGCGCAGGCCATCGGCAACCGGACGCTGAAGATCATGCCCACCCTCATGGCCGCGTGCCTCTGGTACCTCGTCATCACGTCGGTGCTCATGGTCGGGCAGTACTTCCTCGAGCGGCACTTCGGACGCGGCTACGGCAACACGTCCACGCAGACCAAGGCGGACACGACCAGGACCCGTCTCATGGGCCTGACGATCGGAGGCGGCAAGTGAGCCAGCCACTCGTGCACGCGGCGCAGGTGCGCAAGTCCTACGGCAGCAACGAGGTGCTCAAGGGCATCGACATCGACGTCGAGGCCGGTGAGGTCGTCTGCCTGCTCGGCCCCTCCGGCTCGGGCAAGACGACCTTCTTGCGGTGCATCAACCAGCTCGAGGACATCCAGGCCGGGCGGATCTGGGTCGACGGCGACCTCATGGGCTACCGGCAGAAGGGGGCGCGTCTCCACCGCCTCAAGGACAAGGAGATCGCCGCCCAGCGCCGCGAGATCGGCATGGTCTTCCAGCGGTTCAACCTCTTCCCGCACATGACGGCGATCGACAACGTCATGGAGGCGCCGGTCAAGGTGCAGGGGCGGCCGCGGGCCGAGGTGCGTACCCAGGCGCAGGAGCTGCTCGACACGGTCGGGCTCGCCGACAAGGCGCACGCCTACCCCAACCAGCTCTCGGGCGGGCAGCAGCAGCGCGTGGCGATCGCCCGGGCACTGGCGATGCAGCCGAAGCTCATGCTCTTCGACGAGCCGACCTCCGCCCTCGACCCCGAGCTCGTCGGCGAGGTCCTCGAGGTCATGCGCGACCTGGCCCAGCAGGGCATGACGATGATCGTCGTGACGCACGAGATGGCCTTCGCCCGTGACGTCGCCGACCGGGTGATCTTCATGGACGGCGGGGTCGTCGTCGAGCAGGGCTCCCCCAAGGACGTCATCAACAACCCGCAGCACGCCCGGACCAAGGACTTCCTCAAGCGGCTGCGGGCCGAGCACGAGCGGGTGGCGGAGGCTGCGGCCGACCTGGTCTAGGTGACGGTCTCCCCCCTTCGTCGTGGGTGCGAGGACGGCGAAGGGGGAGGCGTAAGGTGACGCGGTGCGTCGCCTCCGGGGCCTGCTGGCCGACACCCGCCCCCTCAAGGTGCCGGCGTACCGTCGCCTCTTCACCGCCCAGATCGTCACGGTCATCGGGGCGCAGCTGACCGTCGTCACCGTCCCGGCGCAGATCTACTCGATGACCGGGTCGAGCGCCTACGTCGGACTGACTGGGCTCTTCGGGCTCGTGCCGCTCGTGATCTTCGGGCTCTACGGCGGGTCGCTCGCCGACCACTTCGACCGGCGACGGCTGCTGACCTTCACCACGTGGGGCCTGATCCTCACCTCCGCGGCGTTCTGGGTACAGGCGGCCCTGGGCAACACCAATGTCTGGCTGCTGCTCGGCATCTTCTCCCTGCAGCAGGCCTTCTTCGGCGTCAACCAGCCCACCCGCTCGGCGGTGCTCCCGCGGATCCTGCCGGCCGAGCTGCTGCCGGCGGCCAACACGCTCAACATGACGGTCTTCACCGGTGGGGCGATCGCCGGACCGCTCGTCGGCGGCGCACTGATCCCCGTGCTCGGGTTCTCGTGGCTCTACCTCGTCGACACGATCTTCCTCTTCGCCACCCTCGCAGCGGTCATCTCCCTGCCCCCGCTGCCGGTCGAGGTGGTCGCCGGGTCCTCCCCCGGCATCCGCTCCGTCATCGACGGCTTCGTCTACCTCGGGACGCAGCCGGTGCTGCTCATGTCCTTCGTCGTCGACCTCATCGCGATGGTCTTCGGCATGCCGCGTGCACTCATCCCCGAGATGGCGCACGTGGACTTCGGCGGCCCCGACGAAGGGGGTCTGGCGTTCGCTCTGCTCTTCGCGGCCATGCCCATCGGCGCCTTCCTCGGCGGCGTCATGTCGGGGTGGGTGTCGCGGGTCGAACGCCAGGGGCTGGCGGTCACCGTCGCGATCCTCGTCTGGGGCGCGGCGATCATCGGGTTCGGCGTCGCGGTGGCCCTCGCCGACGGGCTGCTCGTGCCGTGGCTGGCGATCGCGTGCGTGTTCTTCGCGATCGGCGGTGCGGCCGACACGGCATCCGCGGCCTTCCGCTCGACGATGCTGCAGACCGCGGCGACCGACGCGATGCGGGGTCGGCTGCAGGGGGTCTTCATCGTCGTCGTCGCCGGCGGGCCGCGTGTCGCGGACGTGCTGCACGGGCTCGTCGCCGGGCAGGTCGGCACGGCCGCCGCGACCATCGGCGGTGGCGTGCTCGTCATCATCGGCACGCTCGTCGCGACGGCGTGGGTGCCGGCGCTGGTGCGGTACCGGGTGCCGCGGGCGGGCTGACCATTCGCTGACCTCCTCTTCATACACGGATCACGAAGGGGGACAGCGGGGTTCACGTCAACGCCCCGCTGTGGTTCACGTCACCGCGGGAGGGTGCACCCATGACCCTCTCTCGTCGCCACGTCATCGCCGGCGGACTCGCCGCCGGCACCATCGCCTCGACCTCCGCGGTTGCGTCCGCCTCCCCCGCCACCTCCCTGCTCATCGCCACGGGACCGCTGCGGGTCTCCCCCTTCGCCCTCGGTGTCGCCTCCGGTGACCCCACCCCCACCGGGGTCGTCCTGTGGACCCGACTGGCCATCGAGCCGCTCGCCGATGACGGCCGCGGCGGCATGGACGCCCGCGACCGGCAGGTGCAGTGGCAGATCGCCGACAACCCGCAGATGCACCGACCCGTCGACCGCGGCACCGTGACCGCCCGCGCCGCCGACGCCCACTCCGTCCACGTCGAGGTCGACGGGCTGCGCCCCGGCCGCGAGTACTGGTACCGCTTCCGCATCGACGGGCACCTCAGCCCGATCGGCCGCACCCGCACCTCCCCCGCGCCGCACGAGATGCCGTCCGCGCTCGCGATGTCCTTCGCGAGCTGCTCCAACTGGGAGGCTGGGTTCTTCACCGCCTACCGCTACCTCGCCGACGACCAGCCCGACCTGGTGCTGCACCTCGGCGACTACCAGTACGAGGGCAAGGGCAAGGCGGCGGCGGTGCGCACCCACGCCGGGGACGAGACGGTCACCCTCGCGGGCTACCGCCTGCGGCACTCGCAGTACAAGACCGACCCCGACCTGCAGCTCGCCCACGCGATCGCGCCGTGGCTCGTCGTGTGGGACGACCACGAGGTCGACAACAACTGGGCCGCGGGCGTCCCGCAGGACCTCAAGGCGCCGGAGTGGAATGACACCCCCGAGCGCTTCCTCGCCCGCCGGGCCAACGCCTTCCGCTCGTACTACGAGAACATGCCGCTGCGCCGCTCCTCGATCCCCAACGGCCCGGACATGCGGATCTTCCGCCGCCTCGGCTGGGGTCGCCTCGCGAACTTCCACATGCTCGACACCCGCCAGTACCGCGACGACCAGGCCTGCGGCGACGGCTGGGACACCAACTGCGGCGAGGCGCTCGACCCGAGCCGCACGATCACCGGCGCAGAGCAGGAGGCGTGGCTGCGCGACGGCTTCGAGCGCAGCCGGGCGCGCTGGGACTTCCTCGGCCAGCAGGTCTTCTTCACCACCCGCGACGGCAAGCAGCCGGTCGAGGAGCTGCACACGAGCAATGACTCGTGGGACGGCTACGCGGGCTCGCGCGACCGGGTGACCCGGGCCTGGCAGGACGCCGGCGTGCGCAACCCCGTCGTGCTCACCGGCGACGTCCACAAGCACTGGGCCGCCGACATCAAGACCGACTACGCAGACCCCGACAGCCAGGTCATCGGCACCGAGCTCGTCACGACGTCGATCACCTCCGGCGGCGACGGCGACGCGGCCTGGTCCGACCCGATCATGGCGTGGAACCCGCACCTGAAGTACTCCGCCAACCAGCGCGGGTACGTGCGCACGACGGTCACGCCCGACGGGCTGCGCGCCGACTTCCGCTCGCTCGACCGGGTGACCACGCGCGGCTCGGCCATCCGCACCGCGGCCAGCTTCGAGGTCGAGGACGGCCAGCGGGGGCTGCAGCGCGTGGGGTGACCCGCGAGGAGGACGAAGGGAGGCCCCGCCGCAGATCACGCGGCGGGGCCTCCCTTCGTCCGTCCGCAGGTCTCGAGGCTCCTCCGTCGCACCTCGACCAACGGGGTGCAGACGGGGTGTAGCATCTACGACGTTACGTAGTACTAGTCGTCGTAGGAGACGCGATGGACGTGCTCGACCTCGCGCGGTGGCAGTTCGCGATCACCACCGTGTATCACTTCTTCTTCGTGCCGATCACGATCGGGCTGTCCGCGATCGTCGCGTGGTACCACTCGCGGTGGGTCCGCACGCGCGACGAGGGCCACCTGCGGATGGCGAAGTTCCTCGGCAAGCTCTTCACGATCAACTTCGCGCTCGGGCTCGTCACGGGCATCGTGCAGGAGTTCCAGTTCGGGATGAACTGGTCGACCTACTCGCGCTTCGTCGGCGACATCTTCGGTGCACCGCTCGCCCTCGAGGCGCTGCTCGCGTTCTTCCTCGAGTCGACCTTCCTCGGCCTGTGGATCTTCGGCTGGGGCCGCATCCCCGAGCGGCTGCACGCGGCGACCATGTGGATCGTGCACATCGGCACGGTGCTGTCGTCGTACTTCATCCTCTCCGCCAACTCCTTCATGCAGCACCCGGTCGGCTACCGGATCAACCCCGAGACCGGGCGCGCCGAGATGGCCGACTTCCTCGCGATCCTCACCAACCCGGTCCAGCTCGTCGCCTTCCCCCACGTCATCACCGCCTGCTACCTCGTCGGTGGCGCCTTCGTCATGGCCGTCGGGTTGCACAAGCTCCGCCTCAACCGGACGAAGGGGGGACCCGACGCCGACCGCAGGATGTACCGTCACGCGGCCCGCCTGGGTGCCGTCGTCGTCCTCGTCTCCGGGATGGGCGTGGCGATCAGCGGTGACCTGCAGGGCAAGGTGATGACCGAGGTCCAGCCGATGAAGATGGCGGCCGCAGAAGCCCTGTACGACACCCCGCCAGCCGGCGAGTGCGCCCCCTTCTCCGTCCTGACGGTCGCCGGGCTCGGTGGCGAGGACCCCACGCACGTCATCGAGATCCCCTGCCTTCTCTCCTTCCTCGGCACGGGCACCTGGGACGGGCAGGTGCGCGGCATCGCCGACCTCGAGGCCGAGTACCGGGCGAGCTTCGCCGACGACGAGCTGACGCAGGCACCGACCTACGTCCCGCCGATCGCGATGACGTACTGGAACTTCCGCCTGATGATGGCCACCGGCTTCTTCGCGATGGCCGTGGGCGCGTGGGTGCTGTGGGCGACGCGCAAGGACCGAGTGCCGATGCAGCGCTGGGTGCAGGCGCTCATCGTGCTCACCCCGATCGCGACGGTCCTCGGGCACAGCTTCGGCTGGATCTTCACCGAGGTCGGCCGACAGCCGTGGGTCGTCTTCGGCGAGATGGCGACGCACACCGCGGTCTCGCCCAGCGTCGGCGCGAGCGACGTGTGGACGTCGATGATCGTCTTCACCCTGCTCTACGGAGGCCTGGCCGTCGTCGAGGTCCGCCTCCTGCTCGACTACATCCGCCGCGGCGCCGAACCCTTCGAGGCCCCGCGCCTTGTCGAGGACGACCAGCCGCTCGAGTTCGCCTACTGACCGGGGAGCACTGACATGGATCTCATCACCGTCTGGTTCGTCCTGCTGGCGATCCTGTGGACCGGCTACCTCGTGCTCGAGGGCTTCGACTTCGGGGTCGGCATGCTGTTGCCGGTGCTGGATCGGGGGCGTGGTCTCGATCGAGGGCGTGGTCTCGAGGCTCCTTCGTCGCACCTCGACCAGCGTGGGGAGCGTGAGGCCAACGACCGGCGCCGCACGATGCTCACGACGATCGGGCCGCACTGGGACGGCAACGAGGTGTGGCTGCTCACCGCGGGCGGCGCGACTTTCGCGGCCTTCCCCCACTGGTACGCGACGATGTTCTCCGGGATGTACCTGGCGCTGCTCCTCCTGCTCGTCACGCTCATCCTGCGCAACATGGGGCTGGAGTACCGGCACAAGCGCACCGACCGCGAGTGGGTGCGCCGCTGGGACCTGGCGATCGTCGGCGGCTCCTTCCTCGCCCCCTTCCTCGTCGGTGTGGCCCTCACCAACCTCGTCGCCGGTCTGCCGATGACCGAGCACACGATGGGCAGCACGCGCTACACCGAGTTCGACGGGTCACTCCTCAGCCTGCTCACCCCGACCGCTCTGCTCGGCGGAGTGACCGTCACCGTGCTGTGCCTCGCGCACGGGGCGCACTTCCTCGCGCTCAAGACCACCGGCGACATCCGAGAGCAGGCTCGCGCCGTCGCGACCAAGGCCGGCCTGGCCTCCGCCGTCCTCGCCGTCGTCCTGCTCGCCACGCTCGGGGCCCAGCGCGGCACCGCCGCCTCGTGGGTGGTCTCGGGCATCGCCGCCGTCGCGCTGCTCGCTGCGATCGCCGCCAATGCGAAGGGAGCGGAGGGCTGGGCCTTCACCGGCACCTCCGCGACGATCGCCCTGACGGTCGTCGCGTACTTCCTCATGCTCTTCCCCAACGCGATCAACGGTCGCGGCGACAGCCCCGACCTCACGCTCGCGGCGGCGGCCAGCTCCCCGCTGACGCTGCAGATCATGACCTGGGCCGCCGTGGTCTTCACGCCGATCATGCTCGGCTACACGGCGTGGACGTACTGGGTCTTCCGCCGGCGGCTGTCGGTCGACGACCTGCCGCAGCCGGTGGGGGCGCACTGACGATGAAGCCCTTCGACCCGCGCATCCTGCAGGTGGTCCCGGCCACCCGCAGGCCGGTGGCCGCGCTCGCGGGCATCGGTGTGGCACAAGGCATCGCGACGATCGGCAGCGCCTTCGCGCTCGCCGCACTCGTCGTCGCCGTCGTGCGCGGGCACGACCTCGTGGCGCCGCTGGTGTGGACGGGCGCGCTGTTCTCCCTTCGTGCGGTGCTCGCTGCTGCCTCCGAGACCGTCGCCGCCCGCGCCGGGGCCGTCGTCGCGACGGAGCTGCGCGAGCAGCTGCTGGCGGCGTGGTCGCGTCGCGCCGCTGACGAAAGGGCCTCTCGCGCAACCGCGCACTTCGAGGCTCCTCCGTCGCACCTCAGCACACCGCTCACCCTCGCCACCCAGGGCACGAGCGCGGTCGAGCCCTACGTCGCCCGCTACCTGCCGGCCCTCGTCACGGCCGCCGTCGTGCCGGTGCTGGCCATCGGCTGCCTCGTCCTCGTCGACTGGCCGAGTGCGCTCGTCGTCGTGCTGACGGTGCCGCTGCTCCCGCTCTTCGCCGCGCTCATCGGGGCGACGACCCAGGAGGACACGGAGCGGCGGTGGAGCTCGCTACGGGACCTGTCGGGACACTTCCTCGACGTCATGCGCGGGCTGCCGACCCTCGTTGCATACGGCCGGGCCGAGCGCCAGGTCGAGGTCATCGGCGAGGTCAGCCAACGTCACCGCCGGGCGACGATGCGCACGCTGCGGCTGGCCTTCATGTCCGCAGCGGCGCTGGAGCTGCTCGCGACGATCTCGGTGGCGATCGTCGCGGTCGTCGTCGGCCTGCGTCTGACGACCGGCTCGACCGAGCTGCTCGTCGGTCTCACCGCGATCCTGCTCGCACCCGAGGCCTACTGGCCGATCCGGCGGGTGGGCACGGAGTTCCACTCCGCCGCCGACGGCGCCGCCGCCCTCGACGAGATCCTCGCCGAACTGGGCGCAGACGCGGACCAGACCGCGCATCTCCCCGGGGAAATGCGCGCGAAGGGGGACCAGACCGCGCATCTCCCCTGGCAAATGCGCGCGAAGGGGGACCAGACCGCGCATCTCCCCGGGGAAATGCGCGCGGACGGCGTCGTCCTCGTCCGCGCGGTGGACTACACCTACCCGGGGACCGAGCGGACCGTCCTCGAGGGCGTCGACCTGACCGCGGGGCCCGGCCTCACCGTGGTCACCGGGCCGTCCGGCTGCGGCAAGAGCACCCTGCTCGAAGTCATCGCGGGCATCCGCCGTCCGGACCGGGGCGAGGTCAGCGCGCCCGAGGTGCACCTGGTGACGCAGCGGCCCTTCCTCGGCGCGGGCACTCTGCGGGCCAACCTGACGATCGGCGGCCCGGTCGAGAGCACCGACGTGTGGCAGGCGCTGCGTCAGGTCGGTCTCGACGGGGTCGTCGCCGCCCTCCCCAGCGGCCTCGAGACCCCGATCGGCGACGACGGCTTCGGACTGTCGGCCGGGCAGCGCGCCCGGCTCGTCCTCGCCCGGGCGCTGCTCTCCCCTTCGCCCGTCGTGCTCCTCGACGAGCCCACGGCGCACGTCGACGCCGACTCCGCGGAGGCGATCGGCGAGGTCATCGCCGACCTCACGCGCAGCCGCACGGTCATCGCGGTCACCCATCAGCCCGACCTCGTGGCCCGGGCCGACCAACACGTGCACCTCGGCCAGCCGGCGGTGGTCCGATGAGACACCTCCGCCTCGACCGCGGCCTCATCGTCGCCGGACTCCTCGGCGGCGTCGCCACCGCCTCCGGCATCGCGCTGACGACGACCTCCGGGTGGCTCATCGTGCGGGCCGACCAGCGTCCGCAGATCATGCTGCTGCTGACGACGATCGTCGCGGTGCGCACCTTCGGGCTGGCGCGCCCGGTCTTCCGCTACTGGGAGCGACTGCGCAGCCACGACGCCGCCCTGGGCGACCTCGCCGAGCGACGCACGCGCACCTACGCCGCCCTCATCCCCCTCACTCCCGCCCGACTCGGGGCACGCGGCCGGGCCGACGTGCTCACCGGTGTCGTCGACGACCTCACCGACGTCGTCGAGGCGTCGGTGCGCGTCACCGTGCCCGCGATCTCCGCCTTGCTCGCCGGCACCCTCGCCGCCGCCCTCACCGCACTCGTGGAACCAGGCGTCGGCCTCGTCGTCGCCGCGATGCTCCTGGCCGTCGCCGGGGTCGCGGTCGTCGCCGACCGCCTCGAGTCCCGCTCACAGACAACGGTGCTCGCAGCGCGCGCCGAGGTCGCCCGGGTCGCCCAGCTGACCGCCGACCACACCGACGAGCTGCGCTCCATCGGCGGCTCCGAGACCGCAGCCGGGTGGTTGCGCACCGCGCACACAGCCCTCCGGGAGGCCATCGCCCGGCAGTCACACGGCCGATCCCTCTCTGCCGCAGCGGTGCTCGTCATCACCGGAGCGGGAGCACTCGCTGCCGCCACGCTGGCGGCCTCGTCCGACGCGAGCACCCCGGTGCGCGCCCTGCTCGTCCTCGCCCCCGTCGCGACGGGCGAAGCCCTCGGCGTGCTCACCGACGCCACCCGCGCACTCGCCCGGGCCCGCGCCTGCCGTCAGCGCCTCGACAACCTGCTCGACCAGGAGCCCGCCGTGGCGACCCGAGGTCGAGGCGACGGTCTCCCCCCTTCGCCCACCGGAGCGCCGCGGCTGGAGCTCCGCGGAGTCACCGCGAGCTGGGTGCCCGGGCGCACCGACGTCGGGCCGCTGGACCTGACCATCGAGCCGGGCGAGCACGTCGCGCTCACCGGGCCCAACGGCAGCGGCAAGTCGACCACCCTCGCGGTCCTCGCGCGCCACCTCGACCCGACCTCCGGCAGCTACACCGTCGACGGTGCCGACGTCACCGACCTCGACCTCGCGGCGGTGCGCGAACTCTTCGCCATCGTCGACGACGAACCCCACGTGCTCGCCGGCAGCCTGCGCGCCAACCTGACCCTCGCCGCCCCCGACGCCGACGACGAGGCGCTGCGCGACTCCCTTCGTCAGGCCGGTCTGGACGCATGGCTCACCGGCCTGCCCGACGGGCTCGACACCCGCATCGGCACCAGCGGCCGCGGCATCTCGGGCGGCGAGCGCACCCGCCTGTCGATCGCGCGGGCCATCGCCAGCGGGCGGCCCGTGATCCTCCTCGACGAACCCGTCGCCCACCTCGACCACCCGACCGCCGACGCGGTCATCGCCGACCTGATGCGGCACGCGCGCGGTCGATCGGTGATCATGGTGACCCACCACGGAGTCGGCCTGGAGCGCATGGACCGCGTCGTGACCTTCGAGACGAGAGGAGTGGACCGTGCCCCGCACCGCATCGCTGGGTGACCTCGAGCAGGCCGTCATGGACGTGCTGTGGACCGACGACACCGGCCAAGGCCTGACGGTCCGCGAGGTCTCCGACCGACTCACCGGCCGCGACCTCGCCTACACGAC
This sequence comes from Janibacter anophelis NBRC 107843, assembly GCF_001570945.1. Taxonomy (GTDB): domain Bacteria; phylum Actinomycetota; class Actinomycetes; order Actinomycetales; family Dermatophilaceae; genus Janibacter; species Janibacter anophelis. Next base: position 14,068 of record NZ_BCSQ01000042.1, read on the forward strand.
CGTCATGACCGTCCTCTCCCGCCTCGAGACGAAGGGCGTGACCTCCCGCGAGCGCGACGGCCGCGCCTGGCGCTACCGCCCGGCCTCCTCCCGCGAGTCGCTCACCGCGCAGGCGATGCGCAGTCCGCTGCACGACCTGAGCAGCGCCGACCGGCAGGCGGCGATCCTGCACTTCCTCGCGGAGGCGAGCGCCGACGACCTCGAGGCCGTGCGGGCCGCGATGGCCGAGGTCGAGGCGAAGGGGGACCGCCCGCGCCGACGTCGCGGTCGCCCCGCGGGAGACTCCGCAGGGTGATCGCCGCCTTGCTGCTGCTCTGCGCAGCAGCACTGACCGCCGCCCCGCACGTCCTCGTGCGGATCGAGCGGCTGCGCCGCAGCCCGCGGGCGGCGCTCTTCGTCTGGCAGGCCCTGTCGCTCTCGGCGGTCCTGTGCCTGCTCACCGCCGCCCCGGTCGCGTGGCTGCGACCGCGGCCCCTGCCGCCCGTGCCCGAGGCCATCGTCCTCGTCGTCGCGACCCTCGCCTCGCTCGGCGTGCTCGTCCACCTGCTGACCAACGGGCACCACGTCGGCACCCGCATCCGCGCCGCCCGGGCCGAGCACCGGCAGCTCGTCGACCTCGTCGGTCGGCATGAGGGGGCCCACACCCGAGTGCTGCCCTCCGAGCGGGTGTCCGCCTACTGCGTCCCCGGGGCGGGCTCGCGCCTGGTCCTCACCGAGGCCGCCCTGACCGCCCTGCCCGACGACCAGCTGGCCGCCGTCGTCGCCCACGAGGAGGCGCACCTGCGCGAGCGGCACGACCTCGTGCTCGAGTTCTTCGCCGTGCTGCACACCGCGACGCCCCGACTGCTGCGCACCGATGCCGCGCTGCGCGAGGTCGCCCTGCTCGTCGAGGTCCTCGCCGACCGCGCCGCCCGCGAGGAGGTCGGCGAGGTCACGCTCGGCCGCGCGATCGTCTCCCTCTCGGAGGCCGCTGCCGCTGCCGACCTGACCCCCGGCGTCTCCGCGGGGGCGGGCGCTGCAGCCGCTCGGCTCCGGCTGCTCGTCGCCGACGACCCGGCCCCGTGGCAGACGCTCGTGCTCTACCTCATCTGCGCCGCGGCCCTCGTCGTGCCACCCGTGCTCGTGGCCCTCGTCGCTCGCTGATCGGGCGCGGCGCCCCCTTCGCCCGGACGCGCATCTCCCCGGGGAAATGCGCGTTCCGGACCCACCACACCGCGCATCTCCCCGGGGAGATGCGCGGTGGTCACTGCTGGTCGGGACTGCTCGCCGGGCGCCACCGGCTCGGGCCGGTCTCCTGCTGCTGCGGCGGACCCCACGTGCCGCCGATGTCCGGGGGCGGTGGGGGCGTCGCGGACCGGGGCTGGTTCAAGAAGTCCCCGTGCCGACCGGCCCGCTCCGGGGGCGGCTGCGGGATCCCGTCGGACCCACCGTGCCGCTGCGGCGGCGGGGGCACGCCGGCCGGCGACCCGCCGGTCGTCCGCAGCACGAAGTCGCGGATCGCGCCCCGCTGCTCCATCGCCCGCAGCACCTCGACGAGGCGCTGCTGCGCGGCCGGGTCGACCGGGCGGTCGGTCGCCATGAGGTAGGCGACGACGCCGAGGTCGCGGTAGTGCTGGTCGATCTCCCCGAGGTCCTTGCTCGCGGTGGCGGAGTCGAAGGCCTGGTCCGCCCGACCCGCGAGGTTGTCGTACCCCGCTCGCGCCTTGTCGAAGAAGCTCATCCTCGTCCTTCCGGTGCGGTGGCTGTCCCCCGTGCGCGGCGGGGAGTTCTCACCCTAGATGCCCCGCCGCGCCGCCTCTAGAGTTGCGGTGCCGGCGCCCATCAGGGGGACGCCAGACGAGCGAAAGGGCCCCGCACATGCCGATCCACGGTTCCCTCTTCCAAGAGTTCAAGGAAGAGTCGACGTCCGACCAGTTCTCGCTGCAGAACAAGAAGCTGCTGAAGATCCAGATGGGCCACGGGCCGGTCATGGCGCGCTCCGGCTCCATGGTCGCCTACCAGGGCGACGTGCGCTTCGAGAACAAGGGCTCCGGCGGCCTGGGCAAGATGCTCAAGAAGGCGGCGACCGGCGAGGGCGTCAACATGATGACGTGCTCCGGCCAGGGCGAGCTCTTCGTCGCCAACGAGGCGCAGGAGATCCAGGTGATGTACCTGGAGAACGACATGATCTCGGTCAACGGCAACAGCATCCTCGCCTTTTCCTCCTCGATCGACTGGGACATCCACCGCATCCAGGCGCGCGGCGCCGCGATGACCGGCGGTCTGTACAACGTCACCCTGCGCGGCAGCGGCTACGTCGCCATCACGACGAAGGGGGAGCCCGTCGCCCTCGACGTGGCGAGCGCCCCGACCTTCGGCGACGCGCAGGCCGTCGTCATGTGGACCGGCGGCGTGCGCATGGACATCAAGGTCGACACCGGCGGCCTGAAGTCGATGGTCCGCGGCGGCACGGGCGAGACCTTCCAGATGGCCTTCGGCGGCCAGGGCTACGTGCTCGTCCAGCCGGCCGAGTCGGTGACCGACGGGGGCCACCAGTCCTCCGGCGGCGGTGGCGGCGGGCTGAGCGACCTCCTGGGTGGCTGAGGTCGTCCGAGCACCCCGACGTTGGTCGGCGGCCCTCGGCGTGATCGCCGTGGCCGCCGGCCTCGTCGGGTGCGGCGCTCACACACGGGCGTGGTGCGAGACCGGCGAAGGGTACGAGGGCACCTTCGGCCCGCTCCAGAGGTGCGTCCTCGAGGTCGGCTCCATGAATCCGTTCACTGACGACGGCAGCGCCGTGCGCTTCTACCGCGGGGACGCCCCGGACCGCTACGAGGAGCACCCGTGGCCGGTGGACGGTGAGCTCACCGAGGTGCGCTTCGAGGACGACGGGGTGACGGTCGTCGGGGCGCAGGGGTCGACCAAGACCTTCCCCAACTCCGTCTACGACGACGCACGCTGAGCCCGCTTCGCCTCAGGCCACGACCACCGTGGACCCGACGGGCATGAGGTCCTGCTCCCAGATCATGTCCATCGCGGTATTGCTCACCCGCGCGCAGCCGTGCGAGGCGGGGTAGGCGGGGATCGAGCCGGAGCCGTGGACCGCGTAGCCGCCGTAGAAGTACCGCGGGCTGTACAGCGTGCCAAGCGGCGCGACCTCGTTGCCGCGGTGGACGCGACCGACGGTGAAGGTCCCCGTCGGCGTCACCGCGATCGCCGGGCGCCCGTGCGAGATGTACCGCTCACCGGACGCGGTGCTCGTGTTGAGCACGGTCTCGACGGCCCCGTCGCGCACGACGAGCAGGACCTGGCGCTCCAGGTCGATGTGGATGCGGTCGGCGGGCCCGGCGGGCACGGGCGGGAGCGTGCCGGCGGCCAACGCATCGAGCGTCTTGGGGCCGGCGATGCCGTCGCGGGCCAGGCCGGCCGACTTCTGCAGGGCCATCACCGCCTGCGAGGTGAGGTGGCCGTAGGTGCCATCGGGCTCACCGAGCCAGTACCCGGCAGCGGCGAGGTCGCGCTGCAGCTGCTCGACGGCCTCCCCGTCGTCACCCGGGCGAAGGGGGTCACTCGCCGCTCCCGCGGACGTCGCCGTGTCGCTCGGCCCGGTCGTCGTCGAGGGAGTGGGCGAGGTCGTGGTGGGCGAGGTCGTCGCCCGGGACGTGCCCGACGACGTGGTGGACGTGCTCGCGACGACGGGAGCATCCCCCTTCGCCCCCGGTGCCGTGTGGCTCCCGCACCCGGCGAGGGCCACCCCCACGGCCACCGCCACCAGCGCGCGTCGTCCTCGTGACATGTCCTGCTCCTCCCTGCGGCCGCGCCCCCTGCGCGGTCCGTCACAGGATGGACGTGCACCCCGTCGCCACGGTTGTGTCCTCACCCACCCGTCACCCAAAGGTGACCGCGCCGTGACCGCCGCGCCCATCCCGCCGGGGGATCCGGGTGCGGAGCACGACGTGACATGGGTGACAATCGGACGCATGACTGACCTGCCCACCGCCGGCGACTCCGGCTGGAGCGACCCGGACACCCTGGGAGCCATCCCGCCCGTCGTGGCCGTCACCTACTGCGCCAGCTGCGGCCGCTCTGCCAACAAGGGCAACCACGTCCTGTGCCGGGAGCGGTTGCGCGTCGAGCCCCCCGTCCACTGCACGACCTGCCGCCGCGAGCTGACCATCACCCGGTCGGGGTCGCAGTGGTCGGCCACCTGCAAGAAGCACGGCGAGACGAGCGGGACGCTCGAGGACGCCTGACGGTCCACCACCGGGGAGTGCTCCCCGAGACAGCCGCCCACCCAGCACTTAGCCTGAGTCCCACGACACGGGGACAGGGGCACGCATGATCAACGAGGGCACGAGACGGCTCGCGGCCGTGGCGGCTGCGACGATCCTGCTCACCGGGTGCGTCGCCGACCAGCCGGAGCCGGTCGAGGGCGCGGAGCAGCTCGCGCAGAACATCCCGCAGGACCTGGACGACCACCAGGTGGTCGCCTACAACATGACGGAGGACTCCGGCGTGGTGAGCGTCGACGGGGAGACCGACGAGGTCAGCGTCGGCAGCGTGGTCACCGTGGGTGACGTCGACTACGAGGTCGTCCAGATCGTCCCGGACAGCGGCGAGGGCGACGGTCCGGACGGGTGGATCTCGATCCGGGAGCGCTGAGCCTCAGCAGGCGGTGCCCTCGCCGAGCAGGTCGGTGAGGGCCTGGCGCAGGGCGTCGCTCGCGTCCCGACCGATCCGCCCGGCCCACTCCTGCTCGACCTCGGCGAAGAGGCGGTGCACGACGACCTGGGCGCACTCCCCCTTCGTCGTGAGGGCGACGATGCGGGCCCGCTGGTCCTCGTCGTCGCGGCAGACGCTGACATAGCCGTTGCGCTCGAGGTGGGCGATCTGCTGGCTGACCGCCTGCTTGGTCACGCCGCAGCGCTCGACGATGTCGCGGGCCCGGCGCGGGCCGTCGGCGAGGTGCCGCAGGACGTTGGAGGAGTGCGCGAGCGAGAGGCCCTCGATCTCGGACGCGCGCAGCCGCTCCTCGAAGTCGGCGACGAAGCTCGCCTGCGCTCGGGCGAGCAGGCTGACCAGCGGCGGGTGCCCGTCGGCGCCCGCACAGACCGCGACGTCCGCGGGCAGGGGTGTGGTCATGGGTCCATGGTAAGCCATTGGTCAAGGACTTGACATTGTTGAATTCTGGACCGCACCATGGTCAAGCACTTGACCAACCTCCCCCCTGGAGATCCCCACATGAACGTCCTCGTCCTCGTCGGCAGCCTCCGCGAAGGCTCCACCAACCGCGCTCTCGCCGACGCCGCCGTCGCCCACCTGCCCGAGGGTGCGACCGCGACCGTCTTCGACCGTGGCGCCGAGCTGCCCCACTACTCCGAGGACCTCGACCTCGAGGGCCACCTGCCCGAGGTCGCGGTCGAGCTGCGCGAGGCCGTCGCCGCGGCGGACGGCCTGATCGTCGTCACCCCGGAGTACAACGGCACCCTCTCGAGCGTCGTCAAGAACACGATCGACTGGGCCTCCCGCCCCCGCGAGACGGCGGCCATCTCGGGCACCCCGGCCGTCGTCATGGCCGCCTCCGGCTCCCCCTACGCCGCCCAGTGGGCGCGCCAGGACGCCGTGCGCTGCCTCCAGGTCGCCGGTGCGGCGGTCGTCGAGGACACCTTCGGCGTCGGCTCCTCCTTCGAGGCCTTCGCCGACGGCCGACTCGTCGACGCGGAGGCGGACGCCGCCCTTCGCGCGCTCGTCGCCCGCCTGGCCCCGGTGCCCGCCGCCTGACGCGCGCACCCACCCGCCGAAGACCGCGCATCTCCCCGGGGAGATGCGCGGTCTTCGGCTTTCTTGCGCGCATTCGCCCGGGCGGATGCGCGTCGGGTGCATGAGGGGGCACCCCCGGGGACGAAGGGGGGAAGGCCAGATTGCACTTCGGCGACCAGAGTGCAAGACTGCACTTTGTGACCGAAAGTGCAATCACCCGTCGTAGCCGTCGCCGTGAGGCGATCATCGCCGCGGCCCAGCGGCTGTCGATCTCGTGCGGGTACTCCGGATTCACCGTCGAGGACCTCGCCGCAGCCGTCGGCGTCTCCCGGCGCACCCTCTTCAACCACGTCGCCTCCAAGGAGGAGGCCGTCCTCGGCGCGCTGCCCGTCCTCACCGACGAGCAGGCGCAGACGCTGCGCAGTGGCGGGCCGACGGGTGACCTCTTCGAGGACCTGCTCGAGACGGCGCTGCGGTGCCTGCGCGCCGACGAGGACGACCTCGAGGACTGGCAGCGGCTGCATGACGTCATCGAGCGCAATCCCGAGCTCATCCTGCGGGTCAAGGCCCACGTCGAGGAGCTCTACGAGCTGATCGTCGAGCACCTCAGCGCCCGCGACGGGGTCGACCCCGACCGGGCCCGCCTGGCCCTCACCCTCGTCGGCGGGCTCGTCCAGCGCTCCGTCGAGGAGTGCATCGCCGACCCGACCAAGGGGCCGTTGCGCCCCCGCATCCACACCAACCTCTCTCTCGCCCGGGAGATCCTCACCGCCCGGGGCTGACCCCCTCCACCCCGGCTCCACCTCCACCTGGCCCCGACGACGCGGCCGGCCCGCACGACGCACCACCACCCACCGAAAGGTCCCACCATGGCGCACGCCCTCTACCGGCTCGGCCGGCTCGCCCACCGGCGCTGGCCGGTCTTCCTCGTCGGCTGGCTCATCGTCCTCATCGGCATCGGCGCCGCCGCGGGCACGCTGTCCAAGCCGCTCAGCGACAAGTTCACCATCCCCGGCATCGAGTCCGAGCAGGCGCAGGAGCTGCAGCAGGAGCTCTTCCCCTCGACCCAGGACGCCTTCGACCAGGCCACCGGCACCGTCGTCATCCAGGCCCCGGAGGGCGAGAAGCTCTCCGACCCGGCCCACGCCAAGGCCATCGAGGCCCTGCTCGCCGACCTGCGCGAGGTGCCCCAGGCCGGTGACCCCGAGCAGTTCGTCAGCCCCGTCGCCGCGGCGCAGGGCATCGAGCAGCAGTACCTGGAGCAGGCCAAGGCCAACGGCCAGCCCGAGGCGGTCGCCAAGGCCAACGCCGCCGCGGTCTCCCCGCTCACCGAGGACGGGCGCACCGGCCTCGTGCAGTGGACCTTCGACGTCGACACCGTCACGGACGTCGAGCCCTCCACCCGCGACGCCGTCCACGAGGCCGTCGACGCCGCCGACACCGAGGACCTGACCGTCGAGGTGACCGGCACCGGCATGCAGGGCATGCCCGAGATGGGCATGACGAGTGAGCTCATCGGCGTCGCCGTCGCCCTCGTCGTCCTCGTGCTGACCTTCGGCTCGCTCGTCGCCGCGGGCCTGCCGATCCTCACCGCGCTCGTCGGCGTCGGCATCGGCATCACCGGCATCACCGCGTCGACCGCGATCTTCGACCTCGGCACGACGACCCCGATCCTCGCCTCGATGCTCGGCCTGGCCGTCGGCATCGACTACGCGCTGTTCATCCTCTCCCGCTTCCGCACCGAGCTGCGGCACACGAGCGACCGTGAGCACGCGATCGGCCTGGCCGTCGGCCGCGCCGGGTCCGCCGTCGTCTTCGCCGGCCTGACGGTCATCATCGCGCTCGTCGCGCTGGCCGTCGTCAACATCCCCTTCCTCACCGCGATGGGTCTCGCGGCCGCCGGCACCGTCCTGGCCGCCGTGCTCGTCGCGCTCACCCTGCTGCCCGCGATCCTCGGCGCCCTCGGCACGCGTGCCTTCGCCGGCCAGATCCGCAAGGACAAGGCGATCGACGAGGGCCAGCACGTCGACAACGGCGGCACCCGCTGGGCGCGCGCCATCGGCGCGCACCCGGTGGTCGCCGTGCTCGTCGCGGTGCTCGCCCTCGGCGCCCTGGCCATCCCGGCCAAGGACCTGCACCTCGCCCTGCCGAGCGACTCCACCGCTGCCGCCGGCACCTCGCAGCGCGATGCGGCCGACCTCATCGCCGACGGCTTCGGCCCCGGCCAGGAGGCCCGGATGATCGTCGTCGTCGACGGCCGCGACATCGAGGACCCGCGTCAGGCGCCCGCCGCCTACGGCGAGGTCGCCCAGTGGCTCGGTGGCCTCGACGGCGTCGCCAACGCGCAGGTCGTCGGCATGAACGAGGAGGGCACCGGCGCCCAGCTCATGGTCACCCCGACCACCGGCGCGGTCGACCCGGCGACGGAGGACCTGCTGCACACCATCCGTGACGGCATCCCCGCGCAGGAGGACTCGACCGGCACGACGATCGGCGTCACGGGCCTCACCGCGATCCAGACCGACGTGTCGGAGAAGCTCCAGGACGCCCTCGTCCCCTACCTCGCGGTCGTCGTGGGGCTGGCCTTCGTGCTCCTCATGCTCGTCTTCCGCTCGATCCTCGTGCCGCTCACGGCGACGCTCGGCTTCGTGCTCTCGACGCTCGCGACGATCGGCGCGACCGTGGCGATCTTCCAGGAGGGGGCCTTCGGCCTCGTCGACGGGGCGCCGCTCGTGAGCTTCCTGCCGATCCTGATGATCGGCATCGTCTTCGGGCTGGCGATGGACTACCAGGTCTTCCTCGTCACCCGGATGCGTGAGGCCTACATCCACGGCGACACCGCCCACGAGGCCGTCGTCGACGGGTTCCGCCACGGAGCCCGGGTGGTCACTGCCGCCGCGCTGATCATGATCTCGGTCTTCGCCGCTTTCATGCTCCAGGGCGACAACCTCATCAAGTCGATGGGCTTCGCGCTCGCCGTGGCCGTCCTGCTCGACGCCTTCGTCGTGCGAATGGTGCTCATCCCGGCCCTGATGTACCTGCTCGGCGACCGGGCCTGGGCGATGCCGCGCTGGCTCGACCGGACCCTGCCCAATGTCGACGTCGAGGGCGAGGCGCTCACCAAGCACACCTCCGCCTCCGACGCGCAGGAGGAGCTCGTCCCGGCGAGCTGACCCTCCCTTCGTCCCGGACCCGGGTGGCCTCCGCCGCCCGGGTCCCGGCGTACCCGGGCGGGGAGTCCTCCCCCTCGCGATCCCGCCATCGCGCCCTATGCTCGGATGCGGACGAAGGGGGAACATGACCGTCACCGATGGGAGGGAAGCCGGGCGCGTCCGCGAGATCGCGGCCCGGCTACGACCGTGACGCGCCGACTGGCCGTCCTTGCCCTCTCCGTCGCCCTCGCGGGGTGCGGCGCCGGCGACGTCGAGGTGCCACCCGAGACCCGGGCCGCGACCCCTCACACGGCGCAGACCCCGATGTCCGACGCGACGACCCTCAAGGAAAACCTCCCGACCGAGGTGGGCGGGGTGCGACTCATCGCCTTCAACATCCGGGCCGATGGGGCCGGCCTGCACCTTGGGGCCGACCAACGCACCATCAGGCTCGACGAGACGATCTCCGTCGACGGCACCGACTACACGGTCGCCGAGCTCGTGCCGTCCGACCCGGCCCGAGGCGACCACGCCAACGGCTGGGTCTCCCTCACCAGCCAGTAGACGGCATAGGATCACCGGACGAACCGCACGACTCGTCAGGGGAGCCCATGGAGCGCACACGGGTGGCCGTCATGGGGGCCGGCAGCGTCGGGTGCTACCTCGGGGGGTGGCTGGCCGCCGCCGCGGACGTCACCCTCATCGGCCGCGCACCCCTCATCGACGCCATCGAGCGCGACGGGCTGACCGTCACCGACCTGCGCGGTCGCAGCCGCACGGCGCGGCCCGACGGGCTGACCCTGGCGACCGACGCCAGCGCCGTCGTCGGCGCCGACTACGTGCTGCTCACGACCAAGACGCTCGGCACGGCGATGGCCGTGCGCCAGGTCGCGCCCTACCTGCAGCACGACTCGATCGTCATCTCCTTCCAGAACGGCCTGCGCAACGCGACCCAGATCGACGAGGCGCTCGCGGCGGCCTTCCCCAGCCGGGCCTCCCGCCCGCTCGTGCTCTCGGGGATGGTGCCCTTCAACGTCGTACGCACCGGCGAGACCCGCTGGGAGCAGGCGACGAGCGGGCACCTGGCGGTCAAGGACCACCCGCGCGTCGACCCCTTCACCCGTGTCGCGCAGGGTGGCGGGCTGCGGGTCGAGGTCGAGCCCGACATGAAGGCGGTGCTCTTCGGCAAGCTGCTGCTCAACCTCAACAACGCGGTCAACGCGCTCACCGGGCAGCCGCTCGCGGTGCAGCTGCGCGACCGTGACTGCCGCGTCGTGCTCGCTGCCTGCCAAGACGAGTCCCTCGCGCTGGCCCGGCGGCTCGGGGTCTCGCCGGCCCGGCTGACACCCCTGCCCGCGGCGGCGATGCCGGCACTGCTGCGCTCCCCCACCCCGGTCTTCGCCAACCTCGCCCGGGCGTCCCTCAAGGTGTCGCCGACCGCCCGCTCGTCGATGGCCGACGACCTCGACGCGGGGCGATCGACCGAGATCGACGAGCTGCAGGGCGCGATCGTCCACCTCGCCCGGGACCACGGGGTCCAGACCCCGGTGTGCGCCCGGATCGTCGAGCTCGTCCGCGAGGCCGAGCGCTCCGGCCCGGACCGGCACCGCTGGACCGGCGTGCAGCTGCGTCGCGCGGTGGGCCTGTGAGCACGCTCGCCGAGCTGTCGCTGCCGCGTGCCGTCGTGGTCATCGACACCGACCGCGCTGACGCCGCCCTCGCCGCGAGCGCCCTCGTCGCGGCCCTCGCGGAGACAGGCACCGCCGTCGGATCGCTGCGCCTCGGCGACGAGGGGCCGGTTGCCCGGCAGGCCCTGAGCGCCGCCGGCGGTGACCACGACGTGCTCGTCGCGCACGCTCCCGGGGGGCTGCTCGTGCCGCTCGACGCCCGGGGCGGGACGCTCGCGGACGTGGGCACCTCCCTTCGCTACAAGGGGGTCTCGACCGGCGCCGTCCTCGTCAGCTCGGGCGGTGACACGGCGTCCAACGCCCTCGCTCTGACGGCCGAGGCGCTCGCCCGACGCGAGCTGCCGGTCATCGGCGTGGTCCTCGTCCTCGCCGACGGACCAGGGGTCCCGGCGCTCGACCGGCTGGTCACCGCGGCCGGCGCGCCCGTACTCGCGGTGCTGTCGGCCGATGCAGACCCGACGTCGCCGGGCTCACAGGGTGCTCCCGGTTTTTTCCCCGAGACGTGGGGGACGATGGCCCCATGACGTACCGGATCACGGTGGTGTGCACCGGCAACATCTGCCGCTCGCCGATGGCCGAATGGGTCCTGCGCGAACGCTTCGACGCCGCCGGGCTGGGCGAGCAGGTCGAGATCGACTCCGCCGGAACGACGGCTTGGGAGGAGGGCAACCCCGCCGACGAGCGCACGGTCGCCGCGATGCAGCGTCACGGCCACACCGGCGACTACACGGTGCACCGGGCCCGGGTCTTCGACAAGCGGTGGTTCGACGACCGCGACCTCGTGCTCGCCGCCGACCACGGGCACTACACGGTGCTGCGGCGTCTGGCCGGTGTCTCCGAGGCCAAGGACCGCATCCGGATGATTCGATCCTTCGACCCCTCCGGCCTCAAGGGTGACGCCCTGTCGATCGATGACCCCTGGTACGGCGACGAAGGCTCCTTCGACCAGACCTACGACGAGATCACCGCGGCCGCCGACGGCATCGTCGAGTACGTGCGCGGCCGGCTCGACGGGACCGACGCGTGAGGCGTGTCTGCCTGGCCGCCGCTGCAGCGGCCCTCGCCCTCGCCGGATGCACCGATGCTGCACCCGGCTCCGACGACACCACGTCGTCCACGTCGTCCTCGTCGCCCGCGTCGACGCCGGACACGGCGGCCACCTCCTCGGGCAGTTCGACCGCGCCGAGCAGCACAGGGACATCGAGCACGAGTCCGTCCCCGAGCACGAGCAGCGCGGCGGCCGCGTCCACGAGCACATCGGCACGCGACGCGGACACGCCGTCCGTCGACTGCTCGGTCGTCACCCCCACGATGCTCAAGCAGTGGGCGGGCGTGAGCCCTGACGTGATGTCGGCCCAGGGCACCTGCCTCGTGGACCTGTCCAAGGAGAGCGACTCGGACGACCTCGACGACATCGAGTCGATCCGTGCCCACTGGGGCTTCCTGCCGACCGGCGGGACCGTCGAGGACTTCCTGCGCCAGGCGTGGGGCGCCGACGTGCCCGCGCCGACGCAACTCGCCGACGGCACCTCGGCCTATGTCCTGGACGACGTCTCCGATGGCGCCTACGAGGTCGCACTCGTCCTCGTCGAGCTCGACGACGACCGCATCCTGCGGATCGAGGTCGACCAGTTCCTCGGCAAGCGCACCCAGGACGAGGTCACGACCATCGCCACGAGCATCGCGCAGGCCTACACCTCCTGACCCGCACCCGCACGGGCAAGGGCCGCGACCCCACCGGGTCGCGGCCCTGCCTCGTGACGAAGGGGGGAATCAGGCCCCGTTGGTCGCGGTGAGACCCGCCTCCTGCGAGCAGACCGGCCAGGCGCCCGGGCCGCACCCTCTGCGCGATCTCGACCTGCTGGGCCGTGGTCGCCTGGTCACCCCCAGCGGACCGGCTGCCGGGCCGTCGCCACCGTAAGCACGACGGGGGCAGAGATCTCACATCGAGAACGGTCGAAGGTGGGGCCCGCCCCTTCGGGCCCCTCATGTCACGGGCTCGGACGGCGACGTCACCTCCCTTCGCCTGATGGGAGGATGTGCCCATGCAGAGCCTCGCTGACGCCACGCCCCAGATCGCCCTCGGCGCGCTCGACGGTCGCTACCGTCCCGCCGTCTCGCCGCTCATCGACCACCTGAGCGAGCCCGCGCTCAATCGGATGCGCGTGCACGTCGAGGTCGAGTGGCTCATCCACCTGACGACCCAGCAGGTCGTGCCGGGCGTGCGGACACTGACCGAGGACGAGCAGGCGGCACTGCGACAGGTCGTCGCGGACTTCGGCCCGGACGAGATCGCCGAGCTCGCCGCGACCGAAAAGGTCACCCAGCACGACGTCAAGGCCGTCGAGTACTTCCTCAAGGAGCGCCTGCGCAAGATCGCGCCGGCGCCGGAGGACGCGGGGCTGTCGGAGCTGATCCACTTCTGCTGCACGAGCGAGGACATCAACAACCTCGCCTACGCCCTCATGGTGCAGGGCGCCGTCGAGGAGGTCTGGCTGCCGCGTGCCGACGCTCTGGCCGAGGCCGTCGGCACGATGGCCGACGAGCTGCGCGAGGTGCCGCTGCTCGCGCACACGCACGGCCAACCGGCGACGCCGACGACGATGGGCAAGGAGCTCGCCGTCCTCGCGCACCGCCTGATGCGCCAGCTGCGACGGATTCAGGGCGACGAGTACCTCGGCAAGATCAACGGCGCGACGGGCACCTTCGGTGCGCACCTGGCCGCGGTGCCGGAGGCCGACTGGGTGGAGGTCTCGCGGACCTTTGTCGAGGGGCTGGGCCTGACGTGGAACCCGCTCACCACGCAGATCGAGTCGCACGACTGGCAGGCCGAGATCTACGCCGACATCGCGCGGTTCAACCGCGTGCTGCACAACCTGTGCACCGACGTGTGGACCTACATCTCCATGGGCTACTTCGCCCAGGTGCGCGGTCAGGGCACGGTCGGCTCCAGCACCATGCCGCACAAGGTCAACCCGATCCGCTTCGAAAACGCGGAGGCCAACCTCGAGGTGAGCAACGCCCTCCTCGACGTGCTGGCCTCGACGCTGGTCACCTCGCGCCTGCAGCGCGACCTCACTGACAGCTCGATGCAGCGCAACATCGGCACCGCGCTCGGCCACTCGCTGCTCGCGATCGACAACGTGGGCCGCGGCCTGGCCGGTCTCGACGCCGTGCCGGAGGCGATGGCCGCCGACCTCGACGCCAACTGGGAGGTGCTCGGCGAGCCGATCCAGTCGGTCATGCGGGCGCTCGGCGCCCAGGGCGTCGAGGGCATGGACGAGCCGTACGAGCGGCTCAAGGAGCTGACGCGCGGTCGGCGCATCGGCCAGCCGGAGCTCGTCGAGTTCGTCCGCGGGCTCGACCTGCCGGCGGAGGTCGAGGAGCGGGTCGCCGCGATGACCCCGTCGACGTACATCGGTATCGCCCCGCAGCTGGTCGACCTGCTCGACTGACGCCTCCGCCACCGTCCGCCCCGCGGTCGAGGTATCCCCGGTGGAGGTAGCAGCGGCGCTTGTGGAGGGTCGCAGTTGCCTCGACCGAGTGGTCGAGCACGACCGGGGCGAAGGGGGCACACCACCCACCAGCAAGGCCCGCGCGGGTCGAGGTACCAGCGGCCCTAGCGGAGGGTCGTCCCTACCTCCACCCGTTCGAAGGGGGGCAGCCCTCTCACCTCGAAGGAGCCTCAGCCCTCCCGCGTCGACGCACGTGCGACTGCGGCCTCGTCGTCGACGACCGCACCCTCGTCCGGCGCCATCGCCCCTGCCCATGGCCACCAGATGCGGTTGCCCAGGTCGGCGGCGATGGCCGGCACGAGGATCGAGCGGGTGACGATCGTGTCGAGCAGCACGCCGAAGGCGACGATGAAGGCGATCTGCGCGAGGAAGAGCAGCGGGATCACCCACAGCGCGCTGAAGGTCGCGGCGAGCACGACTCCGGCGCTCGTGATGACGCCACCGGTGACCGCAACCGCTCGCTTGATGCCCTGCCGCGTGCCCACCTGGAGCGACTCCTCCCTTGCCCGCGTCATGAGGAAGATCGAGTAGTCCACCGCGAGTGCGACGAGGAAGACGAAGCCGAGCACCGGCGTCGACGGGTCCGCCCCCGGCTGGTCGAGCACCTGGGTGAAGAGCACCGCCGAGACCCCGAGCGTCGCGGCGAAGGTCAGCACGTTGACCAGTACGAGCAGCACGGCCGCCGCGATCGAGCGCAGCAGCGCGATGAGGATGACCGTGACGACGAGCAGGATCGCCGGCACGACGACGCGGTAGTCACGCGTGCTCGCCTCGTCGGTGTCCACCGCGGTGGCCGTGGTGCCGCCGACGAGGATCTCGCTGTCGACCGCGTGCAGCTCGTCGCGCAGGTCGCGCACGACCTCGCGCGCCTCCTCCGACTCCGACCCCACGGTCAGCGTCGCCGAGAGCAGCGTCGACCCGGACCCGCTCGTCGACTCCTGCTGCTCGACACGCTCCGCGACGTCGGAGTGGCCCGTGAGCACTCCCTTCGCCTCATCGACCGAGGCGTCGGGCACGACGACCTGCACGGGTTGCTGGTCGCCGCCGTCGAAGTGCCGGTCGAGCACCCCCTGGCCGTCGACCGACTCGACCTGGGTCGTGAAGAACTGCGCCTGCGTGATGCCCGAGGTCGGGAAGGTCACGGCCGCCGCGGCCGCGACGACGAGCACCGCCGTCGTCACGATCCAGGTCAGGCGCGGGCGGGCCGTGACCCGCTCCGCGACCGCGGACCACAGCCGGTGCCGCGGCTGGGTGCCGCGCTTGGGGATCGCCGGCCAGAAGGCAGCCCGGCCGAGCAGGGCGAGCGCCGCGGGCAGCAGGGTGAGGGCGGCGACCATCGCGCCGAGGATGCCGAGGGCACCGACCGGCCCGAGGCCGGAGATGTTGCCCAGGTCCGACAGCAGCAGGCAGAGCAGGCCGGCGATGACCGTGCCGCCACTCGCCACGACCGGGCCGAGGGTCTGACGCCACGCCACCTTGAGAGCGGGCAGGGGGTCGCTCGAGTGCAGCTCCTCGCGGTAGCGCGCGACGAGCAGCAGCGCGTAGTCGGTCGCGGCCCCGACGACGAGGATGAAGAGGATGCCCTGGCTCTGCCCGGACAGCTGGATCCACTCCGCCTTCGCCATCGGGTAGATGACCAAGGCCGCGGCGGCCAGCCCGAAGATGCTCGTGAGGAGCACGACGAAGGGGAGCACCGGGCTGCGGTAGACGATGAGCAGGATGACGAGGACGACCGCGAGCGCCACGAGGAGCAGCAGCCCGTCGATGCCGGCGAAGGCCTCGCCGAGGTCGGCGGTGAACCCGGCCGGGCCGGTGACGTAGGCGGTCGCGCCAGCGACGTCCGGCCCGAGGCCCGCGCGCAGGTCCGTCACGAGCAGCTCGGAGATCGCGGTCTCGTCCACGGTCTCCCCCACGGCCTGCGCGTCGAGGCTGAGCACGGCGATCGCGGCCTGCCCGTCCTCGGACGGGATGACCGGGATCTGCGGCGCGGTCAGGTAGTCCCCCACCGTGCCGGGCACGTCCTGCACCTGCTCCTGCGGCAGCTGCTTGGCCCAGGTCTGCAGCTCACCGATCGCCTGCCGGTCGAGGTCGCCGTCGGACTCGACGGCGACGATGAGCGGCAGGGTCGCGTCGGCGTTGAAGTCGTCCAGCTGCTCGGCGACCCGCGTCGACTCCGCGCTCTGGGGCAGGAAGCTCGCCTGGTCGTTGTCCTGCACGCTCGTGAGCTGACCGACGAGCGGACCGCCGATGCCGGCGATCACGAACCACAGGAGGATCACGACTCCCGCGAGCACCCGCACGACAGTGGACGATCCGGTGAGCCTCATGAGTGGACGCTACCCCGGAGTCACCCCATCAACCGAGTGCCACGAGGGGGGGATCAGCGCGCCGCGTCGATGACCGCCTCCGCGGTCGCGGCGTAGCCCTCCTGCGTCGGGTGCACCCACTCCGGCAGCTGCCGTCCGGGCGCGAGGACCGGCACGAGCCAGGCCTGCGAGTTGTCGGGCGTCGTGCTCGGGTCGAGGCCGTGCGTCAGGCCGTCCCATGCGGGCTTGACGTCGACGAAGGTGTACCCGTGCGGGCCGGTGTCGGCGGCGTCGAGCTCGGCGACTCCCTTCGCCTGCAGCTCATCCCCGCGCGCCTGCATGGCGAAGAGCGCCGCCCCCGCGTCATAGGTCGGCGCGGCCTCGGGGATCGAGTAGCTCGCCGTGTTGAGCAGGTTGGGGTAGCCGACGAGGTGGACCTCGGCGTTGCCGCGCGAGCGGTCGTGGATCGCCTGCAGCGCTGCGGCGGTCCGGTCCCGCAGGTCCGGCAGCGCGGCGTCGGCCGCGGCGATCGTGCTCTCGCAGCCGGTGGCCGAGCGCAGCACCATGCACTGAAGCACGATGCCGCTGAAGTTCACGTCGTTGCCGCCGATCGTCAGGAAGACGGCGTCGGTCTCCTGGGTGACCGCGTCGATCTGCGGCGCCGCGGTCAGCTGGCACGAGACGGTGGCGGTGAGCTCCACGTTCCCTGAGGTCGCGGCGGTGGTCTCCCCCACGAAGCTCATCTCCCACGACAGGTCCGGCTGCGTCGTCTCGCCGCACAGCTGGTCCGCCTTCGCCCGGCGCAGCCACTTGTCCTGCTGGACCTGCGCGTTGCCCGCGACCCGATAGGTGGCGGTCCGCGTGGTGGGGGCCCCGAGCTGACGGGGCTGGGTGAGGTCGGCGACCCGGCCACCGCTGCACGCGGCGTTCACGTGCTCCGCACCGTCGTGCTCGGCGACGAGGGCGCCGTAGGTGTCCGGCGAGCGCCAGCACGTCGTCTCGGTGTAGGTGCCCGCGCCGTTGCCCGCGGTGTAGGAGTCCCCGAGGCTCACGTACTGGAGCGGCGGCGCCGAGGTCGCGGGTGGGGCGGTCAGCCCCACCCCGGCCGCGACGGCGGCCACGGCGGTGGCGATGGACAGACGGCGGCGACGTGCGCGCATGGCTTCCCTCCCGTGCCGCTCTCCGTCGAGCGGCGTATCGGTCGAGGCTAGTCCTCGGGCGACGCCCGCGGGGACGAAGGGGGTCATCTCCCTTCGTCCCAATGCCGTGATCACCGCATGGCAGTGACCAGAGCCAGGGCGCTCGCGCCCCATCCGGCGGCGCTCGGGTGGACCCACTCGTAGTACGACGTCCTGGTCCTCGCCGCTCTCGGCGCCGCCGTCGGCGTGCTCCTGCGCTCACGTCTGGTGCTGTTGAACCACCGACTGGACGACGAGCGGGAGCTGGGGCGACCCCCTTCGTCGTGGGTGGTTCCGGTGACCGCACTGCTCACCGCCGGCCTGTGGTGGGCCACCGCCCCCGACCACTCCCCCGTCGTCCCCGCGGTCCACGTCCTCGCCGGCTGCACGATGGTCGTGCTCGGCTTCATCGACCTCGACGTGCACCGCCTGCCCGACCGCATCCAACTGCCCGCATACCCGACTCTCGCAACGCTGCTCGCGATCTGCAGCCTCGTCGAGAGCGAGTGGACCCCCTTCGTCCGGGCGCTGGTCGCCGGGGTCGCGCTCTTCGTCCTCTACCTCGTCCTGGCGCTGCTGCCGGGGGGCGGGATCGGCTTCGGCGACGTCAAGCTCGCCGGGCTACTCGGCATGCTCCTCGGCTGGCACTCGTGGACGCACGTCCTGCAGGGGACCATGGCGACCTTCCTCATCGGTGGAGTGGTCGCGGTGGCGCTGCTCGCGTTGCGGCGCAAGGGCGCTCGTGACGAGTTCGCCTACGGCCCACCCATGCTCGTCGGTGCCGCAGGGGCGATCATCGTCCCGCCGCTGCTCGCCCTGCTGTGAGCCGGATCAGGCCAGACGCACGAGCGCGCCCGGGTCCTCCTGCGGCAGCTCGCCCTCGACGAGCTGGGCCGTGACGACCTGACGGTTGAAGGTCATCAACCCACCGCGGGTGGTGAGGAAGGCGGTGTCCGCCGCGTCGCGCCCGGTGGCGATCCGGACCATCGCTTCGCGCGGCGCCAGGCCGGTCGCGTCGACGATGTGCCACGCGTCGTCGACCCAGGCCTCGGCGACGGCGTGGAAGTCCATCGGCCGCAGGCCGGGCGCGTACACCGACACCAGTCGCGCGGGCGTCCCCAGCGCGCGCAGCAGGGCGACGACGACGTGCGCGAAGTCCCGGCACACCCCCGACGCCTGCAGGATCGAGTCGACCGCACCGTCGGTGCCGCGGCTCGACCCGGAGATGTAGGCCATGTGCGTGTTGACCCACTGGGTCACCGCGCGCACCCGCTCGATGCCCGTCTGGTCGGGGAAGAGCTGGGCGGCCATCGGCGCCAGCCGGTCCGACTCCGCGTACCGGCTC
>NZ_BCSQ01000043.1 GCF_001570945.1 Janibacter anophelis NBRC 107843
CGGCGGCGGTCGCCGCCCTCTCCGACGCGATCGGTGGCGAGCCGATCCCGGCCAAGGAGTACATGTTCAAGCCCGAGCTCGTCGTCCGGGCGTCCACCGCGGCCGCGCCGGCCAGGAGCTGACCCGGTCGAGATCGACCGGGCGGGCCTGTGCCAAGGTTTCGCCCATGTCTGACTTCGCTCCCGGGCCCACCGGCACCGACGAGGTGCTCTTCGCCGTCGACGGATCACTCGGACGGGTCCTGCTCAACCGACCGCGCGCGATCAACTCGCTGACCCGCGACATGGTCGTCGCCATCAGGGTCCAGCTCGAGGCGTGGGCCGACGACCTGGCCGTGCGTGTCGTCTCGCTCGAGGGCGCCGGCGACCGGGGCCTGTGCGCCGGCGGCGACGTGCGCGCCGTGCGCGAGGCGCACCTGGCGGGCACCAGTGGGGGAGTGGACTTCTGGGCCGACGAGTACTCGCTCGACGCGCAGATCGCCGAGTACCCCAAGCCCGTCATCGCCGTCATGGACGGCATCGTCATGGGCGGCGGCCTCGGGCTGTCGATGTTCGGCGCGGCGCGGTGGACGACCGAGCGCTCGCAGATCGCCATGCCCGAGACGATCATCGGCTTCTTCCCCGACGTCGCCGCGACCTACCTGCTCTCCCGGGCGCCGGGCGAGACCGGCACGCACGTCGCTCTGACCGGGGCCACCTTCGGCGGGGCCGACGCCGTGCACCTCGGGCTCGCCGATGCCGTCGTCGACCACTCCGACCTGCCACGGCTGATCAAGGCGGTCGCCGCGGGAGGGCCGGTCGACCCGGTCCCCGCCGACGCCACGACGGGCGAGGACGCACCGCTCGTCGCTGCCCGCGAGTGGATGGACGAGTGCTACGCCGGGGACGACCCCGCGGCGATCGTGCGGCGACTGCGCGACCACGACCACGCCGATGCGCGTGCGGCAGCCGAGGCGATCTCCCTTCGCTCGCCGCTGTCGGTCGCCGTGACGCTGGAGGCGATGCGCCGGGCCCGCCACGCGGGATCGGTCCGGGAGGTCCTCGACACCGACACCCTCATCGCGCGGGGGCTGCTGCAGCGCAAGGACTTCACCGAAGGGGTCCGCGCCCAGCTCGTCGACAAGGACCGGCAGCCGCGCTGGGAGCACGCCTCCGTCGAAGATGTCACGCGCACAGAGGTGCTGTCGGTGTTCTCGGGTTAGGTTGGAGGACCACGGCGGGCGCCATGCCCGCGCGATCCCGATGGGACGGTGCCGATGATCCGGTTGGACGGCGTCACCAAGCAGTACCCCGACGGCACCATCGCCGTCGACGACCTGAGTCTGACCGCGCCCGACCGCGCCATCACGGTGCTCGTCGGCCCCTCCGGCTGCGGCAAGACGACCACCCTGCGGATGATCAACCGGATGATCGAGCCGACCTCTGGGTCGGTGACCATCGACGGCCAGGACGTCCTGGCGATGGACGCCGCGCAGCTGCGGCGTGGCATCGGCTACGTCATCCAGCACGGCGGCCTCTTCCCGCACCACACGGTCGAGCGCAATGTCGCAGCCGTCCCGCTCCTGCTCGGCACGGGCAAGCGCGAGGCGATCTCGCGGGCCCGCGAGCTGCTCGAGCTCGTCGGCCTCGACCCCGCGCTCGGTCGCCGCTACCCCAGCCAGCTCTCCGGAGGGCAGCAGCAGCGCGTGGGGGTCGCCCGCGCGCTCGCGGCCGACCCGCCGGTCATGCTCATGGACGAGCCCTTCTCCGCCGTCGATCCCGTGGTGCGCGAGCAGCTGCAGGACGAGTTCCTGCGGCTGCAGGGCGAGCTGGGCAAGACGATCGTCATGGTCACCCACGACATCGACGAAGCGATCAAGCTCGGCGACCACGTCGCGGTGCTCCAGGTGGGTGGGCGCATCGCGCAGCTCGCCCGCCCCGCCGAGCTGCTCGCCCACCCCGCCGACGGCTTCGTCGCCGACTTCCTCGGGCGTGACCGCGGCTACCGCGCGCTCGGGTTCGAGCACGCGGCGATCCCGCTCCACGACGAGCCGACCGTCGCGCTCGGGGCGTCGGTCGCCGACGCCGCGGCCCGCGCCGGGTCCGACGGCTGGGTCCTGGTCGTGGACGAAGGGGGGCGACCCCATGGGTGGGCGCGCCCCGCCGACCTGCCGTCCGACCGGGCGCTCGACGACAGCTCACTCGCCCTCGGTGGCACGCTCGCCCGCACCGACGGGCCACTGCGCGCCGCCCTCGACGCGGCGCTGTCCTCACCCAGCCGCCGCGGCGTCGTCGTCGACACCGACGGCGTCCTCGCCGGCACCTGCCGCGCGACCGAGGTGCTCTCGGTCATCGAGTCGCAGGAGCGTCCCCGTGACCCCGGGGCCGCCCCCCTCTCGCGCACGGCCGCGCCATGAGCTGGATCCTTGACCACCTCGACGACATCTGGTCGCTGACGGTCTCGCACACCTGGCTGGCGGGGGTGCCGCTCCTCCTCGGGCTGCTCATCTCGCTGCCGCTGGGCTGGCTCGCCAACCGTCACCGGCGCATCCGCGGCGCCGTCGTCGTCTCGGCCGGGCTGCTCTACACCGTGCCGTCGCTCGCGCTCTTCGTCCTCATGCCGCTCGTGCTCGGCACCGGCATCCTCGACCCGCTCAACGTCGTCGTCGCCATGACGATCTACACGGTCGCGCTGCTCGTGCGCTCGGTCGTCGATGGGCTCGGGTCGGTGCCCGAGGAGGTGACCCGCTCTGCGACGGCCATGGGCTACACGCCGGTGCGGCGCTTCTTCGGCGTCGACCTGCCGCTCGCGGTGCCCGTCATCGCCGCTGGGCTGCGCGTCGCCGCGGTCAGCAATGTCTCGATCGTCTCGATCGCCTCACTCATCGGCGTCAACCAGCTCGGTGACCTGCTCGTCGACGGGTACAACCGGGCCATCGCCGGCGAGCTCGCCGCCGGCATCCTCGGGTGCGTGTTGCTGGCCCTCGTCATGGACCTGGCGATCCGGCTGCTCGAGCAGGTGCTCACCCCGTGGCTGCGTGTGGGGCAGGGGGCGGCATGATCGGGTCGATCCTCGAGTGGCTGACGAGCAGCGAGAGCTGGTCGGGGGCCGACGGCATCCTCGCGCGGCTCATCGAGCACATCGGCTACACCCTCATCGTGCTCGTCATCGCTGCGGCCATCGCCATCCCGATCGGGCTGTGGATCGGTCACACCGGCCGCGGGCGCTGGCTCGTCACCGCGGCCAATGCCCTGCGGGCCGTGCCGACCCTCGGTCTGCTCTTCGCCCTGACCCTCGTGCTCCTGCCGCGCCTGCCCGGCGACGCGGCCTTCCTCGTGCCGAGCGTCATCGTGCTCGTGCTGCTCGCGATCCCCGCGATCCTCTCGGGGACCTATGCCGGCGTCGAAGCCGTCTCGCCCGCGGCCCGCGACGCCGCCAAGGGCATCGGCATGACCGGCCGCCAGGTGCTCTGGCAGGTCGAGCTGCCGATCGCCCTGCCGCTGCTCATCTCCGGGCTGCGGGCCGCGGTGCTCCAGGTCGTCGCCACCGCGACCGTCGCCGCGTACGTCGGGCTCGGCGGCCTCGGCCGATTCCTCATCGACGGCCTCGCGACCCGCGACTACGCGAGCACGGCTGGCGGCGCGATGCTCGTGGCGCTGCTCGCGCTGGCGCTCGACGCCCCCTTCGCCCTGCTCGAGCGTCTCGTGGTCTCCCCGGGACTCACCGGCCGCTCCCGCCCCCTTCGTCCCACGTCCGACCCCGTCACCGCTGGAGGAAAGCCATGATCCGCACCGTCCGCACCGCCGCCGTGTCCCTCACCCTCGCCGGCGCGCTGGGTCTGTCCGCCTGTGGTGGCGGTGGTGACCCGCTCTCCAGCTCCTCGTCGAGCGAAGGGGGCGACGCCGCCGCCGGTGAGGTGGTCGTCGGCTCCGCCGACTTCTCCGAGTCGATCCTGCTCTCGCACATCTACGCCGGCGCGCTCGAGGCCGACGGCGTCACGGCCTCGACCAAGACCGTCGGGCCGCGCGAGATCTACCTCAAGGCGCTCGAGGAGGGCTCGGTCGACGTCATGCCGGAGTACACCGGCGGTCTGGCGCTGTACTACGACAAGGAGTTCGCCGAGACCGACCCGGACAAGACCTACGACGCGCTCGAGGGGCTGCTGCCCGACGGCATGGCCGTCCTCGAGAAGTCGGAGGCCGAGGACAAGGACTCCATCGTCGTGACGAAGGAGACCGCCGAGAGCAAGAACCTCAAGAGCGTCGCGGACCTCAAGGACGTCGCCGGCGAGATGACGCTCGGCGCGCCCTCGGAGTTCAAGACGCGCGCCCAGGGCATCCCCGGCCTCAAGCGGGTCTACGGGGTGGAGTTCAAGACCTTCCGCCCGCTCAAGCCCGGCCAGGCCACCAATGGTGCGCTGAAGAACGGGCAGATCGACGCCGCGAACATCTTCAGCACCGACCCCGCGATCGTGGAGAACGAGTTCGTCGTGCTCGAGGACACCGAGAAGCTCTTCGGCAGCCAGAACGTCGTGCCCCTCGTGCGCACCGACGTGCAGGAGCAGGTGTCCAAGACGCTGGACGAGGTCTCCTCGAAGCTCACGACCGACAAGCTGCAGCAGATGCTCAAGCGCACCGACATCGACAAGGAGGACCCGGACCAGGTGGCCGAGGACTTCCTCACGGAGGAGGGGCTCGCCTGACCGGTGTCCCGATGTGGCCGAGGCCACATCTGGGTCGGGAAGAAGTCGGGGCCGCTGACGCTTGAGACCTTCGATAGTTAAACAAACAACTAACTCGGAGGTTCTCCCATGGACATCATCGTCCTCATCGCCCGCATCCTCTTCGCCGCGATCTTCATCGCGTCCGGCATCGGCCACCTGACCCAGAGCGAGGCGATGGCGGGCTACGCCAAGTCCGTGGGTGTCCCGGCGGCCAAGCTCAGCGTCATCGTCTCCGGCGTGCTCATGGTCGTCGGCTCCCTCTCGGTCATCCTCGGTGTCTGGGGCGACCTCGGCTCGCTGATGATCCTCGTCGCCGTCGCGCCGATCGCCTTCCTCATGCACCGGTTCTGGAAGGCCGATGGTGAGGCCCGCATGAACGAGCAGATCCAGTTCAACAAGACCATCTCGCTCGCCGGTGGGGCGCTCGCGCTCTTCGCGCTCTTCGTCCTGGTGCCCGAGCTCGGCCTGACGGTCACCGGCCCGCTCCTCTGAGCGACCCTCGCGTGACGTCGGCCCCGGCCATCCGGCCGGGGCCGACGTGTGTCCGGGGTGGCTTGGTGCGTCTCGCGGCCGGTCCGCCTGGCGGCGTTGAGGTCACCTGTCGTCGTTGATGTCGCGTGGTTGCCCCTTTCCGGGCAGCCACGTGACATCAATGCTGCCGGGATGGGGGTGTCGGCGTCCGGCGCACCCGGCAATGACGAAGGGGGCTGCGCACCGTGTGCGCAGCCCCCTCGTCGTGGGTCGTGCTGTGGTCACTCCCAGGACGGGTTCGCGTTCTTCTTCGCGAGCTCCGACAGGTCGCCCGTGTCGGCGGCCGAGGGAGCGGGGGTGTCGGCAGCGGGCTGCTCGGCCTTCGCCTCCTCGGCCTGGGGCTCCTCCACCCGGGGCTGCTCCGCCTGGGGCTCGGGAGCGTCCTCGGACTGAGCAGGCTCCTCGGCGACAGGCGTCTCGGCCTGCGGTGCTTCGGTGACCTGCTCGGCCGCGGGGGCCTCGGCGACCTGCTCGGCCTGCGGCTCGTCGACCGCGGGCTCGGGAGCCTCGGCAGCAGGAGCCTCGGCCGCGGGAGCCTCAGCAGCAGGTGCTGCAGCGGCAGCCGGAGCGGCCGCGCCCGTCTCCCACGAGGGAGCAGCGTTCTTGCGTGCCAGGTCGCTGTCGCCGGCCGGCGCCGCTGCCGGTGCGGTGGCCTGCGGGGCGGGCTCCGCCGCCGCAGGCGCCTGGGGCTCCTCGACCTGAGCCGTGGGCTCCTCGGTCACAGGGGCCTCGGTGACGTCCGGCTCGGCAGGTGCCTCGACCGCGGGTGCCTCGGCCTTCGGCTCCTCGGACGCGGGGGCCTCGGCAGCCGGGGCGGCGGCCGGAGCGCCGGTCTCCCACGAGGGAGCGGCGTTCTTGCTCGCGAGGTCGCTTCCACCGCTCGCCGCAGGGGCAGGAGCCTCAGCAGGCGCGGCGGTCTCGGCAGGGGCGGGTGCCTCACCCTTTGGCTCCTCGACCGGAGCTGTGGGCTCCTCGGCCGCGGGTGCCTCGGCCGCCGGGGCAGCGGCAGGGGTGCCGGTCTCCCAGGAGGGAGCAGCGTTCTTCTCCGCAACCGAGCCCGTCTCCCACGAGGGGGCAGCGTTCTTGCTGGTGACCGTGTCGTCAGCGGCGGCTGCCTCGACCTTGGGCTCCGCGGCCGCGGGGGCCTCCGCCTTCGGCTCCTCGGCAGCCGGAGTCCCGGTTTCCCAGGAGGGAGCGGCGTTCTTGTCCGCGACCGAGCCGGTCTCCCAGGACGGGGCGGCGTTCTTGTCCGCAGCGGTGGCGTCGGCCTTCGGCTCCTCGGCCGCGGGGGCCTCGGCAGCCGGGGCGGCGGCCGGAGCGCCGGTCTCCCAGGAGGGAGCGGCGTTCTTCTCCGCAGCCGAGCCGGTCTCCCAGGAGGGAGCGGCGTTCTTCTCCGCAGCGGTGGCGTCGGCCTTCGGCTCCTCGGCCGCGGGGGCCTCCGCAGCCGGGGCGGCAGCCGGAGCGCCGGTCTCCCAGGAGGGAGCGGCATTCTTCTCGGCAGCCGAGCCGGTCTCCCAGGACGGGGCGGCGTTCTTGTCCGCAGCGGACGAGTCGGCGCTCGCGGCGGCAGCACCAGCGCCGGCCGCTGCAGCACCAGCGCCCACGGCAGCGCCGGTCTCCCACGAGGGAGCGGCGTTCTTGTCCGCAGCGGTCTCGCGACCGGCAACGGCCTTCGGGTCCTCGCCGGCCTCCTCGACCGCGGCAGCGGTCTGCGCGGTCTCGGCCTCGCTCGGAGCGGCGGGGGTCGCCCCCTTCGCTCCCTCACCCTCGGTGGGCGCGGGGACGGCGGTCTTGGGCTCGGCCTCGGCCTGCTCCTGCGCCTCGGTGGTGCCGCCCTTCGCGGGGACGACCGCCTCCTTGACCGACGCGAGCAGCATCTGGGCCACGTCGACGACCTCGATGTCCTCGGACGCACCCTCGGACTGCTTGGCCGTCAGGCCGTCGCTGAGCATGACGCGGCAGAAGGGGCAGCCCACGGCGATCCGGTCGGCGCCGGTCGCGATGGCCTCCTCGGTGCGGTTGAGGTTGATCCGCGAGCCGAGCTGCTCCTCCATCCACATGCGGGCGCCACCGGCGCCGCAGCAGAAGGACTTCTCCTTGGTCCGCTCCATCTCCTTGAGCTCGACACCCGGCAGGGCCGAGATGAGCTCACGCGGCGGGGCGTAGACGTTGTTGTGACGACCCAGGTAGCACGGGTCGTGGTAGGTCACCGACGGCGCGGACGACGCGACGTCCTTCAGGCTCGACTTGCGCGGGCCCTCGGGGCGGTTGACCGGGACGATCTTCTTCTCGCGGACGAGGCGGTTGAGCAGCTGCGTGTGGTGCAGCACCTCGTACTTGCCGCCGAGCTGCGGGTACTCGTTCTTGATCGTGTTGAAGCAGTGCGCGCACGTGACGACGATCTTCGTCGCGCCGAGCTCGTTGAGCGTCTCGACGTTCTGCTCCGCCAGCATCTGGAAGAGCACCTCGTTGCCCGCGCGGCGAGCGGAGTCACCGGTGCAGGTCTCGCCGTTGCCGAGGACCGCGAAGTCCACGCCGGCGTGGTCGAAGAGCTCGGCGACCGCGCGCGTCGTCTTCTTGGCGCGGTCCTCGTAGGCGCCGGCGCAGCCGACCCAGAAGAGGTAGTCGACCTCGTCCGCGGACTCGGCGTCCTCACCGAGCACCTTGACGGTGAAGGGGAGGTCCTTCGCCCAGTCCATGCGCGCCTTGGCACCCATGCCCCACGGGTTGCCCTTGGACTCGAGCTTCTTGAACAGGCCGCCGAGCTCGCTCGGGAAGGCCGACTCGATGAGGTTCTGGTAGCGGCGCATGTCGACGATGTGGTCGACGTGCTCGATGTCGACGGGGCACTGCTCGACGCAGGCGCCACAGGTGGTGCAGGACCACAGGACGTCCTCGTCGATGACGGCGTCCGGGCCGTGCGGGTTGTAGGCCGACAGCGGGTGGTCGACGTCGTAGCCGGTCTGGCCGACGAGCGACATCTCGGCCCAGTTGATGGCGTCGGGCTCCGCGGTGGCGACGGCGCCCTCCGCCTCGCCCCCCTTCGTCCCGGGTGCGCCGGCCAGCGCGACGGCACCGCTGGCGGTCTGGCCCTTGGCCCCACCCGGCGAGGCGATGACGCCCGAGACGCCGTTGGCGGCGGCCAGGTACGGCGCCTTGGAGTGCGCGTGGTCGCGCAGCGTCATCATGAGCAGCTTGGGGGAGAGGGGCTTCTCGGTGTTCCACGCGGGGCACTGGCTCTGGCAGCGACCGCACTCGGTGCAGGTGGAGAAGTCGAGCAGGCCCTTCCACGTGAAGTCCTCGACCTTGCCGACGCCGAGGGTGGTCTCCTCCTCCATCTCCTCCATGACCTCCATGGAGAACGGCTTGCCGTCGACGAGCATCGGCTGCAGCTCACCGAGCGACGTGCGGCCGTCGGCGTGGCGCTTGAAGTAGATGTTGAAGAACGCGAGGAACCGGTGCCACGCGACACCCATCGTCGGGTTGAGCGAGACGGTGATCATCCACGCGTACGAGATGACGAGCTTGATGAGCGCGATCGCGATGATCGCCGCCTCGAGCGTCCCCTCGGACAGGCCGGTGAAGAGCTCGCCGAGCGCGCCCGTCAGCGGGAAGTGCAGGAAGGACCCGTGGTCGTCGCCGGCGCCCTTGAGCAGCGCGTACTCGAGACCGCGCAGCAGCGTGATGCACAGGCCGACGCCGAAGATCGTGAACTCGACGTAGTAGGCCTGCCAGAAGGTCGACCCGTAGAAGCGGGACTTGCGGCCCTCCTCGCCGATCGCGGAGCGCGGGTGGTTCTTCTGCCGGATGAGCATCAGGGCGATGATGCCGACGAAGCCGGTCACCGCGAGCAGCTCGACGAGCCACTCGTAGGGCAGGAAGCTGCCGATGAGCGGCAGGTGGAAGTGCGGGTCGAAGAGCTGGACCGTCGCCTGCACCAGGGTGCCGAAGAGGACACCGAAGGAGATCATCACGAACCAGTGGGCGATCGCCACGATCGGCAACCTGGCCATGCGGGTGTGCCCCAAGAACTCGCGGAACAGCGTCGCCAGGCGCGCGCCCGGCGAGTTGGTCCGCTCGCCCTGGGTGGGCTTGCCGAGCTTGAAGACGGTCAGGAAGTGCTTGACGGCGCGGGCGAGCAGGCCCCATCCGACGATGGTGATCCCGACCCCGATGACGATCGCGACGATCTGGAGGGCAGACATGGGTGAAGTCTAGGTCTCCGGAGGTCACGAAAAGCTCTGAGGTGGTGCGTCGCTCGTCACCGAGGGCAGCCTTAGTTCGGGGTCGACACAGCCGGACGAAGGGGTCCCCCCGCGCCTCGTAGGGCCGCTGCGTCAGCCTGAGACGCCCTTGCGATGATGGATAACACGATGTTGGAATATCCATAACGTCTCGTTCGTTGTCTCGGACGAGCTCCCGCCGCAGCCGCGGCACCTGCACCCTCGATGGAAGGAACCGCGTTGCCCATCTACGAAGACGCCACCAAGCTCGTCGGCCGGACCCCGCTGGTGCGGATCAACCGCATCATCGACTCCGAGGCCACCGTCGCCGCCAAGCTGGAGTTCTACAGCCCGGCCAGCTCCGTCAAGGATCGGATCGGCACCGCGATCATCGACGCGGCCGAGGCGTCCGGCGAGCTCAAGCCCGGTGGCACGATCGTTGAGGCCACGTCCGGCAACACGGGCATCGCCCTGGCCATGGTCGGCGCTGCGCGCGGGTACAAGGTCGTCCTGGCCATGCCGGAGACGATGTCCAAGGAGCGTCGCGCGCTGCTGCGTGCCTACGGCGCCGAGCTCGTCCTCACCGAGGGGCCCAAGGGCATGAAGGGTGCGGTCGAGAAGGCCGAGGAGATCGCCAACGAGCGTGGCGCGGTCCAGGCGCGACAGTTCGCGAACGCCGCCAACCCGGCCATCCACGAGAAGACCACCGGCCCGGAGATCTGGGAGGACACGGACGGCAAGGTCGACATCCTCATCTCCGGCATCGGCACCGGCGGCACCATCACCGGCGCGGGACGCTACCTGCGCTCGCAGAAGTCCGACGTCCAGATCATCGCCGTCGAGCCGGCCGAGTCCGCGATCCTCAACGGGGGCCAGCCCGGTCCGCACAAGATCCAGGGCCTCGGCGCCAACTTCGTGCCGGAGATCCTCGACACCGAGATCTACGACGAGGTCATCGACATCGACGCGCCGACCGCCATCGAGTGGGCCCGCAAGTCGGCCACCGACGAGGGGCTGCTCGTCGGCATCTCCTCCGGTGCCGCCCTCGCCGCCGCGGACCAGGTCGCGAAGCGCCCGGAGAACGCCGGCAAGACGATCGTCGTCATCATCCCCAGCTTCGGCGAGCGCTACCTGTCCACCCCGCTCTTCGAAGGGCTCGTCGACTGACCGTGGCCTCCCACCTGCCGATCCGCGCCACGATCCGTGAGGACCTGGCCGCGGCCATGGAGCGCGACCCCGCCGCCACGTCGCGGTGGGTCGTGCTCCTGACCTCTGCCGGCCTGCACGCCATCTGGCTGCACCGCATCGCCCACCGCTGGTGGATGCGGCCGGGCTGGAAGTGGCCCGCCCGCCTGCTGGCCTACGTCTCGCGCTCGGTCACGGGCGTCGAGATCCACCCCGGCGCGCACATCGGTCGACGCTTCTTCATCGACCACGGGATGGGTGTCGTCGTCGGCGAGACGGCGGTCATCGGCGACGACGTCATGCTCTTCCACGGCGTCACGCTGGGTGGCACCTCGGGCCAGCGCGTCAAGCGCCACCCGACGCTCGGCGACAAGGTCATGGTCGGGGCGGGCGCCAAGATCCTCGGTGACATCCACGTCGGCAGCAATGTCAAGGTCGGCGCCAACTCGGTCGTCGTCAAGGACGTGCCCACCGGGGCCGTCGCGACGGGGATCCCGGCGCAGTACCGCTTCCCGCAGCTCGGCGGCGACCTCAGCCGCGAGGACCTGCTCTACGCCGACCCGGCGATCTTCATCTAGCCACCGGCAGGACGAAGGGGGTGAGCGGACCGATCGGTCCGCTCACCCCCCTTCGTGTCTCGTCGTTGGGGCTCCTCGAACCTCAGGGCAGCGCCTTCGTGTCTCTCGCTGGTCCCACCCCGCGCATCTTTTTCCCGAACAAATGCGCGCTCGGGTGGTGGCAGGACGCGCACCTCCCCGGGGAAATGTGCGTCCTGGTGATCGCGTCAGGCCGAGGGGCCCTCGCCGAGCGGGTAGGTCGACGGGCCCTGGGTGTCGGCCGCGACCGCGCTGGTCACGTCGCGCTCCGGGTCGCCGGTGATCTTGCCCGCGCCCTCGCGCATCTTGGCGCCGGCGGTCGCGGCCACGCCGCTCACCGCGTCGAGGGCCGCCGGTGCGGCCTTGGTCTTCGCGGCGTGCTTGGCCGTGGCGACCTGCTGCTGGACCGGCTGCGACTGCCAGGCCTTGCTCGCCCCGGCGCGGATCTGCTCGTAGCGCTGACGTCCCGCCCGTGCGCCGAGCACGTAGCCGACGCCGGCGCCGAGGAGGAAGGAGATCTTCGACATGTGGAGTCCCTTTCGATCTGGTGGCTTGGCCTCACCACCGACCCTACCCACACCGGCCATGGCCTACCGTGGGAGCGCTCGCCGCTCGTCGGCGACGAGGAGGGCTCGCATAGTGGCCTAGTGCGGCGGTCTTGAAAACCGCTATGGCGGCAACGTCATCGTGGGTTCGAATCCCACGCCCTCCGCCGAGGGCGATTAGCGATTCCATCGCGTCGCCGTTCGCAAAAGCCCGCCCAGAGACCTCTGGGGCGGGATTTCGTGCTTCAGATGGGTGTCGCGCAGTTCCTGGTCCGTGACGGCAGCGGGCGGGCACACGACACGAGCCAGCCCCGACACGCGTGACGCGTGTCGGGGCTGGCTCGTGGGTAGCACTCATGGCCCGCTGGCCTGAGGCCGCGGGCTATCGCCGGGTCGAGCTGGGGGTATTCAGTTCAACAAGCGGACCGAGTGGACGCTTAGGTCCGTGCTGGCGGCTCGCGGCGCTCGACGTGCTCGAGAACCTCACCCGTGTCGGGGTCAACGAGCAGTTCGTCGTCGACCTTGATGGCCTCCGGACCTTCGGGCAGGTGGTGCCCGTTCGCAGCCCGCACGCGCAGGTTGTGCATCGCGAACAGCAGCATCGTCATCAGGCTGGTCTTGACCAGACCGAGGACGTGAATCCATCCCTTGACCAGACCTCCGCGGTTCTTGACCGTCCCGAACGCGCCCTCGATGCGGGTGCGGGCAGCGTAGGTGGAGCGCCACTCGGCCGTTCCCCACGCGTGGGGCTGGCGGTGCTTCTCGTTCTCGTTCCACGCGATGAGGATGGTCTGCTGCGCGCACGCCGGCCGTTCTTTGCGCAGTTGCGCGGGTGGCATCAGAGGTGGGTCAACGATGGTCGGCGCGTCCTCGGCCGCGGGGACCGCCAGGGGGCAGCCCTCGCACAAGACCTTGCCGACCTTCGCGGGGCAGGACCACCGCTCACCGTTGGCGGTCTTGCCGTGACGCTCGAACGCGTACTTTTCGCGCTCGGCCACATCGGCGTCGAACTGCGCCACCTGCTGCGCGCGCTCCGCGTGCGCTTCCTGTTCCTTCTTCGTGGGGTTGGCCGTCAGGGGCGCCTGGGACAGGTTCGTCGGACGCGTCAACTTCCGCAGCCGTGTCGGCATCCGGTGGCAGTGCGGGGTGCCGTCAACGATGTCGTACCCGCGACCGGAGGTGACGAACCGCTTGTCGAGGGGGTGCATGTCCTGGATGTTCGCGATGCCCAGCAGCCGCAGCGGAGTCGCCCACGACTGCTCCTTCGCGTACGTGAACCCCCGGTCCGCCAGGACCGCGTCGATGCCAGACATCCCGGCACGCTCTCGCGCGTTCACCGTGTCCGTCAGCAGCGCCACCCCCGCGGGCGCCGGCGAGGCGTTCGCGGCGCGCAACCGGATGCGCTCGAAGATGTTCGCTCCGCAGCTCTGACCCAGGGCGGTGACGTGGTACCCGTACAGCTTGTCGGTGTCCGCGACAGCGGTCGGGGTGCGGTGCCCGTGGCGGGCGTCGGTGTCGATGCGACGGCCCCGGTCGCGGTACTGCCGCGCGTCCTTGTCGGACTTGATGGCGCGGCGCCGGCCCCAGGTCTCTACGGCGGTGTCGTCCATGACGACGCGCGTGTCACGGGGCATCCCTGCCAGCGTCACGTCCAGCAGCGCATCGCTGAGGTCGTCGAGGAGCTTCTGCGACAGCTTGCAGTGCTGCTCGTTGTTCGGGTCGGTCGGCGCCAACGCCTTGTTGACCTGCGACCACAGGTAGTAGACGTTGTGCGGCTCGACGGGGCCGGTCAGCCCAAGCGCAGTGCGCTGGGAACGGGGCAGGTCGTTCAGCAGGGGCGCGACCTCCCGCAGGCGGACCTTCCCGTGCCTCGACAGCGACACCGCGATGCCGACCAGCAACGCCAGGACGGTCAGCTGACGGGGGCGACCGACCTGCTTGGCCATCTCCGTCTCGATGCGGGTGGCGATGCCAGAAGTCCCGATGGCGCGGGTGATGAGGGGGACGCTGTTCATCGAGCCACCTCCTGCTTCACCAGCGCGAGGGTCTCGGCACTCGTGGCCTCCCGCGCCGGGGAGTACTGCGCCAGCTCCGTCAGTGAGCGCGCCGACGCGAGGCCAGCGACATCCAGCAGCACCGTCAACGGGATGGGCGCGTGGATGGCCGCGAACAGCCAGGTCGCCCGCAGGCGCCCCTGGTTGATGACCATCTCCCCGGTCGTGGTCTCCAAACGCCGCAGCGTTGTCCGCAAAACCTGCTTACGACCCTCCAGCCCGTTGAGCACCAGGGCGTCAGCGCCAAGGACCTCGTCGTGCAGAGCCATCGCGGCACGCACCGCCGGCGCGAACTCGCTCATCACGGGCACCGCGCGAGGCTTGGCGCCGGGAACGGTCACGACCAACGCCTCACCGCCGTCGATGGTCACGGTGGTGATGTCGCTGCGGCGCAGGTGCCGGAAGTCGCCAGCGTTCAACCCCGCACCCAGGCCGAGGGCGACCAGCCACAACGCCTGACGGGACCGCTGCACGGTCGGCTGCGCCGCG
The DNA here is from genome assembly GCF_001570945.1 of Janibacter anophelis NBRC 107843. Lineage (GTDB taxonomy): Bacteria > Actinomycetota > Actinomycetes > Actinomycetales > Dermatophilaceae > Janibacter > Janibacter anophelis. The sequence goes on from NZ_BCSQ01000043.1 coordinate 14,326, forward strand.
GCGACCTCCACGAGGGTGCGACACTCAGCCGGCGTGTACGGGGCGACGATGGGCTGCTTCTGCAGCGTGTCCGCGTTCGGGGCGTTGTCCGCCCGGCGCAGAACCCGACGAATGATGGAACGGTGCGTCCCTCGGGAATTCTCACTCAGGTCAGTGCGGGTGACGATGTACGCGTCAGCGACGTCGATGCGCTGCAGCTCCGAAAGCGTCACCGGCACCGACCGGTCGGCCCGGTAGGTGCTCGTGGCGAACCACAGCACGAAGCTGGTCACCGCAGACGCCACGGACTGAACGCGGCGCGCGCTCGGCGCCTGGTAGGCCGCCATCAGGTAGCACGCCAGCGGACGAACCTCATCCCACAGCGCGTCCTGGGTAGGCCGGTACTTCTCGATGGCCTCCAGAACCTCGGGAGAGTTGCCGAACTCCTCGACAGGACGCGTTAAGCCAGCACGGGCCAGCGCGGCCTTGCGGGCACGAGCGTCCTTCGCGGCGCGAACACGCGCCGCCTTCGACATCGGCTTGGACGAACGGGCGGGGCGGTCGGCCGGAGTGGTCACGGGCGCCGCACCCTTGGTGAGGGCGGGCATGGAGGGCTCCTGAGAGGTGCGCTCGGCCAACATCGAGATGACGTCGGCACCCAGGACCGTGCTCGTGCGCTGCCAGCTGGCAGTGCCGACCTGCCACGCCGGACCATCAACCTGGTACCCGACCACCTGGGCCAGCGCTGCGTTGAGCTCAACGAACGACACCGGGAGGCCAGCCGCGCCCGTCAGGGACACGTCGGCCTCACGCGACAGCCGCAGGTGCGGCTGCGCCCCCGCCAGGTACCGGACCACGGGCAGCAGCTGCGAAACACCCTGCGTGCGTGCCGTCGACGTACCTGCGGCTGCCATCCACGCGCGGACATTCCGCTCCGTGACGATCGCCGCCAACTGTGGAACCGAGCGTCGGTCCCACGCGCTCGTCCCTGCCAGGAACGCGCACAGCGCACCCAGCCTGGCCACCGCCTGCGCGTCGGTTGCTCCTGAGCCCACGACGGCGTCGATGACGGCCTGGCGTGCCCACTGCCACTGCTGCTCCGTCAGCGACTTCGGCGTGTACCGCTGAGCCCGCTGCGCGGTTGGCTGCCGCACAGGCATGGCAGGCCGCAGGGTGAAGGTGTGCAGGGTGGTGGGCATCGAGGCTCCGAAGGGGCGTGAGAGGTCGCCACGGGTCCGCGGATGCGGACCGGGGTGGCAACACGCGCCCGGACCAGAGCCCTAGGAGGCGTTGCGGCAGCTCATCCTCCGGAGGGGAGTGGGAACTGCGGCAGTCAGCGTGCCTGCGACCGGTCGATCGGTGCGGCAACTTTTCGATACATTCGCCTGTTTGTCGATACAATCAGTCTTGTGAGCGCCAAGAAGGTCGTCCCGCCGAGAGGTTTGCGAGATGCGCAGGGCCAGTGGCCTCGCAAACCCCTGCGTCCCGAGAGGGACTACTCACGCTGGGACAACCCAGCCGCGGCACGGCTGTACATGGAGTTGGCAGGGGAGCTGACCGGACGCAGGTACGCGCTGGGGCTGAGCCTGCGGGACCTCACGGCTGCGACGGGGCGGTCCCTGTCGACGCTGACGTCACTTGAGCAGGGCTCTGCGTGGCCGTCCTGGGCGACACTCACCGACTACGCGACTGCCGTCGGAACCGACATCGTCGTCCCGGGACACGAAGGCGAGGACGTGTTGTTGGTGCTGCGCCGCTTGATGCCGCGACGCATCGGCGAGTCAGCCCGAGCAGTCGCCTGGGCCGTGGGCGTCAGCCCGACGACGCTCTACGCCCGTTTCCGTGAGGGCGGCCGACCCTCATCGCGCGTGGTCCTTGCTGTCGCCTGCGACATCGGCTGCCCCGTGCTCGTGACCGACGCGCTCCCTGCTCGCTAACTCGTCGCAAGACGCGAGAAAGCGGCCCTCGCCCGATGAGGGGCGAGGGCCGCTTCCCGGCAGCCGGTGTGGTGCTTACTTGACGGTGTTGCCGCCGCCAACGAGCGAGGAGAGCTTGATGGTGGCCGTCTTGGTGTCGCGGGTGATGACGAGCTCGTCGGCGACAGCGGTGGGGGTCACCGGCGTCGCGGTAACGGCAGGGGTAGCGCCGAACTCGGTGGTCAGCACGCTCTGCACGCCAGCGGTGGTCGCGTCGTTGTCCGCGGTCAGGTACGCGATGGCGTCAGCGGAAGCGGTACCTGCGCCCATCGCGTCCCAGCTCTTCTGCTGGGCCGCTGACTCACCCTGGAGCGTCTTCGCGATCTGCGCGGCTGTGGTGTTGGCGGCGGACTGCTTGCTGTTGCCGATCACCGAGTTGTACGCGACCGCGGCGACCGCGACGAGGATGGCGATGATGACGATCACCACGATGAGTTCGATCAAAGTGAAGCCGCGGGACTTCTTCAAACGGGTCATGAGGGTTCCTTCGAGGGCGGAGGGGGCGCCGTGGGGCCCCACGGCGTCTCCACGGAAGGTTCGGAACGCACACACCGTCAGCAACAAGGCACCGAGGCCACCTGTCACCACCAGGTGAGAACCTCCAGAACATGAGCCCAAACCCAGCAGACGCCGCCCCAGACCCAGACGCCACGACCTGCCTGACCGCGGCCACAGGCGGGCGATGGACGGTCCACACCCGCAACGCCACCCATACCTGGGACCTCGACGCCATGACCTACACGCGCCACCCCGGACCGAAGTCGAGCTCGTTCCCTCACGACAACACAACAGTGGCCATCACCCGCGTCGACGAGTGGCCAGAAATCGGGAAGCGGAGCGTCGTCTGGTTCGACGACCCAGACACACCTGACACCGTCGAGCAGTGGCGTGCCTCGTCCACAATCGCGACCATCACCCGAGCCGAGCCCTCCTGAAACTGGACGGCGCGAGGGTTTCCTTCGAGAACGCACGTCGCCGGCCCTGTTCGTCAGGACCGGCGAAGTGGGCAGCGTCCCACCGCTGCGGACGTCACCGAAGAAGGAGAAGGCGACTGACCACCACGGTGCGAGCTTCCGCTTCCGGGTCAAGCAGCCCACGATCGACTCAGGTGAGCCACCGGACGCGTTGGATGGGTGTGGGCCGCCGCAGCGTCACAACCGCCACATCCGGCAGTTGCAGCTACCTGCACACCATCGTTCGTGCTGGAAAACGTCCGCGACAACTACTCATCGTGCGGTGCGCGGTCACGGCGAGCCGCGAGCTCGCGTCGCAGGACTCGCATCAACGGTGAGCCCTCCAACCAGGCGCGAGGTTCAACTTCGGAGAGCGCAGGCGCCCCCGTGGCCTCCAAGACTTGCTGCCCGCCGGGCCGCCCTTCGAGCAGTGCACCGATGTCCTCGAGCAGTCCCCGCAACACCGTGCCCTGATGGAAGCGTTGCTCGCCCTCGGTCAGGAAGGTGATGACGTTGGTCAGGTACTCATCGCTCATCGCCACAAGCCGGTGAGGGCGCCCGAGGACGTCAACCCACCACACGTCCTGGTCGAACACACGCATATCCAGCTTTCCGGGCCCGAACTGGCCCCACGCCGTGAACGGGCGGTCTCCTGGCAGCAGGTCACGGTCAGCAGGGACGGGACTGGGCTCAAGCTCATCCATGCCAAGTCAGGGTGCCCGAACCGTCGGACACCGCATTCCCGGGCAGCGGTATAGCAAGTTCGAGCAGGTATAGCAGATTCGAGCAGGCCCGCCGCTTCCACGCTATGCGGAACCGCCACCCGCCCTCGCGCGCTGGTGACGCGCACTCAATCGTCCAACGGCCCGTTGGACACACAGGACGATGACTCACGCCAGTCCACGCCGACGAAGGCACTGGGGCGGCCCCGCTGGCACGAACTCGCGCCTGCTGGGGCGCATCCCGGCGCCCGAGGGGCAGCCATCAGTAGGCTCACCCCCGAGGGCGGCGAGGCCCGGAAACGAAGGGAGTCGTTGTGGCGAAGAAGCCAACGCAGGGGATACCGCGGACGAAGGCAGAGCGGGTCGAACTGAAGCGCCGGCGTGATGCAGGCGAAGAGCCCCCGCCCCGGCCACGGCGGCAGCGACAAAAGACCGCAGCTCAACTGAGACGGCGCGAGTACCTCGACCGTCTGGCAAGCGGGGAAGCCACCATCGTCTCCCGGCCCGCGAAGACCGCGGAGTACGACAGCCCACCCGTACGCATTGTCCCCGGCGGAGCGCCCGGCAGTTCCCGCAGGCGCTGACCAGCGACCTGGCTGCGCCAACCGCACCGAGCCGGACCTTTTACCACCGACGCCGTCCGGTACGGCGTCGGTGCGGCTCGCTACGGTGAGCCCACCAGCAAGGGCGACAGAGACGAGGGCGGGACGCGTGACCATCGAGGCGGGCAAGGCCGGACAGATGACCCAGCAACAGCTGGAAGCGACACTGTGGCGCGCCGCCAACGCCCTCCGCGGGCCCGTGGACCCCGGCGACTTCAAGGCCTACGTCTTCCCCGTCATGTTCTTCAAGTGGATCTGCGACACCCACGACTACCACCACGCCCGAGCCCTCGAGGACTGGGGCGACGACCTGACCGCAACCATCGAAGCGGACTACCAACCGTTCACCGTGCCCGCCGGCGCCACCTGGACCGATGTCCGTGAGACCGCCGTGAACGTCGGCGCCAAGCTCGCCACCAGCCTCCACCGCCTCCAGCAGGCCAACCCCGACCTCGTCGGGGTCTTCGGCGACGTCAACTGGGGCAACAAGGACCGCCTGCCCGAGAACGCCCTCGTCGCACTCATGGATACCTTCCATGAGGTCCAGCTGGACCCCGCGCACGTCGAAGGCGACATGCTCGGCGCCGCGTACGAGTACCTCCTTCGTGAATTCGCTGAAGCGTCCGGGAAGAAGGCCGGCGAGTTCTTCACCCCCCGCCACGTCGTCCACCTGCTCGTGCGACTCCTCGACCCCCAGCCCGGTGAGTCCATCGGCGACCCCGCCTGCGGCTCCGCGGGAATGCTCGTCGAGACCGTCAACGCCGTCCGCGCCGCCGGTGGTGACCCGCGGACCCTGACCCTGTACGGGCAGGAGGTCAACCTGACGACCGCGGCCATCGCGAAGATGAACCTCTACCTCCACGGCCTCGAAGACTTCACCATCGTGCGCGGCGACACCTTCCGCGAACCCAAGCTCCTCAACGGCGCCGCGCTGCGCAAACTCGACATCACCATCGCCAACCCGCCGTTCAGCCTGCAGAACTGGGGCGCCGCGGACTGGGCGAACGACCCGTACAAGCGCGTCATCTGCGGCGTCCCGCCAGCCAAGAACGGCGACTACGCGTGGATCCAGCACATGATCGCCACGATGGGCCCCGAGCGTGGTCGGGTCGGGGTCGTGATGCCCCACGGCGTGCTGTTCCGCGGCGGCAAGGAAGGCGCCATCCGGCAGTGCCTGCTCGAGAAGGACCTCCTCGAGGCCGTCATCGGGCTGCCGCCCAACCTGTTCTACTCCACCAGCATCCCCGTGTGCCTCCTCATCTTCCGCGCGAACAAGACGCCCGAGCGGGCCGGGAAGGTCCTGTTCGTCGACGCGTCCGCGCGGTTCCAGACAGGCAAGAACCAGAACACGATGTCCGAGGCCGACGTCGAGGCCATCGACGCCGCGTACAAGCACGGCGAAGACATCGACGGCGAGGCAGGGCTCCACGTGCGGCTGGTGGACCTGGCGGAGGTCGAGGAGAACGGGTTCGACCTGAACATCGGCAGGTACATCCAGACCGAGCAGGCCGCCGAAGTCGATGTCGAAGCCGCTCTGGCTGCGTACCGAGACGCCCGCGCGTCCCTGCGGCTGGCAGAGGTCGAGCTGGACCGGAAGCTGAAGGCGGCGGGCTTCGATGCGTGAGGGGTGGCGCAGCACGACCCTCGGCGAAGTCTGCACCCTGACCAAGGGTGCCACTGCAACGATGAAGGCGGAGGCTGGGCCATACCCCCTCGTGGTGACTGCCGAAGCCCGGAGCAACTCGGCCGACTATCAGTTCGAGGGCGAAGCGGTGTGTGTGCCGATGGTGTCGTCAACCGGACACGGTCACGCGTCACTGAAGAGGGTTCACTACCAGGACGGCAAGTTCGCCGTTGCCAGCATCATCACGGCCTGCCAGGAGAAGCCCGGCGCGGGCCTCGACATGAAGTTCCTGTGGCTGCTGCTCGACCACCGTCGGGATGAGCTCATCGTCCCGTTGATGAAGGGGACCGCCAACGTGTCCCTCTCTCAGAAGAATCTTGCGACGGTCCCGCTGCTGTTGCCTCCTGTCGAGGAGCAGCGACGCATTGTGGACCTCCTTGCGGCAGTGGACGCTGCTATCGAGGCCGAGGACGCTCTTCTCCGAGTGTCACGGGGCGCGCGCTCAAACTTGCTGACCGCGGTCTGCGTCGATGCTCCGGAGGTTCGCCTGGACGATGTAGCAACGGTGTCACAGGGACGAGGGCTCCCGAAGTCCGTTCAAGGCGAACAGTCGGGGGAGGTCCCTTGGTACAAGATCGCCGATATGACTGGGCCCGGGAACGAGTATGGGTACACCAACGCCCAGACGACGCTTACCGGAGAGCAGATAACTTCGCTCGGTGGACGGGTCGTGGCGGCCGGCTCGGTCGTGTTTCCCCGTGTGGGTGCAGCAGTCAAGACCGAGAAGAAGCGCCTTGTGGAGACAGAGGGGGCTGTCGACGAGAACCACCTCGTCCTCACGCCACGCGACGGCATCGGCAGCGAGACACTTCTCGCCACGATGGAGAACGTCAGCCTGACGAGCCTCGTCCAAGGGGGAGCAGTTCCATCCCTGAACATGAAGCTCATCCGCGAAGCGCGGGTCACCTGGCCGGACCGGGCCGAGGAGGCCGAAGGCCTGATGCGGGCCAGCCGCGTTGTCTCAGCCCAAGCCCACTCAAGCTTGACCCGGCTGCGCGAGCTCCGCGCGAACCTCCTGACGGTCCTACTGTCGGGTGAGCACGAAATCCCCGACAGTTACGACGAACTGCTGGCAGGGTGAGGTGTCGTGGGGAAGCTGAACGAGTCAACGACGACCCAAGCGTTCGTCATCGACCATCTCAAGGCGGCTGGATGGCATCACGTCCCGGGTAAGGACCTTGGGCGTGAACACGAAGACGTCCTCCTCGAGGACGGTGTCATCGACGCCATCGAACGCCTCAACCCCGGCGTCGACGACCACCCCGAACAAGCGCAAGTCCTCCTCAACGAGCTCCGTGCCCTGACCCTCGCCGCGGGCCAGGACGGTCTTGTCGAGACCAACCAACGCTTCACGACCTGGCTCCGGGGCCTGCACACCCACGACTTCCGCGGCCAGAACCGCAACGAACCCGTCCACCTCATCGACTTCCGCAACCCGGGCCGCAACACATACATCGTCTCCGACGAGGTCACGTTCGGCGCCGGCAGCATCAAGTCCCGCTTCGACATCGTCCTGTGGGTCAACGGCATCCCCGTCGTCGTCGGCGAAACGAAGTCCTCAACCTCCGCGAGCATCTCTTGGTTCCACGCAGCCAAGGACATCCACGAACACTACGAACCACACCACCCCGCGTTCTTCGCCCCGAACATCCTCAACTTCGCCACCGAAGGCAAAGACCTCCGCTACGCCGGCGGCCGCACCCCTCTGGACCACTGGCAGTCCTGGGACGTATCCACCGCACCTGCCGGCGAGTACGGGTGGGACCGCGTCGGGCGCGCCGTCGACACCCTCCTGACGCCCGCGACCATCCTGGACTTCCTCGCCGGGTTCACCGTCTACGAGACGACCCGCACCCCTGCCGGCGCACCCGTGCTGATCAAGGTCCTGGCGCGCTACCCCCAGTACGAAGCGGTCAAGCTCATCCTCGACCGCGTCCGCGACGGCTCCCGCAACCGTGGCCTCATCCACCACACCCAAGGTTCGGGCAAGACCCTCGCGATGACCTTCGCTGCCGCGCAGATGATGAGGGACAAGAGCCTGAAGAACCCCACCGTCATCCTCATCGCCGACCGCATCCAGCTCGTCGACCAGACCTACGCCCAGTTCCGCTCCGCCGGGATGCCGGCACTGTCCACCCCCGCCACCGCAGAGGCGCTGCGGACTCTCCTGGCGAGCGACAAGCGGGGCCTGATCTTCACCACCGTCCACAAGTTCCGCGACGCGCCCGTGCTGTCCGAGCGAGACAACATCGTCGTCCTGATCGACGAAGCGCACCGCACCCAAGAAGGCGGGTTGGGGCAGTCGCTGCGTGCAGCGCTACCGAACGCGACGTTCTTCGGGCTGACCGGAACGCCCATCGCTGACCTCGAGAAGAACACCTACGACCTGTTCGGGCACCCCGACGACCCGGGCCGCACCCTGCACGCGTACACCTCCGACCGGTCCATCGCCGACGGGATGACCGTGCCCATCCACGTCACCGCGCGTCTGGTGGACTTCCAGCTCGACCAAGAGGGCCTCGACGCGGCGTTCGCCGAGATGCTCGACGAAGAAGACCTCGACGACGAGCAGCGCGACTTCATCACCCGCAAGGCGTCGCGCACCTCGACCTTCTTCTCCAACCCAGAGCGCATCGAAACTGTCTGCGCGGACATCGTCGACCACTTCTACGCCACCGTGGACCCCCTGGGCATGAAGGCCCAGGTCGTCGTCAACGACCGCGACCTGTGCGTCGCCTACGAGACCGAGCTTCGGCGCCTCCTGGTCAAACGAGCCACCGACACCGGCACCGCTCCGGACGAGGTGCGGGTCGTCATGAGCGTCCAACCCAAGGACGACGCCACCCTCCAGCCGTACAAGCTGACCAGGGAGGAAGAGAACGCCCTGCTGGACCGCTTCAGGGCCTACGGCGACCCGCTGAAGTTCCTCGTGGTCACCGCCAAGCTCGGCACCGGGTTCGACGCGCCCATCGAAGGGGTCCTCTACCTCGACAAGCCGCTGAAGCTGCACACCCTGTTCCAGACCATCACCCGCACCAACCGCAACTGGACCCACCCGGTCACCGGACAGCGGAAGAAGAACGGGCTGGTCGTCGACTACGTCGGTCTCGGCGAGGGGTACGCCCGCGCGATGGTCCCCGCCGACCCCGAGAAGGCGAAGCGGCACATCGACCTCGAGGGGCTCATCGACGTCTTCGAAGCTGAACTGCCGTCCGTCCTCGACCAGTTCAACGGCATCGACCGCACCAAGGTCGGCTACGAAGTCCTCCAAGCCGCGAACGAACGCATGCCCGACGAAGCCGCCCGCGACCGGTTCGCCACCCGCTTCGGGCTCCTGGAAGGCATCTGGGAGACCGCATGGCCCCACCCACGACTCGGCCCTCACCGCGAGGACTATGGCTTCCTGGCGAAGGTGTACCAGAACATCAAGCCGTCCAGTTCCAACTTGGACCTGCTGTGGCACCGCCTCGGCGCCAAGACCCTCGACCTGGTCCACTCCCGCATCGGCCCCGTCACCCTGACCGCGACCACCAAGGAAGCAGTCGTCGCCGACGCCGGCACCATCCAGACCCTCCTGGATGACCCGACCTTCGCCCACCTCGAAACCGAGGTACAGGACAAGAGCGCCCAACAAGTCCTCGACTCCATCACCAAACGCCTCCAAGCCCGCATCGACGGCGACACCGGCGACCACAAGGTCTGGGCCACCCTGGCCGAGCGCCTCGAAGCGCTGCGTGAGCGGGCCATCGGACAAGCCGAGAACGCGTTGGACTGGCTCCGCGACCTCCTCACGACCGCCCGAGACCTGACCGTCGCCGAACACGCCGAGGACGATGGTGGACGCGAAGGTCTGGACGCGTTGCCGCCGCTGACCGACCCCAACGTGGGTGCCCTGACCCAGATCTTCCAGGAGTACGCGCCAGCTGACACCCCGGTCCTCATCGGACGCATCGTCGAACAGGTCGACTCCATCGCCCGCGAGGTCTGCCACCCCGGCTGGGTCGCCAAGGACGCCTCCGTCCGCGACGTCCGCCTCGCACTACGCAAGACCCTCAAACAGAACGGTCTCAGCCACGACGGGGACCTGTTCGACCGCGCCTACGGATACATCGAGCAGCACTACTGATGACGCTGGTGGACGCGACCAGCGTGGAGAGAGAGCGGGTGAGCACCAGTGACCTTCAGCCGTGAGGACTTGGTCAGCGCGACCACGACTGACAGCCCGTGGGAGCCATCGACCGAGGCCATCAACTTCCGGGTGCTCCAACGCATCATCGACGGCGACCCGTCCGGCCACTCGCCCGTTGCCGTCGCTGTGGCCGTCACGGACTTGGTACGGGACGAGCTGGAGAAATTCGGGACGAGCGGTGGCGAGATCGCCGATAACGCAGGGTCCAAGGTGCTCATCAGAGCGCTCACGGCATCAGCGTCCGCGGCAGGAGCTGGACCGTTCACGCTCCCGTTCCGAGACTTCGACAACTTCAAGAGCTACTGGAAGCGAAACGGATGCTACGGCAGCTACCAAGCGCGCCAAGAGTTGATCAACGAGCTGTTCGAGCCCCTTCAACAGCGACTGGACGCTCTCGCGTCCGGCGCAGGTTCGGCCCTCGCGGTGACCGACGATGCACTGAACTCCCTGACCGACCCCACTGCCATTCGCGATCACCTCAACCGCATCGCGAACCTCATCGAGTCAGACCCCCGTGCCGCGGTTGGTAACGCCAAGGACCTCCTCGAGAGCGCCGCGAAACTGGTTCTGCGCGAGCTCGGTAACGAATACCCACCGAAGCCGAAACTTCCGGTCCTGATCGACACCACCCACAGGGTCTTGGGCGCGCACGCCAAGGAGTTCAAGGACTCCTCGGCCATCCGAAGCCTCCTCGGCGGGCTCTCCACCACAGTCAAGGGTGTCGCCGAACTCCGAAACGAAGCTGGCACAGGCCATGGGCGCGAGAGCGTGCCCGTGTGGGTCGCACCACGGCACGCACGCTTGGCCGTCGGAGCCACCACGGTGTGGGTCCAGTTCGTGCTCGAGACCTTGGGGGAGCGCAAACGCGCGAACCCCGGCAGCAGCCGGTGAGCCGGCAGCCCAAGACGACGCCTCCCGGGGTGTCAGTGCGTGCACCTACCGTTGTTTACCTGAGGTGAAGGAGTCAACGTGGTCAGCAACAGTGAGCTCAACCGCCGCATCAGAGCAGCCCAGCGCAAGGCGCAGCAGCAGTTCAACCGCGAGGTCGACAGAGTCAATCGTGAGAACCAGCGGCGCGTCGACGCTGCCAACCGAAAAATCGCAGCCCAGAACAAGGCTGAGGTGGACCGGGTCAACAAGGCGAACCAACGGGCTGTCGACGCCCACAACCGCAAGGCAGACGCGCACAACAGGAAGGTGATCGCGGGCCTCAGCCGGCGGCTCACGGGTCCGACTCGCGTGGTCAGCTACCGACCGGCGGAACAAGACCTGGTCGAGCGAGTCCACAACGCCATCTCCTTCGACGACGGGCGCGAGTACGACGTCTTCATCAGTTACGCGCGCATCGACGGCGAGCCCACAGCGACTGCCCTGGCCGCAGCACTCACAGACCGCGGGGTCTCTCCTTGGCTCGACCAAGTCGCCATCGAACCGGGCAAGAGCCAGTCGCTCCAGATGGACGCTGGCCTCCGCAAGGCCGCGGCCGGCGTCGCCGTTCTCACGCCTGCGTACCTCACCGGGCGCTTCTGGACTCAACGTGAACTCGGCGCGCTCCTGCACAAGGACGTGCTCATCCCAGTACTGGATGGAGTCACTTTCGCCGATGTCGCCGAGTACAGCGGCATCCTGCCCGACCTCGCCGGCTTCACCACCGCCGAAGACAACCTCGAGACCATCGCTGACAAGATCGCACCCGCCGTTCTACCCGCCGCCCAGCAGTAGCCGCGTTCAGAAGGCCGACGCAGGCAGAACGTCTACCGCAAACCCGATGTCACGGGCATCTGGCAGGGTCTCGTGTGACAGGTTGGCTGGTTCTCGTGTGATGGCCTCATCCGGCACTCCTCGAGTTCGGCTCCAGCAGCGGGCTGTAGACCTTTTGTAAACTCCCCGCCGAACTCCTGGGTCGCGGCATCGTTCACGTCGTCGCGACCCAGGACATTCTTTGTGCCTCGTCCGGGCCGCGAGTCACGGAGCCAGCCGGGAGTGGCTGTGCCGCATCGTCTCTAGCCTGTCTCTGCTCTGCCCGGCAATGAAGGACAGGAGGACGACGATGAAGAGGGTGATCAGGATGAGCAAGGAGGTGTTGGCCCTGTCCTCTGCTCGATCATTGCAGGAAACCTTTATGTCCGCATAGTATTTACGCAATGTCGTCATGAGTGGAAGCGAGGTCTGGTCGTGGGTCTGATCAGTGCCCCCGAGGCCGCCGTCCAATTGGGCGTCTCACGCACGCGCATACAGCAGCGCATTCAGGACGGATCCCTTCCCGCGCGAAAGGTGGGACGCCAATGGGTCATCGACCAAGCCGACCTTCGCGAGATCGCTCACCACACCGACCCCGGACGGCCCCTGTCGCGAGCCTCGGCCGGAGCTCTGATTGCCGTGGCCGCCGACGTGGCTGACCATCTCTCCCCATGGGCGAAGTCCCGCGCACGTGCCCGTCTGGCCCAACTGCTCGAGGAGGCGCCACACGAGCGCGATCTGGACGACTTTGCCGTCCTCATGCTCCGCACGCTCGGCCACCGCGCCGCGCGAGAGCTCTACAGGGCCTCGCCGCTGGACCTGGCGGGGCTGCGCGACGACGCGCGGATGCACCTCTCGGGCCTGTCCTCGCCAAAGGCACAGATGTCGGCTCTGGATGTCGTTGAGGGCTATTCGAGGGCCGGCGACCGTGACGCGCTGGTGCGAGACCATCTCCTCGTGCCGGCATCCGCGGACCGCGCCAATGTCGTCCTTCACGTCGTCGACGAGGCCGTCGATCCAGAGCGTTACAAGGACATCGACCTCGTCATCGCCGCTGATCTGGCGGAGCATCCGGGCCCGCGCGAACGTGCCCGCGCGCAAGAGCTCCTGGCCGAGCGTGCACAGAGGCGCGGCGCGTGACCTGGGTGGTCATGCCGGTGATGTCTGCTGGCCAGGAGCAGGCGTGGCACACATTGATGGACCTCCACGAAGCCGTCCCGACCGACTGGGCGCTCGTCGGCGGACAGATGGTGCATCTGCACTGCGCCGAACGAGGCGGTGTGCCGCCGCGACCCACCGATGACGCCGACACCGTCGTCGATGTCCGAGCCCAGCCGGACATCCTCCTGACCTTCACCGCTGCCCTGGCGGATCTTGGGTTCACTGCCGACACCTCCGGCGACGGGATGCAGCACCGCTGGAAGCGCGACCGCGCACAAATCGACGTCCTCATCCCGGAAGGCACCGGTCAGCGCGCAGAGTCCAGGGGTGGGGTCCATGGGGCGCCCACCGTCGCGGCACCGGGAACCACCCAGGCGCTCGCCCGTGCGAGCGACATCGAGGTCGAGGTCGCCGGCAGGCGCGGCATGGTGCGCCGCCCAAGCCTCGTGGGCGCCTTGGTCGGCAAGGCAGCCGCTCGCATCGACTTGGGCAGTGGCGGAGCCAGCGGTCGGCACTGCGTCGACTTCGTCGTGCTTGCCGGCCTGCTCTCCGCGAGCGACGTCCGCGATGAGGCCCTGTCACCCAAGGACCGCAAGCGTCTGCGCCTGATGCTCGACGTCTGCACCCGAGATCCAGCCGCTCTCAGCGTCGAGAACGCGACGGAGAACCTGCAGCGCCTCTCGCTGGCAGCCGGCCTGTCGTAACTGATCGTCCACGACGCCGAACTCCCGGGTGCGGTTGTCGGTGGACAGGAGTTCACTGGGTGGATGACCCGGTGCAGCATCGTCCCGCCCCACGTCCTCGCCGCGCTCGCGCGCTCGGACGACGCCCGTCCGGCGCTCGTGGCCGCGCGCACCCTGGCCCTCGACGCCTCGTTGCGGCACGGCCGGACGACGGCGCGGACGCTCCCTTCGCCCTCCGTCGCGCCCACGAGGCCGGCGGAGGGGCCGCAGCGCACGGTCCACGACGCGGGCGGCACCGAGCAGCTGCCCGGCACCGTGGTGCGTGACGAGGGCCAGCCGCCCACCTCGGACCCGGCCGTGGACGAGGCCTACGACGGACTCGGGCTGACGTGGGAGCTGTGGGCGCGCGAGTACGGCCGGGACTCGCTGGACGGCGCCGGCATGCCGCTGCTCGCGACCGTGCACTACGCGCAGGACTACGACAACGCCTTCTGGGACGGCATGCAGATGGTCTTCGGCGACGGTGACGGCGAGATCTTCACCCGCTTCACCGCGAGCCTCGACGTCATCGGCCACGAGCTCGCCCACGGCGTCACCGAGCACACCGCGGCCCTCGTCTACCGCGACCAGTCCGGTGCGCTCAACGAGCACGTGTCCGACGTCTTCGGGGTGCTCGTCAAGCAGCGCCACCTCGGGCAGACTGCCGACGTGGCCGACTGGCTCATCGGGGCCGAGCTGCTCGCCGAGGGCGTGCAGGGGCAGGCCCTGCGCTCGATGGCCGCGCCGGGCACCGCGTACGACGACCCGCGCATGGGGCGCGACCCGCAGCCGGGGCACATGGACGACTTCGTGCGCACCCGCGACGACAACGGGGGAGTGCACATCAACTCCGGCATCCCGAACAAGGCCTTCCACCTCGTCGCCACGACGATCGGCGGTCCTGCCTGGCAGGCTCCCGGGCTCATCTGGTGCGACGTGCTCACCGGGCAGATCGCGCCGGACTGCGACTTCGCGACCTTCGCCGGGCTCACCCTCGCCGCGGCACGGGCCCGGTACGGCGACGGGTCGCCGGAGGCGATGGCGGTCGCCGATGCGTGGCAACAGGTGGGCGTCGCCCCGGACGAAGGGGGGACCCCCGGCGCCGAGGTCGACATCCCGGGGGGCGCCGGTCGCGTGGGAGCCGCGACGGGCCCCCTTCGCCTGTCGCGCTCGGGTGGGGTGGCGGGCCTGACGCGGGCGCGCGAGTTGGTCCTCGACGAGCTGCCGGAGCCCGACGCGCGGGCCTTCCGGGCACTCGTCGAGGGTCCGCAGTTGCCCCGTCTCGCTGCTGAGGAGCCGTCGCGCCCCGACGCTCTCTGCTACGGCCTGCAGTGCGAGCGCCCGGAGCTCGACGTGCAGGTCGCCGAGACCGTGCTGCCGCAGGCCACCCGCAGCCTCTTCGAGCGGACCCTGCGCGGCGAGGGCCGGTGACGGCTGCGCGCTCGTCGTTAGGCTGCCGGTCGTGAGCAGCGCACCGACCGTCGTCGTCCTCAACGGGCCCAACCTCAACCTGCTCGGCGAGCGCGAGCCCGAGGTCTACGGCCACGAGACCCTGGCCGACGTCGAGGCGCTGTGCCGCGCGCGGACCGACGAGCTGGGCTGGGCGCTCGACTTCCGCCAGACCAACCACGAGGGCGTCATGATCGACGCCATCCACGAGGTGCGGGCGAGCGCGGTCGGCCTGGTGATCAACGCGGGCGGCTGGACGCACACGTCGGTCGCGATCCGCGACGCATTGGCCGCGGTGCAGGGGCCGGTTGTCGAGGTGCACATCTCCGATGTCCATGCGCGAGAGGCCTTTCGGCACTTCTCCTACATCAGTGACGTGTCGGAGGCGGTCATCGTCGGGCGGGGCGTGCGCGGCTACGTCGAGGCGATCGACGCGGTGCGTGAGCACGTGGGCGGACGAGCGCCGCACGATGATGCCTGACCACGACCACGCCGCCGTCGGGGTTTGCTGGTAGCGTCGCTCACGTAGTTGCAGTACAGAACTTCTCGCATGATGCGAATGGGACCGACTCGTCGGGCTCACAGTGTTACCAGAGGCGTGTACCTCTGCCGAGGGGAGCTTTGCAGCTTGCGCAAGGTCTCGCGACCCGCGAGGCCGGTTTGTTCAACAGGAAAGAAGATTCACCCCATGGCACAGGGCACCGTTAAGTGGTTCAACGCTGAGAAGGGCTTTGGCTTCATCGCCCAGGACGGCGGAGGCCCCGACGTGTTCGTTCACTACTCCGCGATCGACACGACCGGCTACCGGTCGCTCGACGAGGCGCAGCGCGTCGAGTTCGAGATCACCCAGGGCCCCAAGGGCCCGCAGGCCGAGCGCGTTCGTCCCGTCTGAGACGACTCGCACGCCTGATGCGGTGATTCCACCGCTTCGTTCGAAGGCCCCCACCATCCGGTGGGGGCCTTCGTCATGTCCGGGGTTAGGGTGTCCTCTCGATGGAGCACGAGGACGAGCGCCGATACGAGACGCGAGCTGACCGGAGGCGGGCCCTCGAGCAGCAGCGCTCGACCGCGCGTCGTGGGTCTCGTCGCAGCTCCACCGTGGTGCGGGCCCCGCAGGGCACCACCCGTCTGGACCGGCGCGCCGGAGGGACGACGCGCTCGGCGCGGCTGTCCCACCGAGAGGCCAAGCGGGCCTCCCTTCGTCGCCGTCTGCTCCAGGTGGGCGGAGGCGCCATGGCCCTCGCCGTCACCGCCGGTCTCGCGGTCACCGTGCACCTCAACGGCAACATCGAGCGGGTCGACATCGGGCACGGGTCCGCTGCCCGGCCCACCGCCGCCGTCGAGGGCGCGCTCAACATCCTGGTGATCGGCTCCGACACCCGGGAGGGGATCGGCACCACGGAGTACGGCGTCGGCACGGCCGAGGGCGGCGCCCGGTCCGACACCAACCTGCTCGTCCACCTCTCCGCCGACCGCGAGTCCGCCTACGTCGTCTCGATCCCGCGCGACTCGATGACCAAGGCGCCCACCGACTGCTCCGACCCGGCATCGACGGTCGACAACGGTGAGGTCCGCCGGTGGAACGACAACTTCAACCGCGGCGGCCCCGCCTGCACCGTCAAGACACTCGAGGGCCTCACCGGGGTCTTCGTCGACCACGTGGCCGTCATCGACTTCAGTGGGTTCCAGGCCATGGTCGACGGGCTCGGCGGCGTCGACGTGTGCCTGCCGCAGGCCGTGCACGACGAGGACGCGCAGATCGACCTGCCGGCCGGCCGCCAGCGGCTCGAGGGCAAGGACGCGCTGGGCTACGTGCGCATGCGCAAGAGCCTCGGTGACGGGTCGGACCTGCAGCGCATCGAGCGCCAGCAGGCCTTCATGTCCTCGATGGCCCAGGAGGTCACCGACACCTCCCTGCTGCTGCGGCCGGACCGCCTCTACAGCTTCCTCGACGCCGCCACGCGGTCGATGACGGCCGATGACGACCTCGGCCTGACCCGGCTGATGTCGATCGCCTCCAGCCTCAAGGAGCTCGGCACCGACGAGATCGTCTTCGTGACGGTGCCGACCGAGCCGTACCCGGCCGACACCAACCGTGTGCAGTGGCGCCCCGAGGCGTCCGAGGCGCTGTGGGCTGCCGTCCGGGACGACACGGCGCTCCCCGGCCGGGACCCGAAGCGGCATGCCAAGGACGAGCGCAAGCTGACCGTCGCGCCCTCGTCCGTCAGCGTGTCCGTCGTCAACGACACCGGGGTGTCCGGGCTGGCGCGTCAGGAGGTCGCGGCACTGACGGCGCAGGGCTTCGATGCCTCCGTCGTGCAGACCCCACCGACCGGGACCGTCAGCGGCGTCTTCGTCCACCATGCGAAGGGGGACGAGCAGCACGCGCGCACTGTCGCCGCCGCGTACCCGGGAGCCAAGCTCAAGGTCGACGAGACCCTCGCGGAGGGCGACGTCCGGCTCGTGCTCGGCGAAGGCGCCGACCCGGCTCGGGAGGTGCCCAACAGCGAAGCCGACGGTCCGCTCCCTTCGCCCTCGGTCACCGCGCCGCCCGCCGCGACGGACGTCGCGAGCCGCACGGCCTCCGAGGACATCTGCAGCTGAACCGCTCCGCACCCACCCGAGTTGGAGTGCGCGAGGCCCGACGGTTAGTCTGTCCGGGTTGTCTGGAGACGTCGCCTAGTCCGGTCTATGGCGCCGCACTGCTAATGCGGTTTGGGTTTATCGCCCATCGAGGGTTCAAATCCCTCCGTCTCCGCAGCGTCGAAGAGCCCCCGAGCCATCCGGTCCGGGGGCTCTTCCAGGTCCGCGTGCAGTCGCTTGCGAGGCGCGCATCTCCCCGGGCGGATGCGCGGTCGACGGCGGGTGGTGGCGCCGATTTCGTCCTCGGGCAGCGATCAAGTATTGTCCTTCCTTGTTGCCGACGAGTTCGGCGGCGAGCGCCCGTAGCTCAACGGATAGAGCATCTGACTACGGATCAGAAGGTTTGGGGTTCGAATCCCTACGGGCGCGCTCTGTGTTGAGACAGACGGAACAGGCCCTGCCAGCGACTACGCGGCAGGGCCTGACTCGTTCTCGGGGGCGGGTCCCGGTCGAGCGCGCGACTCAGGGGATGGGGCAGGGGGCGCCCTCGCAGCAGGGCCGGATGTAGCCGCACCCGTCGCATCGCTCGTGGGAGGTCTCCCAACGCATCAGGCGTCCGCAATTGGGGCAGGGCTCGGTCAGATCCGCCATGACGTCAGCCTATCCGTGGCCTGCGTCGGCCCACGCGAACCCGCC